>NZ_JBHVRT010000010.1:80795-257333 GCF_042885555.1 Kitasatospora sp. NPDC058048 | reverse complement strand
GCCGGGTGCTCCCCCACGGAGCACCCGGCCGATCGCCGTTACTGCGGGCGTCAGGTCGCGGTCGGCGCCCCCGGGTGGGACGCCCGGCCGCCGGACAGGTCGGCCAGCGGCGCACTGCCCAGCACCCCGCCGAGCAGCCCGCCGGAGCTCGGGCTGGACTTGGACCCCGGCCCCGCACCGCCGGCACCGGGGGTGCTGCGCGACGCGGGTGCCGTGCCGCCCGGGCCGGTGGGCGGCGCGGGCGCGGCCGGGGAGGCGCCCGACCCGGCCTCCGCCCTGCCCGAGTGCCCCTTGCCGCTCGGCGTCGGGGTGGCGGGCTTGGCGGGCGGCGTGGTGGCCGGGGTGGTCGCGCTCGGCGTCGGGGTGGCCGGGCGCGGGGCGGCGGGCGGGGGCGTGGTGGACGTGCCCTTGCCACCGCCGGGGGCGCCGGACGGACTGCCCGACGGCCAGACCGGGGTGCCGTAGTCGGTGGCCGGACGGTCCGGCGCCTGGTGCGCCCGGGCGCCGGTGCGGACGGCGGCGCCGAGCATCGAGCCGAGCAGCAGGGTCAGGCCGACCACGACCGTGGTGACCACGGCGCCGCGGCGCAGCACCCGGCGGCGCAGTGCCCCGGTGGTGTCCGCGCCGAACCGGCGCCAGGCCTCCAGGCCGAGCCGCCCGTCCAGCGAGGCGAACGGCGCCCCGGCGATCAGCAGCGGGCTCCACGCCGCGAGGAAGATCAGGTCCGGGGTGTCGTAGACCGGGACGGCCCGCCAGCTGACGGTGAACAGCAGCGCGGCGGAGAGCGCCATCGCGGCGCCGGCGGCGAGCCGCTGCCAGAGGCCGAGGACGGTCAGCACGCCGACCACGATCTGGGTGAACGACACCGCCAGGCCGGCGCCCACCGGGTGCGCCATGGCGAAGGCCAGCAGCGGCTCGGCGACCCTCCAGGGGTGCAGCGAGGAGAGCCAGCGCATCATCGAACCGCGCTCGCCGCCGTCGAAGTACACCGGGTCGCAGAGCTTGCTGAACCCGGCGTAGACCGCGAGCGAGCCGAGGACGGCGCGCAGCGGCAGCAGCACCAGGCCGAGGTCGACCCGGCGGCCGGGGTACCAGGGCTGCTTGCCCGCGGCGTCGGCGGCGGAGACCTCGGGCAGCTCGCCGCTCGGGGTCCAGCCGTGCGGTTCGCCGACCGGGCCGACTCCCGCGTCGGTGGCGGTGCCGGCGCCCTCGCGGGGCTGGCGCGGGACGGCCCGGGCGCCCGCGAGGGAGGGGAGCGCCCGGGTGTCCGGCTCGACCAGGCGGACGCCGCCGGCCGGGGTGCCGCCGAGGCGCACCGCTTCCAGCAGCTGGGTGGCCGCGAGGTCCCCGGGGGGTGCCTGGCCGGTCCAGGTGACGGCGGTGACCCGGCCCTTGCGGCGCGGCGCGCCGCCGGCCCCGGCCCCGGCCAGCGCCGGGACGGCGGAGGCGGGCACGACGACCTGCGGGGTGACCAGCGGACGGCGGATCAGGCCCTGGTTGGCGTACGGGTCGCCGAACGCGGCGCCGGTGGACAGCAGTCCGGCCGGGGCCTCGATCAGCGGCGCCGTCGGGGCGCCGAGCCGCAGCCGGAAGCTCGCCTGGGTGCTGCTGAGCCGCGAAGGGTCCGACTCCACCTTGACGGTGTTGAGGGCGGGGCCCGCGTCTATCCCGGAACTGCCGTTGCCGAACAGGGGGCGCCGAAGTGTTCTGGTGTCCACGCCCGTCTAACCGGGTGACGGCCGCTTAGGACACTCTGCCGGGTGGATGTCCGGCGCACACTTGAAGTGATCATGAAAAAAGCGATCGGGCCCGATCGGGCCCGATCGCCTTCCACTCGGATTGCGGGGAATTCGGAAGATCGCCTGCGCTCCGCACCCCCGCCGTGCTCAGCACCAAGCGCTCGGCACCAAGCGCCAAGCGCCAAGCGCTCAGCTCTCAGCGCTCAGCTCTCGGCACTCAGCGCTTGGCGCGCAGCCGCGCGGCCTCGTACAGCACGATGCCCGCCGCGACACCGGCGTTCAGCGACTCGGTCAGGCCGGACATCGGGATCCGGACCCGCATGTCGCAGGTCTCCGAGACCAGCCGGGACAGGCCCTTGCCCTCGCTGCCCGCGACGATCACCACCGGACCGGTCAGCAGCGCCAGGTCGCCGATCTCGGCCTCGCCGTCGGCGGCCAGGCCGACCACCATCAGGCCGGCCTTCTGGTAGGCCTCCAGGGCGCGGGTCATGTTGGTGGCCCGGGCGACGGGCAGTCGGGCCGCGGCGCCGGAGGAGGTCTTCCAGGCACCGGCGGTCATGCCGGCCGCGCGGCGCTCGGGGATGACCACGCCGTGCGCGCCGAAGGCGGCGGCGGAGCGGACCACGGCGCCCAGGTTGCGCGAGTCGGTCACGCCGTCCAGCGCGATGATCAGCGCGTCCTGGCCGGCGTCGGCGGCATCCGCCAGGAGGTCCTCGGGGTGCGCGTACTCGTACGGCGGCACCTGGAGCACCAGGCCCTGGTGGTTCATCCCGCCGGTCATCTGGTCCAGCTGGGGCCGCGGGGCCTCCATCAGCGGGATGCCGCGGTCGTTGGCGGCCTGGAAGGCGTCACGGACCCGGTCGTCGGTGTCGATGAACTGCTGGACGTACAGCGCGTTGGCCGGCACGTCGCCCTGCAGGGCCTCGACCACCGAGTTGCGGCCGAAGACCAGTTCGGCGCTGCCCGCGCCGCCGCGGCCGCCGCGACCGCCGCCGCCGGCCCGGCGCATGCCGGCCCGGGCCTTGGCGTCCCGCTCGCGCTTGATCGCGGCGTTGGCGGCGCGCTGCTTGGGGTGACCCTTGCGCTCCGCACCGGGCGGGGTCGGACCCTTGCCCTGGAGCGCCTTCCGGCTGTGCCCGCCGGTACCGACAGACGCGCCCTTCTTCGATCCGGGGTTGCGGCGGTTCCTGCGCTGGCTGTTGCCGGCCATGGCTGTACTTCCTGTCTGTCCGGCATGCCCCGACCGCCCCGGTCTGCCCGGTGGCCGCCGACGACATGCGTACGTCATGCGGGAGGGCCGCACCGGTCCGGTACGGCCCACCCATCACCCCGATCGTCGGATGGGGTTACTGGCTGTTGATCGTCCAGCGCGGGCCGGACGGGGTGTCCTCGATCGCCAGCCCGGCCAGGCCGAGCTGGTCGCGGATGGCATCCGCGGTGGCGAAGTCCTTGCGCTCGCGCGCCGCCTGCCGCTGGTCCAGGACCAGGCGGACCAGCGAGTCGACCACGCCGTGAAGGTCCTCGCCGCGCTCCGTCCCGGCCCAGTGCGGGTCGAGCGGGTCGAGGCCCAGTACACCGAGCATCGCACGGACCTCGGCCAGTCGCGCCACCACGCTCTCCTTGTCGTCCGCGTTCAGGGCGCTGTTGCCCTGGCGGACGGCGGTGTGCACGACGGCCAGCGCCTGCGGGACGCCGAAGTCGTCGTCCATCGCCTCGGCGAAGGCCGGCGGCACCTCGGGCGCCGCGTCGACCGTGCCGCAGCGCTCGACGGCGCGCTGGATGAAGCCCTCGATCCGGCCGAAACCGGCCTCGGCCTCGCGCAGCGACTCCTCGCTGTACTCGATCATCGAGCGGTAGTGCGGGGCGGCCAGGTAGTAGCGGAGCACGATCGGCCGCCACGCCCGGACCATCTCGGAGACCAGCACCGAGTTGCCCAGCGACTTGCTCATCTTCTCGCCGGCCATGGTGACCCAGGCGTTGTGCACCCAGAAGTTGGCGAAGTCGTCACCGTAGGCCTTGGACTGGGCGATCTCGTTCTCGTGGTGCGGGAAGATCAGGTCCAGCCCGCCGCCGTGGATGTCGAAGGCCGCGCCCAGGTACTTGTGGGCCATCGCCGAGCACTCCAGGTGCCAGCCCGGACGGCCGGGGCCCCACGGGGTCTCCCAGCTCGGCTCGCCCGGCTTGGCGGCCTTCCACATCGCGAAGTCGCGCTGGTCCCGCTTGCCGGTCTCGCCCTCGCCCTCGGGCTGGCGCAGGTCGTCCAGCTTCTGGTTGGAGAGCGCCAGGTAGTCGGGGTACGACCGCACGTCGAAGTAGACGTTCCCGTCGGCCGCGTAGGCGTGGCCCCTGGCGATGAGGCCCTGCATCATCGCGATCATCTCGGGGATGTGCCCGGTGGCCCGCGGCTCGACGGTCGGCCGCAGGCAGCCGAGCGCGTCGTAGCCGTCGTTGAAGGCGCGCTCGTTCTCGTAGCCGATCTGCCACCACGGCGTGCCGAGCTCGCGCTCCTTGGCGATGATCTTGTCGTCGATGTCGGTGACGTTCCGGGCGAAGGTCACCTGGTAGCCGCGGTAGGCGAACCACCGCTGCATGATGTCGAAGTTGAGGTACGACCGGATGTGCCCGATGTGTGGCGCCGACTGGACGGTAGCGCCGCACAGGTAGATCGAGACACAACCCGGTACAAGCGGGACGAAGTCGCGTACCTGGCGGGTGCTGGTGTCGTACAGACGAATGCTCACAGCGTCAAGCGTAGTGGGCAGCAGGGGGTGCCCCGCCACATTCCCCGGGACAACGGGGGCGTGATCCCGGGGAAACAGTGGCCCGCGGGCGGGGTCAGATGCTGCCGAGCACCTTGCGCGGGGCGAGCCGGACGACCACCCGGACGTCGTCCGGACCGTCCCAGGTGTACTTGTCCACGCCGCGGTACTTGGCGGCCAGCTCGTCGATCAGCTCCCGGCCGCCCTCGGTGGTCAGCGAGACCTCACCGCGGGCCTCCAGGTACTCGTACGGGTCCTCCGACGGGTTGACGAGGATCGAGACCCGCGGGTCCCGCTCCAGGTTGAGGTGCTTGCGGCGGCCCTGGACGGTGGAGAACAGGATGTCGTCGCCGTCCCGCTTGACCCAGACCACCGAGGACTGGGGGCTGCCGTCGGGCTGGATCGTGGAGACCACGGCGAAGCTCTTGTCGTCGAGCAGCGCCTTGGCACGGTCGGAGAGCTGGGCGGTCACGGATTACCTCTTCTCGTCGGCGGTTCGGCCCGAGCGGAAGCCCGTACGGGCCCGAGCCGAACAGTAGCGACTCGGGCCCCGCGGACGCCGGGTGAACACCCGTCAGGGGCGGTTTCTTCCCGCCCGCTCACCGCGACCGGCTCAACGCCGTTCGTACACCAGGGCGGTGGCGATCGCGGCCAGCCCCTCGGCCCGGCCGGTCAGGCCCAGTCCGTCGGTGGTGGTGCCGGAGACGGACACCGGGGCACCGACCGCCCCGGACAGCGCCGCCTGCGCCTCGTCCCGCCGCTTGCCGATCTTCGGCCGCACGCCGATCACCTGGACGGCGACGTTGCCGATCTCGAAGCCCGCCTCGCGGACCAGCCGGGCCGCCTCGCCGAGCAGCTTCACCCCGGACGCGCCGGCCCACTCCGGGCGGTCGGTGCCGAAGTGGGCGCCCAGGTCGCCGATCCCGGCGGCCGAGAACAGCGCGTCGCAGGCGGCGTGGGCGGCGACGTCGGCGTCCGAGTGCCCGGAGAGCCCGGCCCCGGCGTCCGGCCAGTCCAGCCCGGCCACCCGGAGCGGGCGGCCGGCCTCGAAGGCGTGCACGTCGGTGCCGATCCCCACCCGGGGGATCACGGGGGCGGTCTGCGGGTCAGTAGGCATCGGCGGCCCTCCTGCGGGCGAGTACGGCCTCGGCGAGCACGAGGTCCAGTGGACGGGTGACCTTGAACGCCTCCTCGTGGCCGGGCACCACGACGACCCGGCCGCCGTAGCGCTCGACCAGGCCGGCGTCGTCGGTGACCGGCGGCGCGTCGGCGGTGCCGTCGCTCTCCTCGGCCAGCGCCTTGGCGTGCACCTCGACCAGGGTGGCGCGCTCGAAGCCCTGCGGGGTCTGCACCGCGCGCAGGGTGGCGCGCTCGGGCGTGTCGAGCACCGGCTCGGGACCGCCCGGGTTCGGCTCGACCCGCTTCACCGTGTCGGCCAGCGGCACCGCGGGCACCACGGCCCGCGCCCCGGCCCGGACGGCGGCCGCGACGGCGTCCACCACCTCGACCGGGACCAGCGGGCGGGCCGCGTCGTGCACCAGCACGATCCCGACCTCGTCCGGGATCGCGGCCAGGCCGAGCCGGACCGACTCCTGGCGGGTCGCCCCGCCGGCCACCACCCGGATGTCCTTGTCGTCCAGCCCGTGGCTGTCCAGCAGGGCGACCACCTCGGCCACCCCGTCGGCGGGCGCGGCGACCACGACCAGGCCGACCGCCCGGCTGCGGGCCAGGGCCCGGACGGCGTGCACCAGGAGCGGCACACCCCCCAGTTCCCGCAGGGCCTTCGGGGCTCCCGGCCCCAGCCGCTCACCGCGTCCGGCGGCGGGCACCACTGCTGCTGCGACTGCTCCTGACGCGTTCAGGTTTCACTCCTTCGGCGAAGTGGGTATGGCCATGGCGTGCCCGGCGGGCGCACCGGGCCCCTTCCGAAGAACCACGGTCCACCGCCCGCCGCACAGCTCCGCAAGCTCCCCGCAACAGCGGGAGCCGAAACGGTCTTGCCGGCCTCGGCCGGCCAGGGCGGGTGGCGTGGTCCGGACATGCCTCAGCGCCCGAAGTGCCAATGCACCACTCCCGGACGGTTCGTCCGAGGAGCGGCGCGCCGGCACCGGGCGCTGTGAGCGTTGGGCGGCAGCCCGACCGCACTGCGGTGGCGCGCGCTACGAGGCGAGGACCTCGTCGAGCAGCGTCTCCGCCTTGTCCTCGTTGGTGTTCTCCGCCAGCGCGAGCTCGCTGACGAGGATCTGGCGCGCCTTCGCGAGCATTCGCTTCTCGCCGGCCGAGAGGCCGCGCTCGCGCTCGCGGCGCCAGAGGTCGCGAACGACCTCGGCGACCTTGATGACATCACCCGAGGCGAGCTTCTCCAGGTTCGCCTTGTAGCGACGGGACCAGTTGGTCGGCTCTTCCGTGTACGGTGCCCGCAGCACCTCGAAGACCCGGTCCAGACCCTCCTGGCCGACCACATCGCGCACACCGACGAACTCCGCGTTCTCGGCGGGCACGCGGAGCGTCAGGTCTCCCTGCTGCACCTTGAGCACCAGGTAGGTCTTGTCCACACCTTTGATCTGGCGGGTTTCGATGGCCTCGATCAGCGCGGCCCCGTGATGGGGGTAGACCACCGTGTCGCCAACCTTGAACGTCATGTGACAGGACCCCTTCCGTGGCTTTCCAGAATAACACGCTTCTCGGCACACTCGAAGGGCGTTTTCGCAGGTCAGGGCCGGTCTCGGGGCTTGACAACGACCCCCATGACGTGCTGCGACCGATGTTCGAGGGCGGCTTCCCGCAGGTCGGAGGCGGTTCCGGGGTTGGACGAAACCCTTGCGCAACACCCCCGCAACCATGATTGGATCTTGAGCTTTCACCCCTTTTCGGGTCGCGACCGAATCGTTATTCGATCTTGGTCGAACCTTGTCCGTCGAGTGACCTGGACACGTCGAGCGTGCCGCCGGACGGCCCCCCGGCGGCCCCCGGGAGTGCGACACGGGGGCCACCCCGTGAGGAGCGCATAAGTGAGGTCGATAATCTGAGACCTGACCTACCGACACGTGACTTAGGAGAAGCCGCCGCCGTGAGCCGCAGCCTTCGACGCGGCAGCATCGCCGCCATCGCCGCCATCGCCATCGCCTCGCTGTCCTCCTGCGCCGCCGGCAACACGCCGGATACCTTGCAGATCAAGCCCGACAACGCTGCGGCGACCCTCGGGACCAACCTCCGGCTGAACAACATCGTGGTCGTCACCGGGGAGAACACCGCGGGCGACTACACCGGTGCCGCCAGCGTGGTCGTGAACATCGCGAACACCGCGAACAACCCGGCCGAGCTCCAGTCCGTCACCGTCGGCGGTGCCTCTGCCACCTTCGCGGACGCCGCCGGCGCTCCGCTGTCCAGCATCGTCGTCCCGGCCGGCGGCGCGGTCGCGATCGGCGGTCAGGGCAACCCGTCCGCCACCGTCGCCTCCGCGACCGTCCACGTCGGCGGCTTCGCCCCGACCGTCTTCACCTTCAAGGACGGCCAGAAGGTCGAGGCCCAGGCCGGCGTGAACCCGGACCTCGGCCTCTACAACGGCTACGGGCCGACCCCGTCGCCGACCGCCACCCCTGCCAAGACCGCCACCCCCGGCGCCACCGCCCCGGCCACCGGCGCCACCACCCCGGGGGCGCCGACCACCGGCGCCGCCGTCCCGGCCGGCACCACCGCTCCGGCCGTCCCGGCCGCGCACTGACACCGCACCCCGCCCCCGGCGGGCCCGCCAGGGCCCGCCGGAGCGACGCGAAGGCCCCCTCCGGCTGCTGCCGGCGGGGGCCTTCCGCGTGGTCGGGACGGTTTACGGCTCGAACTTGTAGCCCAGGCCGCGGACGGTGACCAGGTAGCGCGGCGCGCCCGGGTCCGGCTCGATCTTGGCCCGCAGGCGCTTCACATGGACGTCCAGGGTCTTGGTGTCGCCGACGTAGTCCGCGCCCCACACCCGGTCGATCAGCTGCATCCGGGTGAGCACCCGGCCCGCGTTGCGCAGCAGCATCTCCAGCAGGTCGAACTCCTTCAGCGGCAGGTCGACCTTGGCGCCGTCCACGGTCACCACGTGGCGGTCCACGTCCATCCGGACCGGGCCCGCCTCCAGGGCGCCCGGGCCGCCGCCGTTGTCGCCCGCGCCGCCGTCCTCGCCGCGGCGGCGCAGCACCGCGCGGATCCGCGCGACCAGCTCGCGGGTGGAGTACGGCTTGGTGACGTAGTCGTCAGCGCCTATCTCCAGGCCGACGACCTTGTCGATCTCGCTGTCCTTGGCGGTCACCATGATCACCGGGACGTTGGAGCGCACCCGGAGCTGGCGGCAGACCTCGGTGCCGGGCAGGCCCGGCAGCATCAGGTCGAGCAGGACGAGGTCGGCACCGTTGCGTTCGAACTGCTCCAGGGCGTCGGGGCCGGTGGCGGCGACGGCCACCTCGAAGCCCTCCTTGCGGAGCATGTACGAGAGGGCGTCGCTGAACGACTCCTCGTCCTCGACCACCAGTACTCGGGTCACGATCAGGCCTCCGGGGCAAGCTGAGGGGTTGTGTCTGACAGGTGTTGTTTCCGTTCCCCGGCGGGGAACGGACGGTCCGTACGGGCCGTGGTGAGGGTTCGGGGTGCGGCGGCGGGCCCGGCGGGGTCGCCGCCCGGCGCGCGGTCCGGCGTGTCAACGGGACCGTCGAACGCGTCGGACTCGTCGTCGAACGCGTCGTCGGGCTCGTCCTCCGTGGGTGCCTGCCCGGCGGGCAGGCGGACGGTGAAGGTCGAACCCTGGCCCTCGACGCTCCACACCGAGACGGTGCCGCCGTGCGAGGCCGCGACGTGCTTGACGATGGACAGGCCCAGGCCGGTGCCGCCGGTCGCCCGGGAGCGGGCGGGGTCGACGCGGTAGAACCGCTCGAAGACCCGCTCGCGGTCCTTCTCGGAGATGCCGATGCCCTGGTCGGTGACCGAGATCTCGATGAGCTCGCCGTCCGCCTCCCCGAGCGCCGCGGCGCTGGAGATCCGGCGGGTGGCGATGGCCACCCGGGTGCGGGGCGGGCTGTAGTTGACGGCGTTCTCGACCAGGTTGCCGAGCGCGGCGGCGAGCTGGCCGCGGTTGCCGTGCAGGTAGAGGCCGGCGATGCCGCCCGCCGCGATCAGGATCTGCTTGGCGGCGGCCTGCTGGCGGCAGCGGTCGATCGCCTCGGCGATCAGCTCGTCCACCGCGACCGGCTCCGGGTCGACCATCAGCCGGTCGTCCTGGACCCGGGAGAGGTCGATGATCTCCTGCACCAGGCTGGCCAGCCGGGCCGCCTCGACCTGCATCCGGCCGGCGAAGCGCTGCACCGCCTCCGGGTCGTCGGACGCGTCGACGACCGCCTCGGAGAGCAGCGACAGGGCGCCGACCGGGGTCTTGAGCTCATGGCTGACGTTGGCCACGAAGTCCCGGCGGACGGCTTCCACGCGGCGCCGCTCGGTCTGGTCCTCGACCAGCACCAGCACCAGTCGGGAGCCCAGCGGGGCCACCCGGACGGAGACCGCGAGCGGCTCCGCCGCGCGGGCCGCGCCCGGCCGGGGCACCTCCAGTTCGACCTGGCGGATCTCGCCGTCCCTGCGGGTGGCGCGGGCCAGCCCGAGCATCTGGTCCACAGCGACGGCGCCACCGCGCACCAGGCCCATCGCGTACGCCGCCGAGCTGGCCTTGACCACCTCGTCGCCCTCGCCCAGCACGATCGCGCAGGAGCGGAGCACGGAGAGCACGGTGTCGACCCCGGGCGGCAGCGGCGGCTCGGGGTTGCCGGTGCCCAGTGACTGGTACCGGCCGGGGTTCCTGCCGCCGGTTGCGCTGTACCTGCCCCTGGCCTGCTCGCGCTCGCTCCAGCGGAAAGCGATGGAGGCGGTGAGGCCGACGCCGAGCCCGGCTATGGCACAGGCAGCGGCGGCGGCCACGTTCACGTCCATGTGGCCAGCGTAAGCGCACGACCAGGGCAGTCCCCATGCACTGGGTCAAGGCATCCACCACGCGTTGCCGAGAATTCACCTTCAGGTAGCTGTCGATTCACCGTAGCGGCCGTGCACCGTCGCCCTGGCGGCGGAAAGTTGGCCGGGCAGCCCGTGTGGGAGAGATCGGTGTGCCGAACAGCGGCCATCGGCTCGGGTGTGCGCGTACGATGCGCGCCACCAGCAGCGGTCACCCGGACGCCGGAACGGCGGTCGTACGGGCCGGCCGGTCGGCACCGCCACCGACACAGCTACTGAGGAGAGAACATGCGCGACGCGTACCACGAGGAACTCGATGCGATCGGCGACAGCCTGGTCGAGATGGCCCGGCTGGTCGGATCGGCGATGGGCCGGGCCACCACCGCCCTCCTCGACGCGGACCTGGCGCTGGCGGAGAGCGTGATCGCCGCCGACGAGAAGGTCAACGAGCTCCACCACGAGCTGGAGAACCGGGCCATCGACCTCCTCGCCCGCCAGCAGCCGGTCGCCACCGACCTGCGCATCGTCGTCACCTCGCTGCGGATGAGCGCCGACCTGGAGCGCTGCGGCGACCTCGCCCGGCACGTCGCCAAGGTCGCGCGGATGCGCTACCCCGACACCGCCGTGCCGAGCGACCTGCACTCCACCGTCCTGGAGATGGGCCAGCTCGCCCAGCGCCTGGTGGCCAAGGCCGGCCTGGTCATCGCCACCAAGGACGTCGACAAGGCCCTGGAGATGGAGCAGGACGACGACGCGATCGACACCCTGCACCGCGAGCTGCTGTCGCACCTGATCGACGAGCGCTGGCACCACGGCATAGAGACCGCCGTCGACATCACCCTGGTCGGCCGCTACTACGAGCGCTTCGCGGACCACGCGGTGTCGGTCGCCAAGCGCGTGGTGTACCTGGTGACGGGCGAGCACGTGGCCGAGTTCGTGGCCGCCACCGAGGCCGCCGAGGCCGCGCCGGTCGACTGACCGCCGGTCCGGGCTCACCCGAGGGGTGAGTAAACCTGTGGCAAGGGTGGTGCGGGCGCACGGACTTCCGTGCGCCCCACCACTGCGCGCCCGTTGACGCTCATCCGTTCGACGGCTTCACTCGACGTTGGGGGCACAGGACTGTGCCCGTCACAAGGAGGGAAGCTCGATGAAGGCCAACCCGTCCCGACCGGCAACCGCCCACGACTCCGTCGAGCCACCCGCCCCGAAGCTGCTTCCCGTCCTCGCGGCCGGCTGCGGCTGCGGCCCGGGCTGCGGCTGCGGCTGCCAGTCCGGCGCGCCCTGCCAGTGCGGAGGCGCCGACGGCGGCTGCTGCGGCGGCCACTGAACGCGGCACCGCCCGAGGAGCTCCCGAGGTGCACGGCCCACCCGTGACCGTGCACCTCGCGCGTTCCGGCCTGCTCGCCCGCTCACCCTCCCGCGGGCCTTCCGCAGGTCAGAACCGGACGTCGGAGCAGGAGTAGAAGGCGTTCCCGGTGTCGGAGATCGTCCAGACCGCGACGACCACCTGGTGCCCGGTGCGCCCGCCCGGGACGGTCGCGGTGTGGCTGAGCGTGCTCGGCACCTGCTTCCCGCCGTACGGGACGGTCAGGAAGGGCGTCAGGTCCAGGTTGGCGCGGGTGACCGGCTGGCTCGCGTCGTAGCCCGGCTTGGTCATGTAGTACCGGAAGTCGGCGGTCGCGTGCCGGGCGGTGAAGGTCCAGGTGAAGGTGAGCTGCTGGCCCGCCGTCACCGGCGTGGTCGGCCAGGCGCCGCCGTGGGGGTCGTCCAGCTCGGCGAAGCGGGCGTTGCCGCCGGCGCAGATGGTGCCGTCCGAGGGGCCGAGGGCCGGGAAGCCCTTGGGGCCCTCGACGCTCTGCGGCTCCCACTGGATGTCACCGCAGTCCCACGGGACGCCGTCCACGTGGGTGTCGCAGAGCGCGGCCCGGCTGGGCGGGGTCGAGATCCAGCCGTGGGACGAGGCCGGGAAGGCGAGGGTCAGCGGGATCGCCAGCGCGGCGACGGCGGCCCCGACGATGTGACGTGTGCGCATGGTGCTCCTCCGTGGGGGTGGATGGAGTGTGCGCCGGGGGCGCGGACGCGCGCGCGTGGGGGTGCGGCGGCCCGGACGGGGAGATCCCGGCATGCCTGCGCCAGTCCGGTGCCCTCACGGTAGGAGTGGCCGACCGAGCCCGTCAATGGTCTGAACCAGTTTCCCATGCACTGCCCAACTCCCCTCCCGCGCAGTCAGGTTGAACCCGAACCGACCGAGAACGAACCGACCGAAAACGAACGAGCCCCGCCCCCGGTCGGACCGGGGGCGGGGCCGTAGCGGCAAGCGGCTTACTTCTTGCCCTGGTTCTTGACGGCCTCGATGGCGGCCGCGGCGGCGTCCGGGTCGAGGTAGCGGCCGCCCGGGGTGACGGGCTTGAAGTCGGCGTCCAGCTCGTACACCAGCGGGATGCCGGTCGGGATGTTCAGGCCGGCGATGGCCTCGTCGGAGACGCCGTCGAGGTGCTTGACCAGCGCGCGCAGGCTGTTGCCGTGGGCGGTGACCAGCACGGTCCGGCCGGCGGCGAGGTCCGGGACGATGGCGTCGTACCAGTACGGGAGCATCCGCTCCACGACGTCCTTCAGGCACTCGGTGCGCGGACGCAGCTCGCTCGGGATCTCGGCGTAACGGGCGTCGCCGGCCTGCGAGTACTCGGAGTCGTCGGCCAGCACCGGCGGCGGGGTGTCGTACGAGCGGCGCCACAGCTGGAACTGCTCCTCGCCGAACTCGGCCAGGGTCTGGGCCTTGTCCTTGCCCTGGAGCGCACCGTAGTGGCGCTCGTTCAGCCGCCAGCTGCGGCTGACCGGGATCCAGTGCCGGTCGGCCTTGTCCAGGGCGATCTGCGAGGTGCGGATGGCGCGGCGCAGCAGCGAGGTGTGCAGCACGTCGGGGAGCAGACCCTCGGCGGCCAGGAGCTCGCCCCCGCGGGCGGCCTCCTTCTCGCCCTTCTCGTTGAGGTCGACATCGACCCAACCGGTGAACAGGTTCTTCTGGTTCCACTGGCTCTCGCCGTGGCGGAGCAGGATGAGTCGGTACGTCGTGTCAGCCATGGCCCCCAGCTTAGTGGGGGCCCGGAAAACCCCTGGTGGGGACCTTCGCCCAATGTGTAATGTGTGCCTCGCGCATCTGACACTTACAAGCGTCGGCTGACCGGGCCTGCCGCACCGATCGGCGGACGCCTGCCCCCGGGAGCCCCCACATGCTCGTCACCGCCGGTTTCCGAAGAATGATCCAGGAGACGGCGGGCGGGCTGCCGCGCCAGTTCTGGTGGCTCTGGGTCTCGACCCTGGTCAACCGGCTCGGCGCCTTCGTGGTCACCTTCCTCGCGCTCTACCTCACCAGCAGCCGCGGGTACTCGGCCACCTACGCGGGCCTGGTCGCCGCCCTGTTCGGCCTCGGCTCGGCGGCCTCCGCGATCATCGCCGGCGTGCTGACCGACCGGGTCGGACGCCGTCCGACCCTGCTCGCCGCCCAGCTCGGCACCGCGCTGTTCACCGCCGTGCTCGGCTTCACGGACGGTCAGGTCGCGATCGCGGTGGTGGCCTTCCTCGTGGGCTTCTGCAACAACGCCACCCGGCCGGCCATCTCGGCGATCATCGCGGACATCGTCCCGGTCGCCGACCGGGTCCGCGCCTACTCGCTGAACTTCTGGGCGATCAACCTGGGCTTCGGCCTCTCCTCGGCCGTCGCCGGCCTGATCGCCAGCCACGGCTACCTCACGCTCTTCCTGCTGGACGCGCTCTCCACGGCGCTGTGCGCGGTGGTGATCTTCGTCAGGATCCCGGAGACGAAGCCCGACGTCCGGACGGCGAAGGCCGACGAACCGGCGGTCGGCCTCGGCACCGTGTTCCGCGACCGCCGCTTCATGGCCGTGGTCGGCCTCACCCTGCTGCTCGCCCTGGTGCTGCAGCAGGGTGCCACCACCCTCGCGGTGGACATGGGCCGCCGGGGCATCACGTCCACCGAGTACGGCCTGGTCATCGGCCTGAACGGGCTGCTGATCGTGCTGCTGCAGATCCCGCTCACCCGGTGGGTCGAGAGCCGCAGCCGGTCGGCCATGCTGGCGGCGGCCTCGCTGTTCATCGGCTGGGGATTCGGGCTGACGGCCCTGGCCGGGTCGTCCGCGTGGTTCTACGCCGGCACGGTGGCGGTCTGGACGGTCGGGGAGATCCTCTACACGCCGACCCTCATGGGCCTGATCGCCGAACTGTCGCCGACCCATGCCCGCGGGCGCTACCAGGGCGTCTACTCGCTCGCCTGGTCGCTCGCCTCGTTCCTCGGCCCGGCCGTCGGCGGGGTGCTGCTGGAGCGGGCCGGCGGCGGGGCGCTGTGGGGCGCGTGCGGAGTCTGCGGCACGGTCGCCGCGGTCGGCTACCTGCTGCTGGGCAAGCGGACCGGCGCCGCCCAGGGCATCCGGCCCGGCGGGACCGTCGTCACGGTCCCGGCGCCCGCGGCGGAACCCGCCGGGAAGACCCCGGCGGGCGCCTGACCGAACGGGTCGGTCCGAACGGGTCGGACCGCACGGGTCAGTCCGCGTCCGGGGCGCCCGCCGGCGGCTCCTTCGGGGCGGCCAGGTGGGCGAAGGCGGCCAGGTTGCGGGTGGACTCCCCGCGCTTGGTCCGCCACTCCCACTCCCGGCGGATCGCCGTGGCGAAGCCCAGTTCCAGCAGGGTGTTGAACGGCTCGTCCGCGTTCTCCAGCACCGTCCCGAGCAGCCGGTCCACGACCTGCGGGGTGAGCGCCTCCAGCGGCAGCCGGCCGGCCAGGTAGACGTCGCCGAGCGCGTCGACCGCGTAGCCGACGCCGTACAGCCGGGTGTTGCGCTCCAGCAGCCAGCGGTAGACGGCCTCGTGGTTCTCGTCCGGACGGCGGATCACGAAGGCGTTCACCGACAGGGTGTGGTCGCCGACCCGCAGGGCGCAGGTGGTGCTCAGCTTCCGGGTGCCCGGGAGGGCCGCCACCAGCGTGTACGGGTCGGTGGCGGTCGGTTCCCAGGCCACCCCGGCGTCGTCCAGGGCGGTGCGCAGGAGGGTCAGGGCCTCGTCCTTGGTGCGGATTGCCATGGGGGTGACGTTACTCGCCGGTACCGGGCGGGCGCAGCCTCGGCCGGCCGGCGACGGGCCGCGCGACGTTCCGCCGGGCCGCCCCCGGGCCGGTCGGCGACGGGCCGACCGAGGCCGGGCCGTCCCGCGCTCAGGCCAGTCGGCGACGGGCCGCGGCCATCCGGCCGGCCGGCCGGGCCATGCTGCCGGCGTACACCTCGGCGGTGGTCGCCGCCGCGGTGTCCCAGCCGAAGCCGGCCGCGTGCCGGGCCGCCGCCGCGCCGCGCCGCGCCACCAGGCCCCGGTCGGTGATGTACGGCTCCAGCGCGTACGACCAGTCCAGCGGGTCGTGGCCCTGCACCAGGGTGCCGGTCTCGCCGTCCCGCACCGCGACCGGCAGACCGCCGACCGCGGCCGCCACCACCGGGGTGCCGCAGGCCTGCGCCTCCAGCGCGACCAGCCCGAAGGACTCGCTGTACGAGGGCATCACCAGGGCCGTCGCCGCCCGGTACCAGTCGGCGAGCAGCTCCTGGCCGACCGGCGGGTGGAATCGCACCACGTCGGAGATGCCCAGCTGGGCGGCGAGCTTGTGCAGGCTCTCCGGCCGGGCCAGCCCGGTGCCGGACGGCCCGCCGACCACCGGCACCACCAGGCGCTCGCGCAGCTCCGGGCGCCGGGCCAGCAGCGCGGCGACCGCCCGCAGCAGCACGTCCGGGGCCTTCAGCGGCTGGATCCGGCCCGCGAACAGCAGCACCGCGGCGTCCTGCGGCAGGCCCAGCCGGGCCCGTGCGGCGGCGGGCGTCCGCGGCCCGCCGGGACGGAAGACGTCCAGGTTGACCCCGGGGTGGACGACGGCCAGCTGGTCCGGCCGGGCGGCGTAGTGCAGCGCCAGCTCGGCGGCCTCCTCGGTGGTGTTGGCGATCAGCCGGTCGGCCGCCTCCACCACCTGGGTCTCCCCGATCACCCGGGCCGCGGGCTCGGGCGTGTCGCCCGCGGCCAGCGCGGCGTTCTTGACCTTCGCCATGGTGTGCATGGTGTGCACCAGCGGCACCCCCCAGCGCTGCGCGGCCAGCCAGCCGACCTGCCCGGAGAGCCAGTAGTGCGAGTGCACCAGGTCGTAGTGGCCGGGGCGGTGGCCCGCCTCCGTCCGCAGCACCCCGTGGGTGAAGGCGCACAGCTGGGCCGGCAGGTCCTCCTTGATCAGGCCCTCGTACGGCCCGGCGGTGACGTGGCGGACCAGCACGCCCGGGGCCAGCTCGACCGTCGGCGCGTCGTCCGAGCAGATCGACCGGGTGAACACCTCGACCTCGATGTTGAGGTCGGCCAGGCGCTTGGCCAGCTCGACGATGTAGACGTTCATCCCGCCGGCGTCCCCGGTGCCGGGCTGGTGCAGCGGCGAGGTGTGGACGCTCAGCATGGCGATCCGGCGCGGACGGCGGCGGCCGGGGACGAGCGACTGGAGCCGGCCGCGCGCGGGGGCGGCCGACTGGGCACGGCGGACCGAACGGACGGGGTGCTGGATCACCTGGCTGAAGCCTCCTCTGTGCTGCCCGTCGAGGCGGTCCGTACCGGGCCGCCCGTTGTCCGGTGTGCGCTGCCCCGTCCCGGGCACACATCACCACCAGTCTGCCAACCACACGGACCGCGCTCGGCATTCCCGCCCCGGCCCACCGGCCGGGGCGGTCGCCATCGCCCCAGGTCAGCGCGGTGCCGCCGACGGCCCGACTACCCTTCTGGGCATGGCTGCCTCCTTCGAACCCGTTCCCGCCGCGCCCGCCCGCGGACGGACCGGGCGACCGGTGGGGACGGTCACCCGGGGCACCACCAACACCAACCGGCTGCGCCGGATGGACCGCTGGATCGCCCACACCCTCGGCCGCGCGCTGCGCGCCGCCGAGCGCCCGCCGGTCGCGGTGGACCTCGGCTACGGCGCGGCGCCGTGGACCGCCGTCGAGCTGGCCGGGCGGCTGCGCACGGTGCGGCCGGACGTCCGGGTGGTCGGGATCGAGATCGAGCCGGAGCGGGTCGCCGCCGCGCTGCCGTACGCCGAGCCGCCGCTGCTCACCTTCCGGCGTGGGGGCTTCGAGGTGCCGCTGGACGGCGGCGCGCCGGCCCAGCTGATCCGGGCCGCCAACGTGCTGCGGCAGTACGACGAGTCGGCGGTCGCCGGGGTGTGGGAGCGGCTGTGCGCGCGGCTCGCCCCGGACGGGCTGCTGGTCGAGGGCACCTGCGACGAGATCGGGCGGCGGCACGTCTGGGTCGCGCTCGGTCCGGAGGGGCCCCGGACGGTGACCTTCGCGGCCCGGCTGGGCGGCCTCGGCCAGCCCTCCGACCTGGCCGAGCGGCTGCCGAAGGCGCTGATCCACCACAACGTGCCCGGGCGGCCGGTGCACGCCTTCCTGACCGACTTCGACCGGGCCTGGGCGGCGGCAGCGCCGTACGGGGCGTTCGGGGCGCGGCAGCGCTGGGTGGCGGCCTGCACGGCGCTGGCGGGCGGCTGGCCGCTGGTGGACGCGCGCGGACGGTGGCGGCAGGGCGAGGTCACGCTGCCCTGGTCGGCGCTCGCACCGTAACGGCCGGCCGGCACCGCAACGACGGGCCGGCGCGGTAACGGCTGGCCGGCGCGTGCTGCCGGGTTCGGGGGCGCGCGCATGCCCGCGAGCGCCGGAGCTGGTGACCGACCCGATGCATTCACTCGAACGAGTTATCGAATATCTCTGGCGTGTTGACGCCCCGGCACGCCACCATGGACCCGGCCGAGCGGCGACACCACACGCCACCCGGCCGGCACCACACCCCACCCGGCCGTCAGGCGTCCCGCTCGGACAGCTCCCGCCGAGCCCGTTCGAACACCCCGTACATCTCCGACCCGAACAGCACGAACCGCACCTCCGCCAGCTCCGCACCCGCCTCCGCGTCACCGCCGTCCAGCACCTCCGCGACGGTGCCGAGCGCGATCCGGGCCGCGTCCGCCGGCGGCCAGCCGTAGATCCCGGCCGACACGGCCGGGAAGGCCACCGTGCGCGCGCCGAGCGCCACCGCGGTGCGCAGCGACTCGCGATAGCAGGAGGCCAGCAGCTCCGCCCGCTCCTCGTACTCCTCCGCCCGGTAGACCGGCCCGACGGTGTGCACCACCCACCGGGCCGGCAGCCGTCCGGCCGCCGTCGCCACCGCCCGTCCGGTGGGCAGCCCCCTGCCCCAGTGCGAGGCGCGCAGCCGGCGGCACTCCTCCAGGATCTGCGGCCCGCCCTTGCGGTGGATCGCGCCGTCCACCCCGCCACCGCCCAGCAGGGACGAGTTGGCGGCGTTCACCACCGCGTCCACCGGCTGTTCCGTGATGTCGCCCTCCACCAGGGTGATCCGCTCCACCATCGCCCGCTCCCGCTCCCTCTCCCGGGCCGCCCGGCATCCGCCGGGACGGAACCGAGTCGTCGTCCGAGTCCAGTCACCGCACCGCCACCGGCGTGGCAATAGCCACAACGGCGCCGGTCGGCCGGAGAAATCCCCGGAGATCACGTTATGGTCGCGAGAAGTTCCCCGACGCGCGGTGCCAGGCGGGCACTGCGGACGGACGCCGGCCGTTACGCAGTCGGGGAAAGGGAGGAACCACCGATGCCCGCAACGGGAGACGGGCGGGCACCTGGTGCCGCGGACCTGCCGGGCGCCCATGACGGCGCCCGTGTCGGCCATGCCCGCGGCCGTGCCACGACCGGACCGGCCACGGCGACTTCCCCGATACCTCACCCCCGTTCACGGGCCGCGCACGCCTCCCACCCGTCCCACATCCCCGACCCGGACGGCCCCGCCGCGGCGGACGGGCCCGCCGACGGCACGCCACTGCGGCTGCTGGTCATCGAGGACGACGCCTCGGACGCCCAGCTGATCAAGGCCGCGGTGGCCGACAGCGGCACCTCGATCGAGATCCACTGGGCCCGCGGCCTGGACCAGGCCACCGAACTGCTCGCCCCGCCCGCACCCTGGGCCCGGCGCGGGCGATCCCGCACCCCCGAGTTCGGCTGCGTGCTGCTCGACCTCGCCTCGCCCGCCGACCTGCCGCACCCGTCCGACCCCTCGGACGGGCTGGAGGGCCTGCACGAACTGCTCCGCCGGGCCCCGCACACCCCGGTCGTGGTGCTCACCGACGCCGCGGGGGCCGAGCTCGGCGCGGCCGCCGTCGCGGCCGGCGCCCAGGACTTCCTGCTCAAGCACGAGACCGACGGCCCGCTGCTCGCCCGTGCCCTGCGCTACGCCGTCGAGCGCAAGCGCGCCGACGAGTCCCAGCGCCGCCTGGTCGAGGCCGAGTTGCGCGGCCAGGAGAACGCCCGCCTCCAGCGCCACCTGCTGCCCACCCCGCTGCTCGACGGCGCCGGGCTCTCCTTCACCCGGCGCTACCGCCCCGGCCGCCGCCGCGCGCTGCTCGGCGGCGACTTCTACGACGCCGTGCGCACCGACGACGGCACCGTTCACGTCGTGATCGGCGACGTCTGCGGCCACGGCCCGGACGAGGCCGCGCTCGGCGTCGCGCTCCGGATAGCGTGGCGCACCCTGGTCTTCGCCGGCCTCACCGGCGAGACCCTGCTCACCACCCTCCAGCACGTGCTGGAGCACGAGCGGCGCAGCGACGAGATCTTCGCGACGCTCTGCATGCTGGTCATCGAGCCCGGCGGCAGCGGCAGCGACCTCGGCTCGCTCGGCGCCGGCGAGCGGGCCCGGCTCTACCTCGCCGGGCACCCGGCGCCGCTGCTGCTCGGCCGGGACCACGATCCGATCTCGCTGCCCTCCGACCTCGCCGGCCCCGCGCTCGGCCTGCTGCCGTGCCACGACGGGCAGGCCGCCTGGCCCGCCCACGAGGTCGAACTGCGGGCCGGCTGGCGGCTGTTGCTCTACACCGACGGGCTGATCGAGGGCCGGGTCGGGGCCGGGTCCCGCCGCCTGGGCCAGGACGGGCTCGCCGACCTGGTCGGCGACCACCAGGCCGCCGGGCTGACCCGGGGGCGGCTGGTCGACAGCGCCATCGCCGAGGTCGAGGAGCTGAACGGCGGGGCGCTGACCGACGACGTCGCGGTGCTGCTGCTGGAGCGCAACCCGGTGCAGCTGATCCTCGGCTGACGGGCCGGGCTTCCGCGCCGCCGGCCGGGCATGCGCCGGGTACGCGGCGTGCACGCGACGGCCCGGGCGGGTGAACTCCCCGCCCGGGCCGTCGCGTCGTCCGCCGCCGGGGCTACCAGGGGCCGTACGGACCGGTGTTGCTCCGGCCGCCCCGGCCGCCGCTGCCTCCGGTCAGTGCCCGGATCGCCGGGCGGACGTCCACCACGTAGACGATCGAGGCGACCAGACCGGCCAGGGTGCCGATGCCGGTGAAGAAGTTCACCCCGAACAGGAAGTCCCAGCCGAAGGAGATCGCCAGGATCGCCACCCAGAAGCCCTTGGTCTTCTTGTCGGCCGCCCGGTAGGCGTCCTCCCGGCGGGTGACCGCGTCGACCAGGGCGAACAGCTTGTAGCCGAGGATGGCGATGGTCGCCCACCAGATCGGGTTCAGATAGGAAAAGGCCAGAATCTGCAACACTCCGACCATTTCGATCTCCTCTGCTCTCGACTCCGGCACTGCGACCGCCGCCCATCCTGGCACGACGACCGTCCGCAACGGGGTCAACGTCCTACGGTCACCTACTGTGCCCCTCGGGGCACCACGTCACTCCGCGGCGTCGGCGGCGCCCTTGCGGGCCCGGGCGGGCTTCTTCGGGGCGGGCTCGGCGCCGCCCTCCGCGGCCGGGGCGGGCTCGGCCGGCTCCGCGACCCCGACCGGCTCCGCGACCTCGACCGGCTCCACGGTCAGCTCGGGCCGCTCGGACGGCTCGCCCTCCTCCGAGGCTCCCGGGCGGGCCTTGTCCACCACGACCTTGCCGCGCTCTGCCAGCTCGTCGTAGGTCTCCTTGGCCTTCACCGCCAGCTCGACCGCGCGGGCCACCTGCTGCAGCGCGAAGCCCTGGGCCCGCTCCTGCAGGGCCTTGAGGTCGGTCGGCATGCTGGTGACGGTCTCGGTGACCTTGGCCTGCGCCCCGGTCAGCAGCGACTGCGCCTCCTGGAGCGTGGCGGTGGCCTTCTCCTGAGCGCCCTTGCGGTCCGCCGCCAGCGCCTCGACCCGGCCCGGCACCTCGCGCAGCTTCTCGTACGCGAGGTCCCCGGCGCCGGCCAGGGCGTACAGCGGGGTCGGGTCGCTGAAGGTCTTCTTGATCTCGTCGGTGATGGGCATGGTTACCGGTCCTCCCGGTGGGTGTTCTGGGTGGCTGGGCCGTCGGCCGTCGGAGTGGGGGCCGACGCGGCGTTCTCCTTGAGGAAGGCGTCGTAGACCGCGAGCAGCGCCTGCTTCTGCTGCTCGTTGATCAGCGGATCGGCCAGGATCGAGGCCCGCAGTTCCAGGCCCTCGCCCCGCCGCTCCTCCAGGATCCCGGCCTGGACGTACAGCGTCTCCGCCGAGATCCGCAGCGCCTTGGCGATCTGCTGGAGGATCTCCGCGCTCGGCTTGCGCAGCCCGCGCTCGATCTGGCTGAGGTACGGGTTGGACACGCCGGCGACCTCCGCCAGCTGCCGCAGCGAGTACTGGGCGTTGCGGCGCTGCTCGCGGATGTACTCGCCCAGCGAGCCGACGTTCAGTGAGGCCATGCGGACAGCCTGCAACACCCTGCTTGCAAATGCAAGCAGGGTGCTAGCGGCAGCAAACGCGCGCGCCCCGTCGGGGCACGGCCGGGGCCGGACGGACCGGGCGGTCAGGCCAGATGGGCGAGGAGGAGCTCGATGAGCCGTTCGGGGGTGCGCAGCGGGAGGTAGTGGTCGGCGTCCGGGACGAGGTGGCCGCGGGCGCCGGGGATGTCGTCGGCGAGCCGCCGGGCGATGGCCGCGATCTCCGGGTGGTCGCGGTCGCCGTGGACGACCAGGGTGGGCGCGGCGACCGTGCCCAGGAGCGGCTCGGCCGCCCGGGCCGGGGCGCCCGCGAGGTGGTGCTCGCTGACGATCCGGCGGGCCGCGTTCTCCTCGACCATCGCCGCGATCAGCTCGCCGCCCGGTGCGCCGCGGCCCAGGGCGGCCCAGACGGAGAGCTCCAGCCCGGCCAGCTCCGCCGCGTCGCCACGGCGCCGGGCCTCGGCGTAGGCGGTGGTCTCCGGGGACGGCGGCCAGTCGTGGCCGCTGACCGAAGCGCCGACCAGGCCGAGCGCGGTGACCCGGCCGGGGTGGGCGAGGGCGAAGTCCAGGGCGGTCTCCCCGCCCATGCTCAGACCGACCAGCGCGGCACCGGGCAGACCGAAGTGGTCCAGGACGGCGCCCAGGTCCGCGACGTCGTCGAAGGCCCGCTCCGGCGTGCTGGAGCGACCGAGGCCGCGGGCGTCGTAGCGGATCACGTCGTGGTGGCGGGCAAGCACCGGGGCGACGGCGTCCCACAGCCGGGAGTCCATGCCGGAGCCGTGCAGCAGCACCACCGGGCTGCCGGCTCCTCGGCGCTCCGCCCACAGCCGGCCGCCGCCGGGGGCCGGAACGTGGACCGCGCGGACCTGCTCCGCGGGGACGTGGACCCCGGAGCCGGTGACTTCGAAGCCGGGGGCGTCAAGGGCAGGGACGTCCGGGGCAGGGGCGTCGGGGTGCGGGCTCATGCGGTGATCCTTCCAGAGCCCCGGCGAGGCCCGCCGGTCAGCCGGACTCGGGCAGCCGGACCGGCATCAGCACGGAGAAGGTGCCCGAACGACCGGGCGTGCGAACGGCCAGCGGGGCGATCGGGCCGCCGAGTTCGAGGAGCAGCTGCCCGGGGCGGCCGGCGTCGAGGGCCTCCAGCAGGAAGTCCCGGTTGACGGCCAGTCGGTAGCCCTCGGGGGCCGGGTCGTCGGCCACCGTCAGGCGGCCGTCCCCGGTCAGGGTCAGGACGGTGACCTCGCAGTCGGCGCCGTCCGGGCCGGAGGGCAGGGTACGGGTGGCCCCGGCCGCCACGGCCGCCCGCAGTTCGGCGGCGGAGAGGGTGATCCGGTGCTCCGGCACGAGCCGGGTGACGGCCCGGTGGTCGGGGTAGTCGAAGTCCAGCGCGGCGCCCTCGATCCGGTGCTCCCCGACCTCGGCCCGGACCGGACCGCCGCCGAGGGTGAGCGCGACCTCCGCCGCCCCCGAGCCGAGCAGCGCGCGCAGCGCGTCCACCAGCGCGGTCGGGACGACCGTGCCCGCCACCGGCCGCTCGGACGTGTCACCGGCGGCGGACACCTCGGCGAGGGCCATCCGGTAGCGGTCGGTGGCGACCAGGCGCAGCACCGGGCCGTCGGGCTCGAAGAGCACGCCGGCGAGCAAGGGCAGCTCCGGGTCCCCGCAGACCGCGAAGCGGACCGCGTCCAGGGCGGCCGCGAGCTCTTCGGCCGGGACGGTGAACCGGAGTCCGGCGGGGGTGGTGGTCATCGGCTGCTCCCTCTGGTCGATCATCGCGTGGATCAGGGAGAGCTCGCGGCGGGCGTCGGCGAGGCCGTCCTCCAGCCGGCGCAGGTGCGCGTCGAGCACCCGCCGGGCCTCCTCGCCGCCGGGCGCGGCGCCGAGCACGGCGCGGACGTCCGCCAGCGGCAGGCCGACCCGGCGCAGCCTGGCCAGCAGCCGGGCGTCGGCGAGCTGGCCGGGCCGGTACCAGCGGTAGCCGGTCTGCGGATCGACCCACGCGGGGGTGAGCACCTCGGCGCCGTCGTAGTAGCGCAGGGTGCCGACGCCCAGTCCGCTGGCGCGGGCCAGTTCGCCGATGCTGTGCAGCTCGCTCTCCATGCCGGTGACTCTGCGGGCTCGACCTGGTCGAGGGTCAAGCCGGGTCGGGCCGGTCGGCGCCGTCGCCGGGGGCGGGAGCGTCGACGGCGGAAGGGACGGGGGCCCAGCGGGGCGCGGGCGCGGGGCCGGCGAGGTGGGCCAGCTTGTGCGGATTGCGGACGCTGCGGATCCCGGCGATCCGCACGGTGCCGTCGGGCTGTTCGGCGAATTCGAACACCGACACGGAGTCGACGGCTCCGTCCACGGTGACCAGCACACCGGGGTCGCCGTTGACCAGGACCGGACGGGCACCGGCACCCGCGCCGAGCTGCCCGAGCACCCCGAGGACGAAGCGGGCGACGTTCTCGGCACCGACGACCGGCCGCAGCGCGGCGCGGATCACCCCACCGCCGTCCGTCCAGGCGGTGACGTCGGGGGCGAGCAGTTCGAGCATCCGGTTGAGGTCGCCGCCGGCGCAGGCCGCCAGGAACTCGTCGGTGGCGCGGCGGCGCAGCTCGGGCGGGGCGTCGTAGCGCGGCCGGCCGGCGCGCACGTGCGCCCGGGCCCGGCTGCCGACCTGACGGCAGGCGGCCTCGGTGCGGTCCAGGGCCTCGGCGATCTCCCGGTAGGAGAATCCGAAGGCCTCCTTGAGCACGAACACCGCCCGCTCCAGCGGGGACAGGCTCTCCAGCACCACCAGCACGGCCACCGAGACCGTCTCGGCCCGCTCGACGCCCTCGGTCGCGTCCGGCTCGGTGACCAGCGGCTCGGGCAGCCAGGGGCCGACGTAGGACTCGCGGCGGACGGCGGCCGAGTCCAGCTTGTTGAGCGCGAGGTTGGTGACCGTACGGGCCAGGAAGCCGCCGGGACCGGCGACCGGGCCGGTGACGCCGCTCCAGCGCAGCCAGGTGTCCTGGACCAGGTCCTCGGCATCGGCGACGCTGCCGAGCATCCGGTAGGCGATGCCGAAGACCGTCCGCCGGTGCTGCTCGAAGTCGGCCAACCGGGAGTCGGCCAACGGAGAGTCGGCCGACGGCGCGTCGTGGGTGTCGGTCACCCGCGCGACGCTACCGCACGGTAGCCGCCGTGCTCAGCCCCGGAAGGCCTCGTAGGCGGGGGCGAGCACGACGGCGAGGTCGCGGCCGTGCACGGTGATGCCGGAGCGGCCGAGGCGGCGCAGCGAGGACTCGTCCGGACCGTCCTCCTCCGCGGCCGCCGGCGCGCGGCGCAGGGTGAAGTCGCCGCACCAGTAGGCGGCGACGTTGACCACGGGCGGTTTCGGTTCCTCGCTCACGCGTCCTCCTCGGCCACGGCGTCCTCCCGGGTGAGGGCGACCAGTTCGCGCAACGCCTCGACCGGCAGGTCGGTGAGCCAGCGCTCCCCCTCCCCCACCACCGCCTCGGCCAACGAGCGCTTGGCGGTGAGGAGTTCGTCGATCCGCTCCTCGACCGTGCCGACGCAGACCAGCCGGCGGACCTGGACGTCCCGGCGCTGGCCGATCCGGAAGGCCCGGTCGGTGGCCTGCTCCTCGACCGCCGGGTTCCACCAACGGTCCAGGTGGATCACCTGGTTGGCGGCGGTCAGGTTGAGGCCGGTGCCGCCGGCCCGCAGCGACAGCAGGAACACCCCCGGCCCGTCCGGGGTTTGGAAGCGTTCGACCAGCTCCTCACGGCGCGCCCGGGGCAGGCCGCCGTGCAGGTAGAGCACCTCCTCGCCGAGCCGGCGCTCCAGGTACGGGCGGAGCATCGCACCGAACTCCGCGTACTGGGTGAAGACCAGCGTCCGGTCGCCCTCGGCCAGCGCCTCCTCCAGCAGTTCGGCCAGCCGGGCGACCTTGCCCGAGCGCCCGCCCACCGCCGAACCGTCGTGCAGCAGTTGGGCCGGGTGGTTGCAGACCTGCTTGAGCTTGCCGATCGCGGCCAGCACCGTGCCGCGCCGCTCCACGCCCCGGATGCCCTCGACCCGCCGCAGCAGGTCGGCGACCACGGCCTGGTAGAGGCCCGCCTGCTCGGCGGTGAGGTTGCACCAGACGGTCATCTCCTGTTTGGCGGGCAGCTCGGCCGCCACCGCCGGGTCGGACTTGACCCGGCGGAGTACGAACGGTGCGGTGCGGCGGAGGAGTTCGGCGGTGCGTTCGGGACTGCGGTGCAGTTCGACCGGGATCGCGTAGCGCTCCTTGAAGCGCTCGGCCGGGCCGAGCAGGCCCGGGTTGGCGAAGTCCAGGACGGCGTGCAGTTCGGCGAGCCGGTTCTCCACCGGCGTGCCGGTGAGCGCGATCCGGTGCCGGGTGACGGGAAGCGCGCGGATCGCCCGGGACTGCGCGGTGCCGCTGTTCTTGATGTGCTGGGCCTCGTCGGCGACCACCCGGCGCCAGCGGATCGCGCGCAGGGCGGCGAGGTCGCGCTGGACCAGCCCGTAGGTGGTGATGACCAGGTCCACGCCCCTGACGGCCGCGGCGAGTTGTTCCGCGCCGAGGCGGCCGGCGCCGTGGTGGACGTACCGCCGCAGACCGGGGGCGAAGCGCTCGGCCTCGCGCTGCCAGTTGCCGACCAGGGACATCGGGCAGACCAGCAGGGTGGGACCGGCGGTGTCCTCTGCCCCCTTCGCCGTCCCCTTCGCTGTCCCCTTCGCCGCCTCCGGCCCGCCCGCCGGCTTCAGCCCGTCCGCCGCCTTTGCCGCCTTCGCCGCCTCCGCCTGCTCGGAGGCGAGCAGGGCGAGGGTCTGGACGGTCTTGCCGAGACCCATGTCGTCCGCCAGCACGGCGCCGAGGCCGAGTCCGGACATGGTCCGCAGCCACGCCAGCCCGCGTTCCTGGTACGGGCGCAGCTCGGCCCGGAAGTCCGCCGGCAGCTCCGGGGCCGGGGCGGCGGCGGCCTGCCCGGCGAGCAGCTCGCCGAGCGGGCCGTCGGCGCGCACCGAGGTGACCGGCAGCCCGGCGACCGTCGCCTCCGGGTCGAGGGCGAGCCGCAGCAGCTCTCCGGCGGCGAGCACCCCGTCGCGCCGGTCGGCGAGGAAGGCGAGCGCGGCGGCGATCTGGGCCGGGTCGGCCTCCAGCCAGGTGCCGCGCACCCGGACCAGCTCCTGCTTGGCCGCGGCGAGTTCGGCCAGCTCCCGCTCGGTGAGCGGCTCCCCCTCCGGGCCGAGCGCGACCTGCCAGCGGAAGGCGACCACGGCGTCCCGGTCCACCTGGGCGGTGGCCGCGAGCGAGCCGGGTGCGGGCGGGGTGGTGGCGCGCAGGGCGAGCCCGAGCCGGGGGCGGCGGCGCCACCAGGCGGGCAGCAGCACCCCGAAGCCGCCCTCGGCGAGGGCGGGCGCGGCGGTGCGCAGGAAGTCGAGCGCGCCGGCCCGGCCGAGCGGCAGGGCGGACGGACGGGAGCGGTGGCGCAGCCCGTCCAGGGCGGGCCAGCGGTGGGCGGCGCGGGCGAGTTCGGCGACCAGCACGTCGACCGGGTCGGCGCCCTTGCGGGCGAGCGCGGCGTGGGCGGCGCCGCCCTCGTGCAGGTCGGCGGCGCGGACCAGCAGGGAGGGCTCGTCCACGGCCTGGAGCAGGAACTCCAGCTGCCACGCGTCGTCGGAGGGCCGGCCCTCGGGGTCGTCCTGGTCGGGGCCGAGCGGCTCGACCAGGCGGAAGCAGAGGCGCAGCGCCGGATCGACGGGCTCGGCGGCGGCGTACCAGGCGCCGAGCCCGCGGCGCAGTTCGGCGAGTTCCTCGGGCGGGGAGCCGTCGAACCCGCCGTCGGGGGTGGTGAGGGCGTGCAGCCAGCGCTCGGCGACGGCCGCCCCCGGTCCGGCGCCGCCGTCGACCGGGAAGGGGGGCGGGGCGTCCGCCAGTGCGGCGCGGGCCTCGGCGTCCACCAGTGCGCCCAGGGCCGCGCCCAGCAGCGCGTCCCCGTCGTCGGCGCCGTGCGGCCACTCCCCCAGCAGGACGGGCGGGCAGCCCGCGGCCAGGGCGGCGGCCTCGCGGCGCCCGGCCGGGGTGAGGTCGGGCCGCCACCGGGCCTGCGGGCGGCCGTCGGCGGCGGTCACGGGCAGCGGCTGGACCCGGCCGCGGCCGACCGTCCGCCAGGCGAGGTCGTGCACTCCGGTGAGCCAGCGCAGCGAAGGGCCGTGGACCACCTCAACCCGTCCGGCGCCGGGCAGATCGCTGCTGGTGACGGCCCAGACCGGGTCGAAGACCTCACCGAGCAGCTGGGCGGCGGCCCCGGCCCCGAAGACCAGGGCCGGCACCCGCCAGGGCGTGAGCACGGCGCCGCCGCGCGGCGGGGCGACCGGAAGGTCGGGCGAGGGCGCGGGGACGGTGCCGACGGTCGGCAGCAGCAGGGTGGCCCAGCGCTCGGGGGCCTGTCCGGCGAGCCAGCCGAGGCCCGGACCGATGCCGCCGAGCACGGCGGCCAGCTCGCCGGCCGGGCAGGCGTAGGGGTGGGCGCGCGGGGCGGGCCGGTCGGGCTGCGGTTCGGCGGCGCCGGGGTGGGCGCGGGCGTCCTCGGCCCAGAGCGCCAGGTGCCCGTCCGCCCGCCAGAGCGCGTGCAGGACGAACATCGGGGGCCTTCCGGGCGGGGTGGGACCGTCCTTCGCAGCCTATCCGGGAGGTCCGACAGGGCGGGTCCGCTGAGCCGTTCGGAGGAACCCGGAACGCCATGGTTGAAAGTTGAACGAAGTTGCCCTACGCTGGAGCCAACAAGTTGAAGCCTAAACAACTGGCTTCGAACCAAGGAGGAAGCCATGGGCCTGTTCAACCGCACCAAGACCGTCACCGCCCCCGCCGCGACCACCGTCCCGACCCCGGCCGGCCCGGACCTCGCCCACCTGACCGGCGACTGGACCGTCGACAACACCCACAGCGAGATCGGCTTCTCGGTCCGCCACGCGATGGTCACCAACGTCAAGGGCCGCTTCACCGAGTACGACGGCAAGCTGCACCTGGACGGGACCCACCCGGGCAACTCCTCGGCCGAGCTGGTGATCAAGGTCGCGAGCGTCGACACCAACCAGGCCCAGCGCGACGAGCACCTGCGCACCGGCGACTTCTTCGCCGTCGACACCCACCCGGAGATCAGCTTCCGCAGCACCTCCGCCCAGCTGATCGGCGGCGACTCGTACCGGATGACCGGCGACCTCACCATCAAGGGCACCACCCGCCCGGTCGTGCTGGACCTGGAGTACACCGGCAGCGCCACCGACGCGTACGGCGCCGACCGGGTCGGTTTCGAGGGCAAGGCCGTCGTCGACCGCACCGAGTTCGGCCTGACCTACAACGCCGCGCTGGAGACGGGCGGCGTGCTGATCGGCGAGAAGGTCAAGCTCAGCTTCGACATCTCCGCCGTCAAGGCGGCCTGAGCCGGCCGTCTCCCCGAGCACCGCCCCTGCCCTTCCCCCCGGGGCAGGGGCGGTCTTCACGTGACGGCCGCCCGCGTCCGCCCCTACCGCAGCAGCGCCGCGTCCGCCTCGGGAAGCCAGCTGCCCGGCGGGCGGCGCAGCCAGCCCTCGGCCGCGCCGAGCGCACCGGCCGCGGCGGCCAGCGCCCGCAGCCCCGGGTGACGCTCCCCCGACCGGTGCACCAGGCTGACCAGGCTCAGCGGCACCGGTTCCACCAGCGGCACGTTCACCGTCCCCGGGATCCGCGGGCCGCCGACCGTGGTCAGCATCGGATCGCC
This sequence comes from Kitasatospora sp. NPDC058048, assembly GCF_042885555.1. Taxonomy (NCBI): domain Bacteria; kingdom Bacillati; phylum Actinomycetota; class Actinomycetes; order Kitasatosporales; family Streptomycetaceae; genus Kitasatospora; species Kitasatospora sp. NPDC058048. The sequence goes on along the minus strand of NZ_JBHVRT010000010.1, from coordinate 227,378 downwards.
GTGCCGGGCGAGGTAGCGGGCCGTCTCGTCCACGCCCACCGGCGGCACGTACGGCGCTGCCGCCGTCAGACCGTGCTCCCGCAGCAGCCGGGTGCCGAGGTCGGCCCACTCGGTGGTCGCCGGGTTGCCCGCGCAGACGTCGACGGGGTGCCCCGCCAGCTCGGCCGGGCGCAGCACGGAGCGGTCGGCCAGCGGATGGGTGTCCGCCATCATCACCGAGATCCGTTCCAACCGCACCGGCAGCTGGACGAGTCGACCGCGCACCGGGGCGGGCAGCCCGGCGAAGCGGCCGAAGGAGGCGTCCAGCCGGTGGGCCAGCAGTTCGGCGGCCGCCGCGGCCAGTCCGCCGTGGAAGCGGGCCAGCAGTTCGCCCTCCGGCCAGGCGGCCCGGGCCCGTTCGAGCACCCGGTCGGCGGTGAGGTCCGGGCCGGTGACGTCACTGTTGAGGTCGAGCAGCAGCGGCCGGGCGGCGGCCCCGGATCCGGCCGCGGCCTCGGCGAGGATCTCGTCGTGCAGGGCGAGGAACCCGCGCGCCCGGGGCAGCAACCGCCGCCCGGCCGGGGTGAGTTCGACACTGCGGGTGGTGCGGGTGAACAGTGCTTCGCCGAGCTGCCCCTCCAGGGTCCGGACGTCCCGGCTGAGTGCCTGCTGGGCGGTGTGCAGCCGCTCCGCGGCCCGGCCGAAGTGCAGGGTCTCGGCGGTCGCGACGAAGCCGCGGAGCAGGCGGGGGTGCAGGTCACGGGGCATGGGCGGCAGATTAACAACAGCGTGTTGTGAGTGCGGCGAAACAGGTGTTGGACGGCCGCCCGCCACCGGCACCAGGCTGTGAGCACCCCCTTCCCCCCTGCTCACAGGAGCCCGATGCCCGCGCGCGCCGTCCTCACCTCCTACCGGCGGCTGTTCGCGGCCCCCGGCGCCGTCGCCTTCACCCTGACCGGGCTGCTCGGCCGGCTGGCGCTGTCGATGAACGGCGTCGCCCTGGTGGTGCTGCTCTCCGAGCGGCGCGGCTCGTACGGGCTGGCCGGGGCCGTCTCGGCGGCCGGACTGGTCGCCGGCGCGGTCGGGATGCCGCTGATCGGACGGCTGGTGGACCGGTACGGGCAGGCGCGGGTGACGGTACCGGCCGCGCTGTACAACGCCGTTCCGCTGACCGGGCTGCTGCTCTGCGTCCGGCTCGGCGCACCCGACTGGATGCTCCTCCTCTGCTCCGCGGCCGGCTCGGCGGCACCCAACCTCGGCGGCATGGCCCGCTCCCGCTGGGCGCACCTGTACCGGGACGACCCGGCCGCCCGGCACCTGGCCAACTCCTTCGAACAGGCCCTGGACGAACTCTGCTTCATGGCCGGCCCGGTGCTCGCCATGCTGCTCTGCACCACGCTCGCCCCGGAGGCCGGACTGATCACCGCCGGGACCCTCGGCGCCACCGGCGCCCTGCTGTTCGCCGCCCAGCGGCGCACCGAACCCCCGCTGCCCCCCGCCCCGGCGCAGGGGCGGGAACCGGCCGGACCGCGGCACGGCTCCCCGCTGCGGGTGCCCGGGCTGCGGGTGCTGGTGCTGACCTTCCTGGCGACCGGCACGGTCTTCGGCGCCACCGAGATCACCACCGTGGCGTACGCCGACGCGCTCGGCCACAAGGCCTCCGCCGGGCTGCTGCTGGCCCTGTTCGCGGCCGGTTCCTGCGTCGCGGGGCTGCTGTTCGGGCTGCTGACCCCGCGCCGGGCACCGGGCACGCGGTTCCTGCTCGGCGCCACCGCGATGGCCTCGGTCCTGCTGCTGCCGCTCGCCGCCGGACTGGGCGGGGCCGGGCTCGGGCTGCTCGGGACGGCCCTGTTCGCGGCCGGCACCGCCACCGCGCCGACCATGGTGACCGGGATGACGCTGGTCCAGGAGCTGCTGCCGCAGCGGCAGTTCAACGAGGGCATGGCGATGGCGGTGTCCGGCATCGTGGTCGGCATCTCGGCCGGGGCGGCGCTCGCCGGGACGGTCGCGGAGCGGGCCGCCCCGGGCACCGGCTACCTCCTGCCCGCCGCGGCCGCCGGGCTCGCGCTGCTGATCGCGCTGGCGGGGCGCCGGCACCTGACGGCGCGCGGTGCGGCGGCCGCCGCACCGCCCGAGAAGGTGCCGGGCGGAGTGCCGGGTGGAGTGCCGGGCGGGGCGTCGAGTGGGGCCCCGGAAAATGCCGCGCAGATTGTCAGTCCCACCCTCTAACGTCGAGGCATGGGGGAAATCACGTACGTCCGAGGCGATGCCACCACGCCCCAGGGCAAGGGCGTGAAGGTGGTCGCGCACGTCTGCAACGACCTCGGCGGCTGGGGCAAGGGCTTCGTGCTCGCGCTCTCCAGACGCTGGCCCGAACCCGAGGCCGCGTACCGGCGCTGGCATCGAGAGCGGGCGAAGAACGACTTCGGCCTGGGCGCCGTCCAACTGGTGGCGGTCGATCCGCACGTCTGGGTGGCCAACCTGGTCGGCCAGCGCGGCATCCGCACGGGGCGCTCGACCGGGGTGCCGGTGCGGTACGAGGCGATCGACACCGGACTGGCCGCGCTCGGTGAGCACGCGCTCCGGCTCGGTGCCTCCGTCCACATGCCGCGGATCGGCTGCGGCCTGGCGGGCGGGCGGTGGGACCGGGTCGAACCGCTGGTCACCGCCCGGCTGACGGCCCGGGGCGTACCGGTGACCGTCTACGACGTCGACTGACGGCCTGCTCCAGCAGCTCCTGCCCTTCCACCGATCCGCCTTCGCGCCTCTCCACCGTCCCGTCGACCGGTTCCTACCGGTCAGCCGGCTCCGCCCGGTCGGACCCGACCGCCACGCGCGCGGCCGGCCAGGCGTACACGTACTCGGGCAGCAGGAACCCTCCGGGGAACTCGCCCTCCTGTGCCCGGACCCGCTCGGCGCCCTCGCGCTCGTAGAAGGCGATCGCGCGGGTGTTGTCCCGCAGCACCTCCAGGGAGAGTCCGGCCCCGGGGTGCCGCTCGGCGACGTGGGTGCGGCCCGCGGTCAGCAGCTCGCGCCCGATGCCGCCGCCGTTCAGGCCGGGGCGGACGTGCAGGTTGTCGATCAGCACTCCGCCGTCCGGCTGCGGGACGAGGTAGATGAATCCGACCATCGCGCCCGCTCGTTCGGCGATCAGCAGTTCGGGCGTGTTCTCCGGCCCGCCGTAGTCGGCGCAGTCGGTGTCCAGGCGCAGGGTCCACAGCTCGCGTCGCTGGGCGACCATCCCGTCACCCAGTCCCGCGTCGGGGACGATTCCCCGGTAGGTCGTGCGCCAGCTGTGGGCGTGCAACTCGGCGACGGGCTCGGCGTCCTGCACTCCGCCGCGCCGAATGACGGTCCGTCCTGAACTGATCATGTGACCAGCCTCCCATAGAGATGGAGTTGAACATGTTCAACCGATACGTCTACAGTACCGCTCAGCTTTTGAACGCGTTCGAAATAAGGGGGGTCGCCGTGGCACCGGATGCGGAGGGGGCATCCGGTGCCACGAACACCGACACCGGATGGAACGTCGTCTCCGGCTAGGCTCGTGCTCGTGGACGACCTGGCAGCGACGAACCGAACGGACGGCGAGAACGGCACGGCCGGGGCTCCGGCCGCGCCCGACCCGGGGAGCGGGACCGGGCCGGAGGGCGGAGCACTGCCCGGCGGCCGGGCCCGGCCCAAGACCGACAAGAGTGAGGCGACCCGTGCCCTGATCCTGGAGACCGCCATGCGGCTGTTCCAGGAACGGGGCTACGAGAAGACCACCATGCGCGCCATCGCCACCGAGGCCGGCGTCTCGGTGGGCAACGCGTACTACTACTTCTCGGCGAAGGAATTCCTGATCCAGGGGTTCTACGACCGGATGACCTACGAGCACGCGGCCGACGCCAAGCGCCGGATGTCCCACACCCGGGACTTCTCCGAGCGGCTGGAGATCGCACTGACCTCCTGGCTCGACACGGCCGCGCCGTACCACGAGTTCGCCGCGCAGTTCTTCCGGACGGCAGCCGACCCGACCAGCTCGCTGAGCCCGTTCTCCAACGATTCCCACCCGGCCCGGGCCACGGCGGTCGAGCTGTTCCGCGACGTCCTCCAGGGCTCGGAGCTGGCGCCCAAACTGGACGCCGAACTGGTCGAGCTCCTGCCCGACGTGCTCTGGCTGTACCTGATGATCGTGGTCCTCTACTGGGTCTTCGACCGGACCGAGGACACCGAGCGCACACGGGAGTTCGTCCGCCGGTCCACCCCCATGGCGGCCCGGGTGATCAACCTCTCGCGCTACCGGGTGTTCCGGCCGATCGTCCGCGACGCCAAGGGCCTGATCCAGGACTTCATCCTGCCCACCATCGGCAAGACGGCGGTCAAGTAGCGCCCGCGGCAACACCGAAGGCCGGCCCGCGAAACGGGCCGGCCTCCGGTGTTGGAACGGGCTCAGAACTCGGTCGGCGTCCAGGCCCGCACCGGGGTGCGCAGCAGCAGGTCCACGGCGGCCGCCGCCCCCGGGCGCAGCTCGCCGACCAGGGCGGCCGCGGCCAGCCTCGACGCCGTCTCCGCACCCAGGTAGAGCGAGCCCAACTCCGAGGCGCCGAGCGCGAGGTCGGCGTCGTCCGTGGTCCGGGTGCAGCGGCCGGTGCCGTCCTCGGCCGCCTCCAGCGCCCAACGGCCGGAGGCGTAGCCCAGCTTGTCGTCGACCTCCAGCACCACCCGGCCGGGGGCGCCGTAGCTGCGGGCGCGGAACGCGGCCTCGACGTCCAGCACTCGCACCCAGACGAGGTCTCCGTTGTCCTCGTGCGGGGTGGCCGCGCGCGGGTCCTGGAGCAGCAGCGGCAGCGGGTCGTCCGGGCCGAGGTTGCGCACCTCGACCCGGGCCACCCAGTCCACCGACAGCACCAGGCGCCAGAGTTCGACGGCGGTGGGCAGGTCGAGAGCGATGAACTCGTCCACGGAGAGCGTGCCGTCGGGGTAGGCGCCGTCCCACTTGGGGTCGATCCGGTAGAGCACCAGGCCGGTGACCGTGCCGGCGGCATCCCGGTGGACGGCGGCGAACGGCTCCTTGAAGTCGTCGCCGGGCGTGCGGACTTCGCCGCTGGTGCGCTCCCACCAGAGCGCGTCGCGCTCGATCGCGCCCGGCTGGGTGCGCCGCCAGCGCTCGTACAGGTCCGCGCCCAGCTCGCGCAGCTCCGCCATGGTCACGAAGTCGATCCGGCCGCCGGGGACGCCCGGCAGGCCCTCGCGCAGACCGCGGGTGCGGCGCAGGTCGATCCTCCAGCCGCTGCCGTGGGTGGCCGGACCGAAGCCGAACCGGCCGTAGATGTTGTACTCGGCGGCCATCAGGACGGCGACCGCGCAGCCGCGCTCGGCCGCGGCCGCGAGGTCCCGGCGCATCATCGCGCTGAGCAGGCCGCGCCGGCGGTGGGTGGAGCTCACCGTGACGTTGGTGACGGCGTCGGCCGGGACGACGGACCCGCCGGGGACGGTCAGTTCGGTGTCGAAGCTGCGGTAGGTGGCGATCTGGCGCTCGCCGTCGAAGCCGGCCAGCATCCGGCCCGGCTCCCACTGCCGGCGGCGCAGGTCCTCCGCGACGGGCACGTGGGGGCGCAGGAAGCCGAAGTTGAGCGCCCGGTTCCACTCCGCCACCTCGTCCACCGAGACGGCCCGGACCTGGAGCCCGCTCACGCTGTCGACGTCCGTGTGATCGATGCTGTTGCCCATGGGGCCACCGTACGGCGGCCCTCCGGGGGGTGGCATCCGAATTATTCCGTGCCCGACCCGTGGTGCTCGCCGGGCACCACCACCCAGTGGTTGGTGCGCAGGACGCGGTCCGCGAAGTCCAGGTCCCGCTCGCCGACCAGCCGGAAGCCGAGCGCCCGGCAGATCCCGTTGGACGCTCCGTTGGTCGTCCCCGGGTTGGCGTGCACCTCGCCCCAGCGGCCGTCCTCGGCGGCGGCGTCCAGCACGCTGCGGACCGCCGCCTTGGCGAGGCCGCGCCCCTGGTGCTCGGGCAGCACCATCCAGCCGATCTCGGAGACGCTCTCGCCGTCCTCCTGGTCCGACCAGAGCGTGACGATGCCCGCCGCCTCTCCGTCCTGCGCGCCGTCCGGCACGATCATCCTGATCCAGGAGCTGTCCCCGGCCACCAGGGCCAGGTCCGCGCGCAGCCGCTCCTCCACCCGCGCCCGGGGCAGCGGGCCGCCGAGTTCGGCCATCATCACCGGGTCGCAGCGCATCCGGACGTACGCCCCGACGTCCCCCGCCCGAACATCCCGCAGTCGCACGACGCCTCCTCAGTGCCGGTCCTCGCGGTCACGCTAGCGCGCCCCACCGACAGTGGCGCCCGGGCCGGCCCGCCTGGCATCCTCGTGCCGGTTCAGGTACAGACGATCCGCTTCGGGGGGGCACCATGGAGGACGAGTACGTCCGCAGGCTGAAGGAGTACGAGAGCCGGGCGCTGACGGCGAAGCTGGTCGGCGGGCTGACCGTGGCCGGCTGGCTCTGGGCACTCTGGCAGGTCCTCGCGCCGGGCAACGGGCTGTGCGGCTCACCGGCTTTCTACCAGCCGACCGGCTTCCACCTGGCCGAGGCCTGCGACTCCGAGATGATCGGCCGGGTCGGCGGCGCGTTCGCCGTATTCCTCGTGTCGCTCCCGGTCGCCGCGCTCTGGGGCTGGACAGTGGTGCGGCTGCGCGACAGCCGCCGGGCGGTGGCCGCCGTGGCCGGCCGGTAGCCGGGTGGAACGGCGGCCGGCTCGGCCTCCCGGACGCCCTCGGTGCCGAGTGCCTCGCGCCGACCCGGCCCCGCGGGACGCCCCGGTCGCGCCCGCCCCGGTCCTCGCGGCCGCCGCGCAGGGGGCGGGGCCGGTCGCACCCGTGAGGTGCTGACCGGCACCCGCCGGCCCGGGCGTCAGGGCCTGGCGTAGAAGTCCGGGGTCCCCATGATCCAGAGGCTGGCCTGCTTGACCGGCATGCCGACCCGCGGGGCCTCGATCATCTGGTCGTCGCCGATGTAGAGCCCGACGTGGTGGATGTCGGCGGCGCGCCCGGTGTCGGTCCAGAAGACCAGGTCGCCGGGGCGCAGCTGGCGGTAGCCGATCGGGGTGCTCTGGGCGTACTGGTCGGCGGCGAAGTGGTTGAGCTGCCGGCCGCCCTCGCGCCAGGCCATCATCGTCAGCCCGGAGCAGTCGTAGCCGCCCGGGCCCTCGCCGCCCCAGACGTACGGCAGGCCGATCTTGGACTTGGCGAAGGCGATGGCGGCGGCCGCGCCCTCGGCGGACCACGGGCGGGCGAGGGGCGGTGCGGCGTGGGCCCTGGTGGCAGCGGCGGCCGCTGCCGCCGTCGCGGCCTCGGCCTCCCGCGCGGCCTGCTCGGCGGCGGCGCGGGCGGCGGCCTCGGCCTCGCGGGCGGCGATCTCCTCCAGGGCCTCGCGGCGCCGGCGCTCCAGCTCGACGGTGGTGTTCCGGGCGGCGGCCAGCTCGGCCAGCAGTTGCTCGCGGCGCCGCCCGGCGGCGGCCACCTCGTCCTGCTGGGCGGCCAGCCGCCGCTCCGCCCCGACCTTGGCCGCGCCGACCTCGGCGGCGGCCTTCCCGGCGGCCTCGGTGGCGGCCCGGGCGGCGGCGGAGGCACCGCGGGCGGCGGCCGCGGTGGAGGTGGCGGCGTCCAGGATCTGCCGGGTGCGCTCGCTGACCTGGCCGACCGCGGCGGCGCGGTCGCCCGCGTCGCGCGCGCCGTGGGCGCCGAGCAGGGCGTTGAGGGCGGACAGTTCGGCACCCGCGCCCTGCCGGTACGTCTCGGCCGCGAGCCGGGCCGCGTCCTCGGCGGCGGCGGCCCGCTCGGTCTCGGCGGCGGCGGCGCGCCGCGCGGCGGCGACCTCCTCGGCGCGGGCCCGGGTGAGGGCGAGCCGGGCGCCGTTGTAGGCCTCGACGGCCTGTTCGGCGGTGCGCCCGGCCCGGTCCAGCTCGGTGCGGGCGGCGGTGAGCGCGGTCTCCAGAGCGGCGGCCGAGGAGGCCTTGCCCTCGGCCTCGGCCCGGGCCCGGTCGATCTCCTCGGTGGTCGGGTACGGGTCCTCGCCCACGGCCCGGCCGGCCGTCGGTTCGGGGTCGGCCGGGGCGGCCTGGGCGGCGGGGAGCAGCCCGAGCAGGGCGGTGAGGGACAACAGGAGGGTCGGCAGGATCCTGCGCGCCACGCGACATCCCTTCTGACGGGTCCGGAGGGGACGGCGTCGGACGGCGCGCGGCGTACGGGCGGTCGGCGGCCCGGGGGTCGGCGGGGATCCGATGAATCATCCCATCACGTGACAGAACGGTCACATGATGCTCATGTTCTCAATTCCGGCGGCCTTCACACCCGGAAAGTGCTCCGCCGGTCGGGTGACCATCGGATGATCTGACCAAGCCTCGGCTCCGACCGGACCGCGGGGCGGGCGGGAAACGGGCGGGAAACGGACGGGGACACAAGCCGGGACACGGGCGGGGACCCGGACCGGGACACAAGCCGGGACACGGGGACACGGACCGGGACCCGCGCGCAGGAGGCGGGCTACCGGCCGATCCGACGGGTGTGGGTGCGCAGCCGGTGGTGCCGCTCCGGCCGGCTCTCCAGCCCGGTCGGCCCCACGGCGAAGACCCGGCTGCGCCCGGCCCGGACCGTACGACGGCGCTGCTGCGCCAGGCGGGAGCGGTCCGGACCGGCCTCGGCCGATCCGAGCGCCGGGTCCGCCGCGCCCCGGGCCGTCCCGGCGGCGGCCGCCGAACGACGGTCGGCCAGCCGGGCCTGACGGCGGGCCAGCGCCCGGGCGGCGTGCGCGTCGAGGTGGGCGCTGGCCCGGGCGGCCATCCGCTCGGCCACCCGGTGCGCCGCCGGGTGGTTGGCGGGCACCTTGTCGGGGGCGCCGGCGATCAGGTCGAAGAGCCAGGTGCGGGCCCGGTCCGCGCGCCGGTGCAGCAGGCGCTCGCGCCGCAGCGCACGCGCCCGGCGGCGGGGGCGCGTGGCGTACCGCCAGCGGGCCCACGGGCTGCTGGGACGGGCCAGCCGGATCGCCCCGATCCAGGACAGGCCGGGGACCATGATCCCGAGCAGGCCGGTCCACACCTTGCCCTTGAGCAGGGTGATCACCGAGGCCAGCGAGTTCACCGAGATGATCGTGATCAGGCCCCACCTGGTCTCCTCGCCGGGCACCACGCCGAGCGGCACGTACCCGACCAGCAGCAGGGAGGTGAACAGGATGCCGAAGATCACCGCGTCCACCGATTTGCGGCCCTGTTCGCTCCAGTACACGTCGTCCAGGTGCAGGATCAGCGCGAACTCGTCCAGCACCAGACCGCAGCCGATGCCGAAGGCCAGGCCGAACACGTCGATCCACGGGTGCCCGCCGTAGGTGGCGAACACCCCGATGCCGCCGAGCAGCAGGAAGCCCAGGCCGAACACCATGTGGTGGATGTGCAGGCCGCCCGGGGTCACGTTGCCCGGCCACCAGCGCACCTGGGCGCGGATCATCCGGACGCTGAACCGGATGAAGACGAAAGAGGTGATGAATCCGACCAGCAGCAGGAACAGCGGTTGCTTGTGCGCGGCGACGATGTGCTCGCGGTAGCCGTCCAGCAGTGTCGTCATGGGTCTTACCTTCGTTCCTGGTCCTGCGTCCTGCCTGCCGTGACGTGGCCCGGGGGCCGGGGCCTGGGCCCGGGGACCGCATCGCCCCGGCACCGGCCCGACGTCCGGTCAGAACCCTCGAGTGCGCTTGGCCGCCCGGCGCGGCACGACCGGGTAGAGCGACGGGCGCTCGGCGCCGACCGGCAGTTTCAGGAACAGCCGGGCGATCTCCCCGCCCAGGTTCACCCCGACCGCCAGCGCCATCGCGATCGCCGCCGCCCGGAAGACCGACACCAGGCCGGCGCTGGAGTGCCCCTGGGCGAAGGCGAGCATCCCGAGGTAGAGCGCCGAACCGGGCATCAGCGGACCGATCGCGGCGGTCACGTACGGCAGCGCCGACCCGTTGCGGTAGCGCGCCATCAGCTGGCCGAAGAGGCCGACCAGCCCGGCCGCCACGCCGGTCGCCGCGATCGGGTTGACGCCCGCGTTGTACACCAGCGCACCGTAGCTGGCCCAGCCGATGCCGCTGTTGACGGTGACCAGGGCCAGCGTGCGGCGGTCGGTCTGGAGCAGCGTCGCGAAGGCCAGGGTCAGCAGCATCGCGGCGACCATCTGGACCGGCGGGTAGTTGACGCCCACCAGGCTCTCGTCCGGGCGCAGGTTCGCCTCGAAGCCGACGCCCAGGTAGAGAATCACCATCACCCCGATCACGATGCCCGCGACCAGGTAGATCACTTCCAGCAGGCGGGCCGCGGCGGTGATGTAGAAGCCGGTCAGGCCGTCCTGCACGGCGGCGACCAGGGCGCGCCCGGGCAGCAGGGCGAACAGGCCACCGGTGATCACGACCGAGCCGCGCAGGCCCCAGTCGTTGAGCGAGAGGATGATGCCGGAGGCGGCGGCCGGCATCGCGGCCGCCACGAACTGGTAGAACTCCGGCAGCCGGCGCCGGGCCAGCGCGGAGGCCAGCCGGTCGCCGAGGACGGCCGCGACGAAGGCGCTCGCGAACACCAGCCAGGCCTTGTCGTCCACCCGCCCGCCGACCAGGAAGGTCGCCGCGCCGGCCAGCAGGCCGGTGGTCAGGGCGAGGAACCAGGCGGGGTACGGGTGCCGGTTGCGGCGGATCAGCGCGAGCCGGCGGTAGGCGTCGTTGACCGTCACGTTCTCCGCGGTGATGTCCGCGACCAGCGCGTACACCGCGTCGAGCCGGGTGTAGTCGGAGGTCCGGCGGCGCACCACGCGGTCGGCGGTGACCGGCGGCTCGACCAGCGAGGGCTGGTACGAGATGCCGATCAGGGTGAAGGTGACCTGCGGCTCGCAGCGGTCCAGCCGGTAGGCGTGCGCGATGCCGAGCATCGCCGCCTCGACGTCCTCGGCCGCCTCGCCGCTGGCCAGCAGCAACTCGCCGATGCGCAGCGTCAGGTCGAGGATGCGCGGGACGTTGCGGGTGACGGACGCGGAGGGGTGCATTTCGCGGGCGGTGCGCTCGAAGGCGGGCCGCTCGGACATCGGGGTGCGCAGCAGGGTGCGCATCCGGTCCGGCCAGGGCGCCTCGCCGGGGGCGCCGGCGGTGAGGTCCGGGACCGGGATGCCGGTGGGCGGGGTGTAGCCGGCCGCCCGCCACTCCTCGGGGGTGAGGGTGTCCTCGGCGACCGAACGGCGACGGGCCGGGCGCTCGGTCCCGGCCGGTCCGGTCGCGGCGCGGACCGCCGGCCCGGGTACCGGCTCGGGTACCGGCTCGGGCTCGGGCTCGGGGGCCAGCAGGCCCTTGGTCTCCGGAACGGGCAGCGCGAGCGGGACGACGGTGGTGGGCTCGACCGGCGGGGCGGGGTAGCCGAGCAGGCCCTCGGTGGGCGGGGCGTCGGCGGGGTGCACCGGCTTCGGGGGTGCCTGCCGCGCCTGCCGGACCGCCCTGCCTCCCCTGGCCCGCTTGCCCGTACCCGGTCGGCCCCGCTTAGGCACTTCCGCTCCTTGCCACCCCTGGCGGCCTCCGGCCACCGCTCGATCTCGGGTTACACCTTGCCTGATCGAACAGCCGGACGCACATGTACGCGGCGTCCCGTGGCAGGAGCGGCGGACGCCTACCCGGCGCGGTGGCGGGTGGCGGACGCCGCGCCGGAGCGGCGCGCCCGCAGCAGCTCGATCGCCACCGGGATCACCGAGACCAGCACGATGCCGACCAGGATGGCCTCGATGTTGTCCCGGACGAACGGGATCTGCCCCAGGAAGTAGCCGAGCACGGTGACGCCGCCGCCCCACAGCACGCCACCGACCAGGTTGAACACCACGAAGCCGCGGTAGTTCATCCTGCTCACCCCGGCGACGATCGGGGTGAAGGTGCGCACGATCGGCACGAAGCGGGCCAGCACGATCGCCTTGGGGCCGTGCCGGTCGAAGAAGGCGGCGGCCTTCTCGACGTTCTCCTGCTTGAAGACCCGGGAGTCGGGACGGCGGAAGAGGCTCGGGCCGACCTTGCGGCCGAAGAGGTAGCCGACCTGGTCCCCGGCCACCGCGGCGACCACGATCAGCGCGCAGACCAGCCAGAGCGGCTGGTGCAGGTAGGTGCCGCCGGCCACCAGCAGGCCGGTGGTGAACAGCAGCGAGTCACCCGGCAGGAAGAAGCCGATCAGCAGACCGGACTCGGCGAAGACGATGGCCAGGATGCCGATCAGGCCGAAGGTGGAGATCAGGGTGGTCGGATCGAGCCAGGACGGGCCGAGGGCGAGGCTGGTCACGGTGCGGGCACTCCGGGAGGTCGAGTCTTGGCAATGAAACAGTAAAGCATTGACAAAGACTCGACTGGAGGCGGAATGGTTCCCGGGCCGGCCCGCACACGGCGGGGCGCGGAGCGCGCGGGACGGCCGGGAACGCGCGCGGCCCCGGCGGGGGCCCGGGAGGGGCCGGCCCGCCGGGGCCGCGCGGTCGAGGACGGTCAGAGCCCGTAGCGCTCGACGATCTCCTCGTGCCGGGCGGGGGCCGCGCCGGCCGCCTTGGCCAGCTCCGCCCAGGCGAGCGGGTGGGCCCAGCCCTCGGTCAGCCGCAGCAGCAGGGCGTCGGCCTCGGCGGCCGAGGCGGTCGGCGGGACGCCGAGGGCCGCGTAGACACCGGGCAGGGTGTCGCCGCCGTCCGCCGGGTCGGTGATCCGGTACTGCTCCCCGCTGTACACCCAGACCGCGTACCCCGCCCCGTGCAGCTCCTCCCGCAGGGCTGACCACGGCTCGTCGCCGGGCCAGCCGCCGTCGATCCAGTAGGTGGTGTACCCGGCCGGGTCGAGCAGGGTGAGCAGCTCGAACACCGGGCGCCAGCGCTGCCGCTCCTCCTCGGGGGCGTCCTCGGCCGGCGGGCGCTCCAGCAGGGCCGGGGCGAAGACCACCACGTCGCCGTGGTTGAGCGTCAGGTCGTCCCCGAGCACGGGCAGGATGCGGGCGGTGGCCGGGCCGGTCCGCAGGGCGGGCAGGTCGGACGTCGCGCCGTTGGTGCGGGTGGCCCGAATGGTGACCAGCTGCCACTCCTCGTCCACCGGGCCCTCGGGCTCGTCGAACTCGATGTCGAGCAGCGCGCCGGTGGAGCGGACCACCGCCCAGTCCCGGTTGGCGGTGGCCGCGGTGATCAGGTGCCACAGGTCCGGCTCCCGGACCGCCCGGTGGCCGTCCTCCTCGGCGCTGTCCTCGGCGCTGTCCTTCGCGCTGTCCGCGGCCGGCGCCGCGCGCTCCAGCAGTTCCAGGTACATCCGCTGCGCGGTGGCGTGGTCGCCCAGCTCGGTGGCGGCGTGGGCGGCGAGGCGGCGGGTGTTGATCACCTCGTCGTCCAGCGCCAGGATCGCCCGGCACTGCTCCAGCGCCTCGGCCCAGCGGCCCTCGGCGGCGGCCCAGCGGGCGCGTATCCAGTGTCCGTCGGCCGGGGCGGAGGCGGCCACCCGGTCGGCGAGGCGGCGGACGCCCTCGGCGTCCCGGGCCTCGATCAGCATCTCGCCGAGCGCGCCGGTCAGCTCGCGGTCGGCCGGGTCGTCCTCCAGGTACCGCCACAGCAGGTCGGCCGCGGCGCGGGCGTGGCCGAGGCCGCCCAGCACGGTGGCCAGGAGCACCGCCAGTCCGGTGGCGCCGGCCTGCTCACCCCGGTACCGGTCCAGGGCGACGGAGAGCAGGTCGGCGCCGGTCTCGTAGGGCACCCGGACCTCGGCCAGGTGCGCCGTCAGCTCGCCCGGCGGGACGGGCAGCTCGGGCTCCGGCAGTGCCTCGGCGGCCGCGCGCAGCGCCGCGACCTGCTCCGACACGCCGTCGGTGCGCCGCAGCCGGGTGAGCTTGCGCTCCCCGGTCGCGGCGAGGGTGAGCGCCACCGTACGGGCACCGCGGGCGAGCGCGAGCCGCCCCGCCGCCAGCAGCAGGTCCACGCACGGGCGGTGCGCGCCGACGCCGTCCAGGTAGCCGACCCAGCCGGCCAGGACGGCGCCCAGTTCGGCGTCGTTCTCCCGGGCCCCGGCCGCGACCAGCAGCTCGACCGTCTGCGTCCAGGCGGTGCGCAGGTCGGCGTGCCGTTCGGCCTCGGCCCGCTCGGGCAGCAGGGCGAGCGCCTCCTCGGTGCGGCCGAGCGAGGCGAGCGCGCGGGCCCGCAGCAGGGCGCCCCAGCGCTGGTCGCGCTCGTCCAGCCGGCGCCCCTGCGTCTGCTCGGCCCGCTCGGCGGTCGCCAGCAGCTCCAGCACCTCCTCGTGCCGGCCCAGCAGGTGCAGGGTGCCGGCCCGGGCCTGGTGGAAGCGGAGCGAGACCGGCTGGCCGGCCGCCCGCATCCGGTTGGCCGCGGAGTCCAGGTGGTCCAGCGCCTCGGCCGCCCGGCCGTCGTCCTCCAGGGCGTCGGAGTACTCGCGGGACAGGCAGTCGTAGCAGGCCCGGTCGGGCTCGATCCGGTCCAGCGTCTCGCCGACCACGGCGAGCCGCTCGGCCACGTACCCCGGTCCGTCGACCCGGGCGTGGCAGATCGCGAAGTCCTGCACCACGCAGACGGACTGCGGGCAGTTCGCCGTCTCCTCGCGGTGCGCGAAGTCCAGCAGGTCGACCGCCTCGGGCAGCACCGCCTCGCCCTGCTGGCGCTTGTTCAGCAGGTTCTGCATCCGCCAGTGCCGCAGGTAGACCTCGACCCAGGGCAGGCCGAGCGCCCGGGCGGCGGCCACGGCCTCCGGGTAGAGCGCGTCGAGCTGCTCGTTTCGCCCCTCGGTGGCGTGCTCGGGCAGCTCGACGATGGCGTCGGCCAGCCGGTGGTGGCCGGCCTCGGCCAGCTGCCGGTGGGTGTCGCGCACCCAGGCCCAGATGTCGGTGGTCATGCCTGCTCCCCCTGCGTCGTGCTGATGAGGTGTCTACCGCACCCCACTGACAATCCGTCCGTCACCGCTCCTCCGAGAGCGCGCCGGGGCTGTCCGGGACCTCCGGCAGACCGGCCGGGACGGCGGCGGTCAGGGCGGAGACCGCGGTGCCGATGCCGGCCAGCGCGGCGGTGAGGTCGCCCTCGGACGGTCCGGACGAGGCCGCGGCCATGATCACCTTGATCGAGCGGAGCAGCCCGGCGGCGGTCGCGCTGCCGGTGTGCCCGCCGCGGTAGGCGGCCAGCAGGTCCTGGACCGCCGGGCTGGCCAGGTTGAGGTAGAGCCGGGCCCGGACCTCGCCGTCGGTGCGGGCGGTGAAGGCGCGGGCCAGCCGCAGGGCGGCCGAGGGTATCCGGGCGTCCGCCCGGTCGTCCTCGATCCGGGCCTTCAGCTCGGCCTCGCGGTCCGGCACCAGCACCAGCGGCAGGCCGGGCGGGTCGAAGCGGGCCGGGACGAGCTGCTCGCCCGGGTCGGCGAGGGCGCCGGCCAGCCAGGCCGACTCGTGCTCCGGCAGCGGGCGCTCCGGGTCGCGGAACAGCTCGCGGTCGCCCTGCTCGCTGCCCAGCTCGACCACCCGGCAGCCGCGCAGCTGGGCGTAGCGGCGCAGGAACGGCAGGACGGCGTAGCGGTCGCCGCGGGCGATCGGCACCCGCATCGCCCGGTACAGCATCTCCTCGAAGCCGCCGCCGCTGCCGAGCGCGACGTGCACCGCGCCGCCTCCCGCCGCGCGCAGCGCGCCGGCCGTGAGGTCGCCCTGCGAGGTGGGCACCGGGACGTCGTCGGCGAGCAGGGTGAACAGCCGGTCGTCGCAGAGCGCGGCACCGAGCAGGTCGTTGCCGTGCCGGGCGAGGATGCGGCGCCACGCGGCGGGCCGCAGCCGGGCGGTCTCGTAGAGGCCGTCCACGATGGCGTCGGCGAGGGCCTTGCGCAGCGCATGGTAGTGCTCGTCGCGCTGGAGGTCCTCGCGGCTGGCGGTGGGGGTGAGCCGGTTGGACTCGACCACGCCGCCGATGAACCCGGCCCAGCGGGGCAGCAGGTCGCGGGCGTCCTCGGCGAGCAGCATGCCGCGCAGGTAGACGGCGAGGTCGCGGTTGTCGCTGCTGCCGTAGGTGCCGCCGTCCTGGACCCAGAGCAGGCCCACCGCGTCGGTGACGTCCTCGACCGGGTGGACCGGGAAGGCGGTGAGCGGCTCGAAGCGGCGGCCGAAGGCGGCGGCGAAGCGCATCCGGGCGGCGTACTGGTCGCCGTCGGAGGGGTGGCGCCAGGGCACCTCGACGGAGTTGACCGGCTGCTCGTCGTCCCCGAGGTGGACCGGGACCGGCAGCAGCACGCAGTAGCGGGTGAGCACGTCGCGCAGCACGTCCTCGTCGGCGAGGTGGGCGTGCTCGGCCTTGAGGGTCAGCTCGACCACCGTGCCCGGGCGGGGCCGGGCGGGCACCGGCTCGACCCGGTACTGCTCGCCGCCGCGGCTGCGGTAGCGGTGGCCGAGGTGCGGTTCGCGGTGCGAGGTGGTGGTGACGGTGACCTCGTCGGCGACCGAGAAGGCGGAGAGGAAGCCCAGGCCGAAGGCGCCGATCAGCTCCTGGTTGCCGGTCAGTTCGCGCAGCATCCGGGTGTAGCCGGTGCCGACGGTGGCCAGGTAGGAGTGGATCTCGGGTTCGGTGAGGCCGGCGCCGGTGTCCTCGATGGCGACGGTCCGCCGGGCGGCGGCGGCGCGCACCCGGATCAGCGGGCGGTGGTCGCCGTCCGGGTCCTCCAGGAGCCGGCGGGTGTGCGAGTCGTGCGCGTTCTGGACGAGTTCGCGCAGGGCGACCAGCGGGGTGGAGTAGAGGTGGGTGGCGAGGACGTTCACCAGGCCGCCGAGATCGACCTCGGTCGTGCGCAGCTCCTCGGCGGGGGTGGGCTCGGGCGGGGCACCATCAGACATGGGTCCCCAGTGTGCCAGTGCGACTATCTGGCGACCATTTCTTTCTTCTTCGGCACCGTCCTGACGGAATGACGGAATACCGTCAACTCCGAATTGACCGATCCTCCCCCATCGGGGGAATTGCCACCCGTTCGGTGGAGTTCGTCCACCGCACTGGTGAATGCTGAACCGGCGACGTACGTACGGCGAGCCGCCCGGCGCCGCGGGCCACGGCGCCCCGGAGCGGCCACCCCGGACGGCGCCACAATCCGCACTTTCTCGCCAGGGAGACCAGCGTGTCCCGTCTTCGCGCAGCCGCCGCCACCGCCCTCGGGGCGTTCCTCCTCGCCGGCGTCGGCGCCGGCACCGCGCACGCCGACAGCGGCGCCGGCGCGACCGACCACTCCAACGGCAGCGTGGTGAGCGACGCGGGCTCCGGCAACATCATCGGCGACGTCCACGGAAACGTGGTCAACACCCAGCAGACGGCCACCGGTTCGGGTGCGGGCAACCAGAACAACAGCCTCGCGGTGACGGGCAACGGCGGAAACGTCGGCGGCACCCAGAACAACAGCGGGAGCACCGGCGCGCCCCAGGGCAACGGCGGGAACTCCCGGGGCACCGGCGGCACCGGACGCACCGGGGGCAACCGCTAGAGCGACTCTCCCCCGGACGTCCCCAGCACCGCCCGGCCGAGCCGCAGCAGGCAGTCCCCGAGGTCCGGCCTGGTGCTGTGCGGACGGTTCCGCACCCCGTCGTTGACCAGCGCGAACAGCGCGTGCACCCGGATCCGGGCGGCCGCCGGGTCGAGCCCGGGGTGCACCTGCCGCAGCAGGCCGACCCAGGTGCGCAGGAAGTCCCGCCGGAAGTCCACCGCGGCCCGGCGGTCCGGCGGGGCCAGCCGCTCCGTCTCGCTCAGCATGGCGCCCAGGTAGTCCCCGTTGCGCAGTGCGAAGCCGACGTACGCGCCCAGCCCGGCCTCCAGCGCCTCCCCCGGCCCGGCGGCGGCCGTGATCGCGCCGTCCACCTCGTGCCAGAGCCGCTCGCGGCTGCGCACCAGTGAGGCGGCGAGCAGCTCGGCCTTGCTGTCGAAGTGCCGGTACACGCTGGGGCCGGATATGCCGACGGCGGCGCCGAGTTGGTCGGTGCTGACGTTGTCGAAGCCGCGCTGGTGGAACAGCCGGACGGCCGCCGCGAGCAGCTCCTCCCGGCGCGCCCGCGGCCTGGGCTCCGGCACCGGCCCCGAGGCGGTCCCCGGCGCCACCGGCACTGCCCCGGAGGCGGACTCCGAGGCCGCCGGCACCGGCCCGGCGCAGGGCCCCGCGTCCGTCCCGTCCAGGGGGACCGCCAGGACGGCGGCGACCATCCCGCGCAGCAGCGCCTCGGCCCGTCGGGGCTGCGGCACCGCCGACTGGTAGGACAGCCCGGCGCAGGCCGAGAGCGCCGACCAGCAGAGCAACTCGGCGTCCCCGGCGGCGAGTTCCGGCCGTTCCACGCGCAGCACCGCGACCATCAGGGCGACGTCGGCGCGCAGTTCACGGCGCAGCGCCGCCCGCCGGGCCGGCGGCAGCAGCCGGGCGTCGCGCTGCACCAGGGTGCCGAGCGGGCGGTGGCCGACGGCGACGGCGGCCAGCGCGGCGCCGAGGTCCGCGGTGGTGCGGGCCGGGCGCAGGCCTTCGGCGAGTGCGTCCAGGCCCAAGCGGACGACCCGGTCCAGCAGTTCGGGCTTGCCGCGGAAGTGCCGGTAGAGCGCGGGCGCGGTGATGCCGACGCCGGCGGCGACCTCGGTCATCGAGACCTGGTGGTAGCCGCTGCGGTGGAAGCGGTCGGCGGCCACGGCCAGGATCTGGGCGCGCCGCCCGGGCGGCCGTCGGACGACCATGGCGAGCCTCCCTCCCCTTCGGCCGGGCACCGGCCCGGCACTGGTCCCGCACCGGCCCGGCACCACGCCGGCCTCCGGAACGGCGCCGACCTCTGGAACGGGACCGTGACCGGCGTCGACGGAAGGCTAGCAAGGATTCACTTCGCACCCTCGCCGACCGCGCTCCCCACCGGCTTTCCGCGCCCGGCCGAGTCTGGACAGCCGAAGCTACCCCGGATTAACTTGTGGAGCCACCACCAGGCAGGTTCCGCCCCGGCCGGCAGCCCCGGCCGGGGCCGTCGAAGGGAGCACCGCCGTGCGCCGCACCGTGTTCAACGAGGACCACGAGGCCTTCCGGGAGACCATCCGGGACTTCATCGCCAACGAGGTCGTCCCGGTCTACGAGAGCTGGGAGGCCGACGGTCACCCGCCGCGCGACTTCTACCGGCAGCTCGGCGAACTCGGCGTCTACGGCATCGAGGTGCCGGAGGAGTACGGCGGCGCGGGCGAGAGCGGCTTCAAGTACCAGGCGGTGATCGCCGAGGAGACCGCCCGGGCGGGCGTGAGCTTCGGCTCCTCCGGCGTGCACACCGGCCTGGTGCTGCCGTACCTGCTGGAGTACGCGAACGAGGAGCAGAAGCGGCGCTGGCTCCCCGGTTTCGTCTCCGGCGACATCATGACCGCGATCGCGATGACCGAGCCGGGCGCCGGCTCCGACCTCGCGGGCATCTCCACCACCGCGCGGCTCTCCGAGGACGGCACCCACTACGTCCTGAACGGCGCCAAGACCTTCATCACCGGCGGCGTGCTGGCCGATCTCGTCCTGGTGGTCTGCCGCACCGCCCCGTACGACCCGGAGAACCGCCGGGCCGGGCTGTCCATCCTCTGTGTGGACACCGCCTCCGCGGGCTACACCGTCGGCCGCAAGCTCCAGAAGATCGGCCTGCGCACCTCGGACACCGCCGAGCTGGCGTTCAGCGACGTCCGGGTGCCGGTGGAGAACCTGCTCGGCGAGGAGGGCAGGGCCTTCTCCTACCTGACCCACAACCTGGTGCAGGAGCGGCTGGCGATCGCTGTCGGCGCGTACGCGGCGGCCGCGGCGGCGGTGCGGTTCGCGGTCCAGTACGTCAAGGACCGCAAGGTGTTCGGCAAGGCGGTGGCCGAGTTCCAGAACACCAAGTTCACCCTGGCCGACTGCGAGTCCCAGGTGGTGGCGCAGCAGTCGATGGTGGACCGGGCACTGGAGCTGTACCAGCAGGGCGAGCTGACCGTCGCGGACGCGGCCGCGGCGAAGCTGTTCTGCACCGAGTCGGCCTCCACGGTGATCGACAAGTGCCTCCAGTTGCACGGCGGTTACGGCTACATCCTGGAGTACCCGATCGCCCGGCTCTACACCGACAACCGGGTGTTCCGGATCTACGGCGGCACCAGCGAGGTCATGCGCAGCATCATCGCCAAGTCGCTGGGCCTGTAGGGCCGTTCGGGTCCGACGGCACGGCGGGCCGCCCTTCCGCGGCGGCCCGCCCCGCTGTTCGCCGGCCCGGTGGGCGGGCTAGTTCGGTGAGCTGTGCTCGGCGCGCCAGGCCTCCCAGCCCGCGTTGGACGCCACCTTCGCCTCCCGCAGGGCCCGCTGGGCGAGGGCGGTCGGCGGGGTGTCCAGACCGCGCACCCAGCTGCGGCCGGCCGCGATCAGCGCCGCGCACACCACCACTGTCCCGGTCGCGCTGAGCAGCGTGCCGATCGCGGTGAGCGCCACGCCGCCGGTCAGCAGCGGGCGGTTGACCTGGAACCCGGAAATGACTCTGTCGTTGGTCGCCATGCCTCCACGATGCGGGCAGTCGGCGGAGCCTGCACCTCGGACCGCCCGGCCGCGTTACCTCCGGGTGCGGGGCGCGCGGGCGTCCGCGACCCTGGGCTCACGGAGTGCGCCCGGAGCCAGGAGGAGGCGCGGTGCCCGATCTCGAACAGCTCGCCGTGGAGCACGCCGCCCGGGCGGCGGAGAGCCCGCACGGGCGCAGCGCCCACTTGGTCCTGCACGACGGGATCCTGCGGCAGACCGTGATCGCGCTGACCGCGGGCACCACGCTGGACGAGCACAACCCGCCCACCGCGGGCAGCGTCCAGGTGCTGCGCGGCCGGGTGTCACTGACCATCGCCGGCCGGCGGCTGGAACTGCCGGCCGGGCACCTGGAGCCCGTCCCGCAGGAGCGGCACGGGCTGCTGGCGCACGTCGACTCGGTGGTGCTGCTGACCGCCGTCACCGCGTAGCGGGAGAGGGCTCCGTAACGACTGAGGGCTCCGTAGCGGGCGAGGGCTCCACGGGGGCGAACACGCTGTCGCTGACCAGCCGCAGTCCGCGCAGGAAGTCCTGCCCGCCGGGCGCGAGCTCGGGCGCGGCCAGCCACTGGGCGCAGTAGCCGGCCAGCAGGGTCTGGTAGAAGGATCCGCGGGCGACCTCCTCCGCGGTGTCCGGCACCTCGGGCAGCCCCTGGAACACCGCGGCCAGTCCGAGCCGGCCCTCCTTCTGCGCCGCCGCGAAGGCGTCCGCCAGGTCGGGGGCGTGCCCCGCCTGGGCGAGCGCCTCGAACTGGGCCGCCCAGAGCCCGCGGTGCTCGACGAAGACGTCCCGCAGGCCGTCCCAGACGGCCGCGAAGCGCACCTCCGGGTCGTCCGACACCTGGTTGGCGGCGATCACCACCGCGCCCAGGGCCTCCCCCATCTCCCCGATCGCCTCGATCATCGCCGCGTTGAGCAGCGCGTCCTTCGAGCCGAAGTGATAGCCGATCGCGGCCAGGCTGACGCCGGAGGCGGTCGCGATGTCGCGGGCGGTGGTGCGGCCGTAGCCCTTCTCGTACAGGCAGCGCTTGGCGCCGCCCATCAGGTCTTCGCGGTTTCCCATGCCCCGATCCTACGGAAGCCATGGACGAATGTCTCGCACATTCGTCTTACTCGCTCGTCCGTCTTGCACATACGTACTAGACAAGCGTCTGAGTCATCCGTACCGTCTTCCCCATGACCGCAACCACCGGCCGCGCAGGCCGTCGCGAATGGATCGGCCTGGCCGTCCTCCTGCTCCCGACCCTCGTCCTCACCATGGACATGGGCGTGCTCTTCTTCGCCGTCCCGTACATCTCCACCACGCTGGCGCCGAGCGGCACCCAGCAGCTGTGGATCATGGACATGTACTCGTTCCTGCTGGCCGGACTGCTCATCACGATGGGCGCGCTGGGCGACCGGATCGGCCGCCGCCGACTGCTGATGATCGGCGCCGCCGGCTTCGTGGGCGCCTCGCTGCTGGCCGCCTGGTCGCACGACGCCGACCAGCTGATCGCGGCGCGTGCGCTGCTCGGCGCCGCCGGGGCCACCGTGATGCCCTCGACCCTCGCGCTGATCCGCAACATGTTCCACGACCCCAAGCAGCGGCAGATCGCGCTCGGCGCCTGGGGCGGCATCCTCACCGCCGGGGCCACCCTCGGCCCGGTCGCCGGCGGGCTCCTGCTGGAGCACTTCTGGTGGGGCTCGGCCTTCCTGCTCGCCGTCCCGGTGATGGCCCTGGTGCTGCTGGCCGCGCCCGCCCTGCTCCCCGAGTACCGCTCCACCGGCCGCACCGGCCGCTTCGACCTGCTCGGCGCCGTGCTCTCGCTGGCCGCGATCCTGCCGCTGGTCTACGGCGTCAAGACGATCGCCGTCGAGGGCTGGAGCCTGCTGCCCGGACTGGCCGTCCCCGCCGGACTGCTGCTGGCCGGCGCCTTCGTGCGGCGCCAGCGCACCGCCGCGAACCCGCTGCTCGACCTGAGCCTGTTCCGGATCCGCACCTTCAGCGGCGCGATCAGCGTCAACAGCATCGCGATGTTCGCGATGATGGGCTTCTCCCTCTTCACCTCGCAGTACCTCCAGCTGGTCAAGGGCATGAGCCCGCTGACCGCCTCGCTCTGGTCGCTGGTGCCGAGCCTGGGCGTCGGCGCCGCGGTCGGGACCAGCTCGGCGCTGGCCGGGAAGGTCCGCCCGGCGGTACTGATGGGCGGCGGCTTCCTGGTCGGCTCGGCGGGCTTCGCGATGATGACCCTGGTCGGCCCGCACTCCCCGCTGGCGCTCATCCTCACCGCGGCCGGCGTGCTGGCCGCCGGGACGGTCGGCACCATGACGATGACCGCCGAGATGGTCGTCTCCGCCGCCCCGGTCGAGCAGGCCGGCGCCGCCTCCGCCACCTCCGAGACCGCCGTCGAGCTCGGCAGCTCGCTCGGCATCGCCCTGCTCGGCGCGGCCGGCGCCGCGGTCTACCGCCACCGGCTGGACGGCGCCCTCCCGGCCGGCGTCGACGGCGAGGCCGCCCGGACCGCCCAGGACACCCTCGGCGGAGCGGTCACCGTCGCCGCCCACCTGCCCGGCCGGCTCGGCGCCGACCTGCTGGAGACCACCCGCGCCGCCTTCACCGACGGCCTGCACGTCGCGGCCGTGGTCGGCCTGGTCTTCGCCCTGGGTGCCGCCGTCCTGGCCTACCGCCTGATGCGCCACCTCCCGGCCGCCGCCCCCGCCACCGCCCCGGAACCCGCTCCGGAGCCCGCCGCCGCCTGACCCGTCCGACCCGTCCGGCCCGATCCACGCGAGTCATCGAGAGCCCCCGCCCATCCCGGGCGGGGGCTCTCCGCCGTCCAGGGAGCCGCTGTCCCGGGAGCCGCCCCCGCCTCCGCGCAGCGGTCCCGCCGAGCGCCCGCGCGGCCCCGCGCCGTGCCTCCACCCGGGGGTGGACCGCGCCGGGTCCACCCCCGGGTGCGTGTGCCGGCCGCCCGCCGGGAGGAGCGTGGAAGCACACCTCGGATCCGACCGCCGGGAGTCCCTCATGTCCCTGCCCGCCCTCCTCTCCCTCCTCGGTGTCCTCTGCTGGGTCGCCTACGAGCTGCTGCTGCGCCGACGCGAGGACACCGCCGCCGGCACCTGGCACGCCGACCGCCGCGACCGCGGGTCCACCCGGCTGCTGCTCGGCTGCTACGCCCTGTCGGTCCTGGTCGTGGTGCTGTTCGACCGCGCCGGGATCGGCGAACTGCCCTCCTGGGCCGCCTGGTTCGGGGTGGCCCTGGTGGTCGCCGGGCTGGCGCTGCGGGCCTGGGGCATGCGCACCCTGGGCCGCTACTACACCCGCACCCTGCGCACCGTGGACACCCAGTGCCTGGTCCGCACCGGCCCGTACCGGCTGATCCGGCACCCCGGGTACGCCGGCAGCCTGCTGGTCTGGGTCGGCTACGCGGTCGGCACCGGCAGCTGGGCGGCCGCCCTGGTGGTCGCGGCCCTGCTGCTCGCCGCGTACGGCTGGCGGATCTCCGCCGAGGAGCGGCTGCTGCTGGACGCCTTCGGGAGCGAGTACGCGCAGTACCGCCGGGTGACGAAGCGCATGGTGCCGTTCGTCCACTGAAGGCCCCGACGCGGTCGGCCGGGTGTGAACTTCGGCACCCGCGTCCGGCCGGGCCGGTGCCGCCGCGCTCGCGATCCGCTCGAACGGCACCTGGTTTTTGGCCAGCGTTTCCCGGCTGGTGTATCCGTTCGCCGTCAGGTACAGGCATACTGGCCAGCACGGGCGCTAGCGCCCGCCATGACTCCTGACAAGAAGGGACCGGTGGCCAGGGATGCTGCGGAACGGTCTTGAGCCCTGGCACATTCTCGTGGTGCTGGCGGTCGTAATCCTGCTGTTCGGATCGAAGAAGCTGCCCGAGATGGCCCGTGGCCTGGGCAAGTCCATGCGCATCCTGAAGGCCGAGACGAAGGCCATGCGCGAGGACGACACCCCGGCGGACGCCGCGGCTGGCACCGCGCAGAGCACCGCCGCTCCCCAGCAGGGCGCCACCGCTCCCCAGCAGAGCGCCGACCGCCCGGCCGTCACACCGACCAACGTGACCAAGGCGACCGAGACCAAGCGGCCCGAGACGACCGCCTGAGTCCGCCCCCTTCCTCCGGAAAGCCCCTGGTGAACCACCAGGGGCTTTCCGCGTTCCGGGGCCGTCCTGAGCCGTTCCGGGGCCGACCCGAGCCGTTCCGGGCCCGCTCCGGCCACCGCCCTTCCCGACTGGCCGTCCGATCTGATCCGTTGTCTCCTGGTACGCACCCACCGGAGGAACGGAGCGCCCGGCATGCCGACCGACCGACCCGGCGCCGGGCCCGAGGGCGGGCCCGGTGACGAACTGGCCGAGCTGCGGGCCCGGCTGAGCGCCGTCGAGGCCCAGGAGGCACGGCTCGCCGAACAGTTGGCCGCCGGGCCGGCCGCGCCCCCGGCGGACCGCCCACCGCCCCGGCACCGGGTGCGCTCCTTCCTCGCCGCCCTCCTGATCGTGCTGGCCTGCGCGCTCACCCCGCTCGGCGCCCTCGCGCTCTGGGCACGGTCCGAGATCAGCGACACCGACCGCTACCTCGCGACGATGGCCCCGCTGGCCGAGGACCCCAGGATCAAGGCGGCCGTCACCGACCGGGTGACCGCCGAGATCATGAAGAAGCTCCCGCTCGACTCGCTGCTCGACGGCCTCGCCCCGGACGACCGGCCCAAGCTCGGCGCCCTGCTCGGCGGCATCGGCCAGGCCCTGGACGACGGGCTCGGCAGCCTCGTCCACGCCCAGGTCGAACGGCTCGTGAACAGCGACGCCTTCGTCACCCTCTGGACGGACGTCAACCGGGACGCCCACGCCGCGGTCGAGAAGATGGTGACCGGGCAGGGCGGCGGCGCCGTCGAGGTGCACGACGACACCGTGGTGCTCGACCTCGCCCCGGTGATCGCCCGGGTGAAGTCCGCGCTGGTGGACCAGGGGCTCCCGCTGGCCTCCCGGATCCCGGAGATCCACACCTCCTACCCTCTGGTGCGGTCCGACGCCCTCCCCGAGGTCCGCACCACCCTGCAGGTCCTGGCCCTGGCCGGCTTCTGGGTGCCGGTGCTGGCCGGGGCCTGCGCGCTCGGCGGTGTGCTGCTCGCGACCCGGCGCCGCCGGGCGGTGGTGGCGACGGCCCTCGGCATGGCGGGCGGGGCGCTGCTGCTGGGCATCGGGCTGAGCGCGTTCCGGGCCGTCTACCTGGACCGGCTCCCGGCCGATGTCGACCAGGCGGCCGCCCAGGCGGTGTACGACACCCTGGTGCGGTACCTGCACTCGGCCGTCCGGGTGGTGGTCACCCTCGGCCTGCTGGTCGCCCTCGGCGCCTGGGTGATCGGCCCCGGACGGTGGGCGCGCACCGTCCGGGGCGGCTGGCGCGCCGGGCTGGGCGCGGTACGGCGGGTGGCCGCGCGGGCCGGACTGCGGCTCGGGCCGGTCGGCCGGTTCGTCCACCGCTGGAAGGCCCCGCTGGGCTGGCTGGCGGTCGCCCTCACGGCGCTGGCCTTCGTGCTGTGGAGCCACCCGACGGTGCTGGTGACGCTCTGCCTGGCGCTCGGGCTGCTCGCCGTCCTGGCGGTGCTGGAGCTGCTGGACGCGCCGGGGCAGGACCGGGCGGGGCAGCCCGGGGAAGGAGCCGGGGCCTCGGCCTGAGGGGCGGCCACCCGGGGCGCGGGGCCTGCCGGGGCCCGCGGGGCGCGGGGGCTCGCCCGATCGGACCAGGCGGGCGAGCGGACGGGCCCGGGCCCGGGGAGGCTGGGCGGGATGTCCGAGAACCCTCCGCCCCCTGCCGACCTGCGGGCCTGGCTCTGGCTGCTGATCGCGTCGACGCTGCTGATGGTCGGGTACTTCACGCTGCCCCTGGAGTGGCTCGGCGAGCGCCGGCCGGTGCTGAGCTGGCTGGTGTTCGCGGGGGCGCTGGTCGGGCTGACCTGGCTGATGCTGGCCAAGATCGTCGGGGTGATGCGGGGAACGGCCAAGCGGCCGGTGGTCTGGCTGGCCTTCCTCATCTTCCTGGCGCTGACCATCTTCGCGGGGACGTACTACGTGATGGGCGCGCACAAGTCGGAGTTCGCCGGGCTGGAGACCCGGCTGGACGCGCTGTACTTCACCGTGGTGACGATGGCGACGGTCGGGTACGGGGACATCACCCCGGCCGGGCAGACGGCGCGCCTCGTGGTGGTGCTGCAGATCGGGTACAACTTCGTGTTCCTCGCGGCGGCGGCCGGAACGGCGTCCCGGGCGGTCCGGGGGAACGTGGAGCGACGGATCCGACGCCAGGACTGAGGCTGGCGCGGACGGCAGCGGGCGTCCGCCCGGCACCCCTGTGCCCACCCCGTCGGCACCCCTGCGCCCACCCCACCGGAAGGCCTTTCCGACAATCAGTCAAAATTCTTTAGTTCTTTGGTAGTTGGCTCCACACCGGCCGCCCCGCCGAGGGCAGCGGGTCGAGCGCCGGCACCCGGCCGGCACCACGCTCCGGCCAACCGGGCTGCCCGGATCCGCGAGAACGCCGTACCCGTAAAGTGACCTCACAAAATTCTCATGTTTTCGCTCGGCCGGACGACGCGTTCCGCGGCGGCCAGGGAGACGAAGAAGTCCGGGAGGGTCCGTGGAAGGTCATGAGGTACGCAAGCTCGCCGAGCTCGAAGACCGGCACTGGTGGTACAAGGAGCGGCGGATACTGCTGGGCCGGGAGCTCGCCAAGTTCAGCAAGGCGGGCACCGCGCTGGACATCGGGGCCGCGGGCGGTGGCAACACCCGGGTGCTGAGGGCGAACGGCTGGAAGCCGATCGCGATCGAGTACGGGGAGGAGGGCGCCCAGGTGGCCCGCGACCGCGGGCTCACCGTGATGCGGGCCGACGCCCGCAGGCTCCCGGTCGCCGACGGCGCGATCGACCTGGTGGTCGCCTTCGACGTGCTGGAGCACATCGAGGAGGACGACGCGGCGATGGCCGAGATCCACCGGGTGCTGCGCCCCGGCGGGGTGGCACTCATCGCGGTGCCGAGCGACATGAGGCTCTGGTCGGCGCACGACGTCGCGGTCGGCCACGTCCGCCGCTACACCCGCGACACCCTGCGCGAGGTGATCGTCGGCAGCGGCTTCACCATGGAGACCCTGGACAGCTGGAACGTCCTGCTCCGCCCGGCCGCCGCCTGGCGCCGGAAGAAGAGCACCGGCAGCGACCTGGACGACGTTCCGGCCTTCATCAACACCGCGCTCAGCACGGTGATCGCCGCCGAGCGCTACCTGCCCGTCCAGGGCCTGCCGGGCGTCTCCCTGCTGACCCGGGCCCGCAAGCCCGTCACCGCCGCCCGGTAGGCGCCCCTGGGGGTTTCCGCCGGCCGGTTCGCGGAGCCCCCGTCGCACGGGAGGTCGGCCGGGCCGACTTCCCGTGCCCTCGCCCCTCGGCTGCCGGGGCTGCCGGGGCTACCGCGGTCGGTGCGGTCGGCCCACAGCATTGTCCACAGGCTGTGGACAGTGCTGTGCACTCAGGACGGAACCCTCACCCGCGGCGAAGGACACGAGTCCGCCTCCGCGAAGCCGGCAGCTGACGGCCGGAGCCGGTAGCCGGTGGCAGGCGGCCGGGCCCGTCAGTCGTCCTGGAGATCGACGGCGGTGTGCAGGGTGGCGAACAGGGCCGAGAGGCGGGCGTTCCAGTTGGCGTACGTCGGGACGTCGATGGCGTGCTTCTTGCCCATGTCCTTGACCACCTTCTGGGCGTCCTTGAGCTCCTGCGCGGCGTCGTCCGGGTTGCCCTCGTTGAGGCGCGCGGCGGTGGTGTCGAGGATCCTCAACAGGTCGGTCTGTTTGTCCCGCTCCCTGCCGACCTGGGCCTGGGCGACGGCCTGGCGGAAGGCCTGGATCTGCAGCGCTGCGGGCTGGTTGCGCGGGACGGCCTGAGTGGGGGCCGGGGGCGCGGACGGCGCCGCCGAGCTGCTGGTGGGCGCCGCCGAGGCCGCGGAGGCCTTCGGGGTGGGCGTCGCGACCGGGGCGGTGGACGGGGCGGTGGCCGCGGCGGGCTTGGCGGCGGCCGCGTTGCCGGCCGGCTCGTCGAAGGCGGTGAGGGCGAGCGCGGTGACGCCGGCCAGGCCCACCACGCCCAACGCCCCGAACACCAGCGGCTTCCGCCGGCTGCGGGCAGCCGTGTTCCCGGGCGCGGGCCCGGGCCTCGGGACCGGGACGTAGGCGGGAGCCGCCGGGGCGGGGATCGGCGCCATCACCGAGGTGGCGGCCGGCGGCTGGGGCGGCAGCACGGTGGTGTGCTGCTGGTTCGGCGCCGGGAAGTGGGGCACCGGCGGCAGCAGCTGGGTGGCGGCCCCGCCCGCGTTCGCGAGCAGCTCCGCCGTCGGGTCGGCGACCATCAGCCCCGGTACGGTGCCGAGGAGTTCGGCCCGCGCGGTGGCCGCGTCGGCCGGGCGGTCGGCCGGGTTCTTGGCCAGCAGCCGCAGCACCGCCGCGTCCAGCGCGGGCGGCAGGCCCTGGCGGCGGACGGACGGCGGCAGCGGCTGCTCGCTGACGTGCTTGAAGGCGATCGCCACCGGGGTCTCGGCGGTGAACGGGGTCGCGCCGGTGAGCATCTCGGTCAGCACGCAGCCGACCGCGTACAGGTCCGTCCGCCCGTCCAGTTCCGAGGCGGTGGCCTGTTCGGGCGAGAGGTAGGCGGCCGTGCCGAGCACGCTCGCGGTCTGGGTCAGGTTGCTGGAGGACCCGGCCCTGGCGATGCCGAAGTCGACGACCTTCACCCCGCCGTCATCGGTGATCATGATGTTCCCGGGCTTGATGTCCCGGTGCACCAGCCCGGCCGCGTGCGCGACCGACAGCGCCTCGCAGACCGCCGCCGCGATGCCCACGGCGCGCTCCACCGGCAACGCCTGCTGCTCCGCCAGCAGGGCGGCCAGCGAACGACCGCTGACCAGCTCCATGACGATGAACGGGGTGCCCTGGTCCACGCCCGAGTCGAAGACCATGACGATCCTCGGGTGCGCCAGCATGGCCGCGTGCTGCGCCTCGCGGCTGAAGCGCTCGGCGAAGCGGGGGTCGTCGGCGAGTCCGCCGTTGAGGACCTTGACGGCCACCTGACGGCCCAGCACCCGGTCCGTCCCGCGCCAGACGGTGGCCATCCCGCCGACGCCGAGCAAGTCGACGAGTTCGTAACGCCCGTTCAGCGCCCGTCCGATCACCTGGAGCTCCCCTCACGTGCCCTGCCCGGGGTCCCGGGCCGCCTCGTGCACCTGTGCACGATAGCCGCCCCGCCGAACGCGCCGACCAGGGGCGGAGGGTGGCGGTCGGGGGACCGGGCAGCGGTCCCCCGGCCGCCGGCACGGGGGTGCGGCCCGCCCTGACTGCGGGCGGGCGGGCCGCACGTTTCCGGGCCGGCCGGGCCGGCGGCGCGTCCGGGGGGTGCGCCTGCCGGTCCGGCCGGGGCCGGCCGGGCGGCCGGTGGGCACGGGGGAGCCGACCGGCCACCCGGGGTCTTCGGGTGGTACTGCTTCCTGCGGGTGGTGCGGTCCTACGGGTGGTGCGGGTGGTGCTGTTCCGGGTGGGCGGCGAGCCCGGGGGGAGTCGCTCGCCGCTCACCCGGAGTCCTGGGGGCTACCTCCCGGCCGACTGTTCGTTCTCGGTCCGGTCGGGCTTGTCCGGGCGGCCGTCCTGCGCGTTGGGGACGGCCGGGGCGGTCACGCCGGACTTGCCCGGTCTGGTACCGGCGCCGCCGGTGTCCTCGCCGTCGCTGCCACCGTTGGCGTTGGCGTTGCCGCGCCCGTTTCCGCTGCCGCTTCCGCTGCTGTTGCCGCTTCCGTCGGTCCGGCCGCCGCCGGTGTTCCCCTTGCCGGATCCGGCGTTCGCCCCGCTGCCGCTGCCGGTGCGGCCGGGGTCGCGCGCCGGGCCGGTGGCGCCCTGGTGGTCGCCGTCCTCGCCGTCCTCGTCGTCGATCGCGGCCCGGCAGTAGTCCGTCACGCGGTCCGCGCCACCGGCCGCCGCGACCAGCGGGCCGTACAGCGATTCGCCGGCCAGTCGGCTCGGGCGGTCGCCCTTGGCCGTACGGTCGGCGAAGCCGGTGCACAGGCCGAGCAGTGCGGGCGGGACGGCCGAACGGCCACCGCGCCCCTCGGGCGAGGAGGTGCCGGGCGTCGCGGGGCCGGACGGGACGACCGCCTGCGGTCCGGCGGAGGCGCTGCCGGACGGACGGGCGGAACCGGACGCCACGGCACCGAACGGGGCCGCGCCCGCGGACGACCCGACGGCCGCCGGGCCGGACGCCGGGCCGGTGACCGCGTCCCGGCCCGAGAGCCTGTGCTCCGGCGCGGACGGGCCGCCGCCCAGCGCGGGCGGCAGGTTGCCGGTGCCGGCGGCGACGGCGACACCGCACAGCGCGGTGGTGCCGAGCACGACGGCGGTGGCCTTCGTACTGAAGGCCCTGGCCAGCACCGCGGTTGCCATCGATCGTCTCCGGACGGGGGTCACTGTCGGGTCGGGCGTGAGACTCGCCTTCCGGAACGCGGCCAGGGCGGCCTCCTCCCCGGCCAGTTCGCCGGCCGTCGCGGGGGCGGCGGCCGCGGCGAGCACCCGGGCGAGTTGCCCGGGACCGCCGTCCGGTCCGGTGAGCGAGGCGTCCTGCCCGGCCGACGGGCCGCCCACGGCACCACCGAGCAGCTGCTCGGCGGCATCACGGTCGATCCGACGGGATCGGTTGGTGCTCATCTCATGTCCTTCAGCGTCGCGGCCCGGCGTTCTGTCACACCCTGCGGAGAACTTTTTTTCGCGGGTTTCCCCACGGGTCGCCCGACGGCCTCGCCCCCGCTCACTCCGGCCGCCGCCCCGGCGGTGTTCCCCGCGGCCCCGGCGCCCGGTCCGGCCTGGGCCCCGGTCTGGGCCCCGGTCTGGGCCCCGGCCGTCGCCGCGCCGGCCCGGGCCGCCGGGATGCCGATCCCGGAGGCGCGCGGCTCGACCAGCTTGGCCAGCCGCCGCAGCCCCCGGTGGGCGGCCATCCGGACGCTGCCGGCCCGCTTGCCGAGCACCCGGGCGGCGCTCTCCGCGTCCAGCTCCATGACCACCCGCAGCAGCACGGCCTCGGCCTGGTCGCGCGGCAGTCGGGAGATCAGGGCCAGCGCGTCGGCGGTGCCGACCGTGGTCAGCGCCGCACGCGCGGTGTCGTCCCCCGCCGCCAGCTCGACCAGCTGCTCGAACGGCAGGTCGGTGACCGGACGGCGGCGCCGGGCGCGCAGGTGGTCGAGGGCGCGGTGGCGGGCGACGGTGGCGGCCCAGCCGCGGAAGCCGTCCCCGTCGCCGGAGAAGCCGCGCAGGTCGCGGGCGATCTGCAGCCAGGTCTCGGAGGCGATGTCCTCGGCGTCCTGCGCGTCCTCCGGCCGGCCGCCGACCAGCACCCGCAGGTAGCGCAGCAGGCCCGGCTGGACGGTCCGGAAAAGCAGCCGGAACGCCTGTTCGTCCCCGGCCTGCGCGGCCCGGACCGCCTCGGTCAGGTCGGGGGGAGGAGCGGGGGCCGGGCCCGGCGGCGGGCCGGCGGGTGGGACTGGTCCGGACCGGCCGACGGGTCCGTCGGTGCCCGCTCCGGGGCGCTCTGCACTCTGCACCCGCCACATGATGCGCCATTCGGGCGAACACTTCGGCTCCGGCCGAACGACCGCCCGCGACCGGGGCCAAGGTCCCGAGGACTGCTGTCGTTCGCCCACGGCCCGGGCAGGCCCGTCCGGCCTACGTTGTCGGTAGGCGAAGCAGTCCGGGCCGGCGGTCCGCCCCGATGCCGGGTCCGCCGAAGCACCCGGTCGGCCGCCGTACCCCCGCCGTGTCCGAGGGCGCACGCACGACCCGCGCGGGCCCCGGTCGCACGACCCCGCCTGGTTTGAGCCGTGCCGCTGGGGACCAGCACTGACGGGGACCACCACCGGCACCGGGCCCGGCACACCGCCCCCGGCGCACCCGTCCGGCACCACGACCAGCAGGGAAAGACCGCGATGACGACCGCCCACGAGCTCCACGGGCTCCACGAGCTCCATGCGAAGGGCCTGCGCGAGCACCTCGCACCCGCCCTGCGCGCCCTGGGCCTCATCGGGTGGCGCCGGACCTTCAGCCTGCCGGACGAGACCCACTGGCTGCTGGTCGGCCTGGTCGAGCGCCCCGCCGCCGACCGGGTGCCCTTCACCTTCGAGCTCAGCGTGGTCCGCCGCACCGACTGGAGCGTCGCGGCCCTCCCCGGCCACCGCCCCGACCCGCGCACCCGGTACGGCGTCGAGACCTGGCGGGCCCGGATCGGCGAGGTGCTGCCGGTCGGCGAGGACGTCTGGTGGGAGGTGCTGCCCGGGCCGCGCTGGCAGCTCCCGCTGGACGACGCGGTCGCCGCCGTGCACCGTTACGGCCTGCCGGAGCTGCGGCGCCGGGCCGAGGCGGACCGCACCTCCACCGGGGAGACCTACCTCCTGCCCGCCGAGCTGGAGGCGGTCAACGCCGCGCTGCCGACCGCGGCGGTGGCCCGGGTGCAGCGCGCCGAGCTGGCCGACGGGGCGCTGGTGCTGACCGGCGCCTGGACCCGCGGCGACGGCGTCGCCCGGACCGTTCTGGCGGGTGTCGCGCAGGGCTTCCTGTCCGCCGGCGACGAGCGCTTCGGCACCGTCCGCTGCCTGGACTCCCTGGGCCGCGCGCTGTGGACCTTCCCCGACGAAGGGTAGGAAATCCGCAGGTCGAAGACGGTGTCACGGGGCGCACCATGACAACCGTCACGCGGATGACGCAACGGACGGCACTGCTCTGACGGAGGGTCGGACGGAAAGACTGGAGGCACGACGCGGGCAGCGGCCCGCGGCCACCAGCCGGGGAGGAACCCACCGTGAGCCAGACCGTCAGTGCCGCCGCCGTCACCAGCGCCGCCGCCCTCACCGGCACCGCCCCGGCCGCGTCCGCCACCACGTTCCCCGCCACCGGCGCCGCCACCCGCGCCAAGGCCCCCAACCCGCTGGTCTCCGGGCTCCGCCCGCTGGCCCTCGACGTGGCCGCCCCGCTGGCCGGCTACTACCTGCTGCACTCGGCCCTCGGCCTGAGCGAGTTCGCCGCACTGGCCTGGAGCAGCGCCTTCCCGGCCGCCCGGACCGTCCTCGGCCTGCTGGTCGAGCGCAGGCTCAACCTGTGGGCCACCCTGATGCTGACCGTCAACCTGGCGGGCCTGGCGCTGACCTTCGTCACCGGCGACGCCCGTCTGATGATCGCCAAGGACGGCGGGCTGAGCGGCACCGTGGCACTGGCGATCCTGGTCTCCGCGCTGGTCGGCCGACCGGTGATGACCCCGATGCTGATGCCCTTCCTCACCAAGGGCCGGCCGGAGCGCGCGGCCGCCTGGCAGCGGCTGGTCGAGGGCCGGGCGGCCGGAGCGCGGGCCTTCCGCCGCCACGAGCGCCTGTTCTCGGGCATCTGGGGCACCGCGCTACTGGCCGAGTGCGCGGCCCGGGTGGTCGGTGCCTTCACCCTGCCGGTGTCGACCATGGCCTGGCTGTCCACCGTCGTCCTGATCGGCGCGATCGTGGCCGGTTCGCTGCTCGGCCAGATCGCGGTCGAGCCGATGGAGCGGCTGGTCCGCGCCGAGGCCGAGGCCCCGACCGCCGCCTGAGCACACGGCCCGCCGCTCTCCCGGACACCCGGTTCCCCGAACAGCCGCCTCCCCGAACACTTCCCCGAACACTCCCCTGAACGGCCGGTTCCCGGGACTCGAACGGCGAGGAACCATCCGGATCCCCCGGGAGTCGTTCATAACGAGGGGGTAACGGGACCCCCGCCGAGGAAAACGGGGACCCCCATGTACCGGACGACGCACGCGCCGAGCAGCACCGAGGACCGCACGCTCGTCTGGGACGGCTGCCTGAACGTCCGCGACCTGGGCGGCCTGCCCACCGCCTCCGGCCGGCCCACCGCCCACGGCGCGATGGTCCGGGCGGACAACCTGGACCGCCTCACCGCCGAGGGCTGGGACGCCCTCCTCGACCACGGCGTCCGCACCGTGGTCGACCTGCGCAACGCCGAGGAGTACAAGCCGCTCCTCCCGCTCCCCGAGGACGTCGAGCTGGTCCGCGTCCCGCTGGACGAACTGGCCGGCCCCGCCTGGTGGGAGGCCCACGGGCGACTGGACGGTACCCCGCTCGCGCTCCGCCCCTACCTGGACCACTGTCCGCACGCCGCCGCCGCGCTGGTCTCCGCGCTCGCCGACGCCCGCCCCGGCGGCGTGGCCGTGCACTGCGGCGCCGGCCGCGACCGCACCGGCCTGGCCGTCCTGCTGCTGCTCGCCCTGGCCGGGGTCGACCGGGCAGCGATCGCCGAGGACTACCTGATGAGCGGCCCCAACGTCCGTCCGCTGTACGGGATGCTGGGTCTGCCCGACCCGTACCGCCGGATCGACGCGGTGCTCGCCGAGGCCGGGACCACCGCCGAGGACGCCCTGGCGGCCGCGCTCGACGACTTCGACCCGGTCGGCTACCTGCTCGCGGCGGGCGTCGCACCCGAGCGGATCGCCGCCGTCCGGGAGCGACTGCTGCCCACCGAGTAGCGCGGGCCCCCCGGAGCCGCCGGGGCTCCCGAAAGGATCCCCCGGGACGCCCGGGAAGAACTCCGCAAACCATCGTCAACCGATGGTTGACGATCCCCGGATCGACAACCTACGGTTGACGCATGGAGAATCCCGTTGTTCCCAACAGCACTCCGCTGCGCCTCGACGACCTGATCGCCGCGATCAAGAAGGTCCACACCGACGCGCTCGACCAGCTCTCCGACGCGGTCATCGCCGCCGACCACCTCGGCGAGCTCGCCGACCACCTCATCGGCCACTTCGTCGACCAGGCCCGCCGCTCCGGCGCCTCCTGGACCGACATCGGCCGCAGCATGGGCGTCAGCAAGCAGGCCGCCCAGAAGCGCTTCGTGCCCAAGGATCCGGGCGCCCCGAACGACCTCGACCCCAGCCAGGGGTTCAGCCGGTTCACGCCCCGGGCCCGCAGCGTC
This sequence comes from Kitasatospora sp. NPDC058048, assembly GCF_042885555.1. Classification (NCBI taxonomy): domain Bacteria; kingdom Bacillati; phylum Actinomycetota; class Actinomycetes; order Kitasatosporales; family Streptomycetaceae; genus Kitasatospora; species Kitasatospora sp. NPDC058048. The sequence continues at coordinate 191,853 of NZ_JBHVRT010000010.1, read as the reverse complement.
GTGGTGGCCTCCCAGGAGGAGGCCCGCAAGGCGGGCAACGCCGAGATCACCACGGCGCACCTGGTGCTCGGCCTGCTCGCCGAGCCGGAAGGCATCGGCATGAAGGCGCTCACCGCCCAGGGCGTCACCCCGGAGGCCCTGCGGGCGGTGGCTGCCGCCGCCCTGCCGGCCGCCGCCGACGACCTGCCGGCGCTGATCCCGTTCGACGCCGAGAGCAAGAAGGCGCTGGAACTGACCTTCCGCGAGGCGCTCAAGCTCGGGCACAACTACGTCGGCACCGAGCACCTCCTGCTCGCCCTCCTGGAGCTGGAGAACGGCCAGGGCGTGCTGGCCGGGCTGAAGGTGGACAAGCCCGCCGCCGAGGCCTTCGTCTCGGAGGCGATCGCCGCCATCGTCGCCGCCCAGGACGCGGAGGCCGAGCCGCAGCAGTGAGGCCCCGTGCCCTGTCCCGGACGGAACTCCCGCCCGGGACGGGGCACGTGCGCTCAGAACCCGGAGACGTGGGTGGTGACGATCCGCACCCGGCCGTCCCCGGCCGCCTCCAGCGCCGCCCGCAGCCGGGCCGACCGGGCCGGGCCGAGCAGCTCCAGGGCGTCCCCGACCGACGCCCAGCGGTAGTCGTCCAGTTCGCCGGCCGGGACGGTCACGGGGGTGCCGTCCGGGACGGCGCCGAAGTCGAACATGAAGTGCTGGGCGGGGTGGTCGAGTTCGGCCGAGGCGTGGGTCCAGGAGATGGCCAGCAGCTCGCCCGCCCGCCGGACGAGGCCGGTCTCCTCCTGCAGCTCCCGCTCGGCGCACTCCACCGGGCCCTCGCCGAGGTCGATCGTGCCGCCCGGGAACTGCCAGTGCTCGCGGTACCCGGCCTTCACGATCAGGATCCGGCCGGACCCGTCCCGCAGCAGGCACCCCGCCGCCGCGTAGATCCGGGGCAGGGAGGCCAGCCATTCCTCGCGGGACTTCAACGGCTCAGCCGTCACGGTGCTCCTCCTGGGACGGGGCGGGTTCGGTCGCCCCCACTCTGCCACCAGCCGACGACCGATGAGTCGAGGCCGCCCCGACGGTCCTATCCGGCATGAACACCGTGGAAGCCGAACCGGAACGCCCCGTACTGACCTGCGACCTGGGCGCGCTGACCGCCCCCGACCTGGCCGTCGTCGACGCGCTCGCCCGGCTGCGGCTGGCCGCCGCCCGGCACGGAGTGACCGTGGTGCTGCTGAACGCCGGCGGCCCGCTGCGCGAACTGCTCGCGTTCAGCGGCCTGTCGGCGCTGCTGCCGGGCGCGGCCGACCCCCCGGCCTTCGCGGAGCTACTCGGCGACGGACTCCACGGCGGGCTCGACGGGCTCGGCAGCTTCGACGGCGGACTCCCCGACGGGATCGGCCTCCAGTCGGGGCGAGAGGCCGAAGAGCGGGAAGAGCACGTCGGTGTCCAGGAAGTTGGTGAAGCCGGTGATCCGCCCCTCTGACACCTCCGGCACGATCAGCGCCCACGGCTCGAACCCGCCCGCCGGACTCGGCCGGTACTGGCCGAAGGCCGGACCTCCGTTGGCCGTCACCGGGAGCAGCCGGGAACCGCGGCAGCCGTGACCGGGGCCCAGCATCCACGCCCGGAGTTCGTCCCGCCCGCGCAGCCACATCGAGAACGGCGGCATGTTGAGCGTGACGTCCTCGTGCAGCAGCGCGGCGAGACCGTCCATGTCGTACGCCTCGAAAGCGCGGACGTAGCCGTCCAGCAGCGCGCGCCGGCCCTCGTCCAGCTCGGGGGCCGGCCGGGCCGCCGACGCGTCGACGGCGAGCACCGCCCGGGCCCGCTGCAGCGCGCTGTTGACCGAGGCCACCGTGACGCCGAGCAGTTCGGCCACCTCGGCGGCCTTCCAGCCGAGCACCTCGCGCAGGATCAGCACCGCCCGCTGCCGGGGCGCGAGGCGCTGCAGCACCGCGACGAAGGCCAGCTTCACCGACTCCCGCTGGACGGCCACCTCGGCCGGGTCCCCCGTCTCGGGCAGCACCCGGCCGTCCGGCGCCGGACCGATCCACGTCACCTCGGGGAGCCGGGTGTCGTGCGCCGCGGCCACCGTGACCGGCCCGGCCAGGTCCATCGGCCGGGCCCGGCCGTTGCGGCCGTTCAGCGCGTCCAGGCAGACGTTGGTGGCTATGCGGTACAGCCAGGAGCGCAGCGCGGCCCGCCCCTCGAAGCCCCGGTGCCCGCGCCAGGCGCGGACCATGGTCTCCTGCACCGCGTCCTCCGCCTCGAAGACCGAGCCGAGCATGCGGTAGCAGTAACCGGTCAACTCGGTGCGGTACCGCTCCAATTGGAGCTCGACCGGCTCCTCCGTGATCACGTCGGTCATCGTGCGCCCCGCCCCCGTCGTCCTGCCCCGTACCTGCGCCTGTACCTGCGCCCTGGTGAACGGGACGAACGTAGCGCACACCACTGACACCGACCGGCTTCCGCAGGGGAAGGGGAACGTCTGACGACGCGCCAGGAACGGTCCGGTGCAGTGCACTGCGGTGCGGCACGGTGCGGCACGGCTCAGTGGGCGGAGTGCTTCTCCGCGCCACGGTGCCGGTGCCCCTTGAGCTCGGCGTGCATCGCCGGGGCGGCGTGCATCGTCGCGCCCGGCGCGTCCCTTCCACCGTGCCGGAACGATTCGCCGGCACCGTGCCCGGCGGCGGCGTAGGACATCGCGGCGGCGCTCGGCATCGGCGCGAACCGGGCGGGCGGGCTCGCCATGCCCCGGCGTTCCAGCAGTTCCTGGGTGCCCTGGCGGAGCTTGGCGGTGCTGCCGGGCGTTCGCTTGGTCATCGTCGGCCTCCCTTCGTCGGCCACCGGCCGGACGGATGCCGGCCGGTGGGGCCGAACGGGCTTTATGTCCGGATTTTATCCGGATTGCAGGCCCGTGCCAGTGCGGAAGGGATGTGCGGGCGCCACACCCGGGAGACGTCCGCGGGAGCCTGCGCGAGCGCCGGTACGCGGGCCCCGTCACACGCGTGACCGGCTCAGCCCATGACCTCGTGGACGAAGCACCAACGCCAGTCCTCCCCCGGCTCGTACGAGCGGATCACCGGGTGGGAGGTGTTGTGGAAGTGCGCGGTGGCGTGCCGTTGCGGGGAGAAGTCGCAGCAGCCGATGTGGCCGCAGTCCAGGCAGATCCGCAGGTGCACCCAATCCCGGCGGCCCTGCTCCAGGCAGTCGGCGCAGCCGTCGGCGGGCGGCCGGGGCTCGATGTTCTGAGGGGCCAGAGCGAGGTCTTCGCAGGCGCTCATGACTGAAAGGCTATGCCGCCCCGGCACGGAACGCCCGCTCAGGGCGGCCACGGACGGGCGTCCCGAGGGTGGCCCTGCCGTTCCCCGGTTCCCCCGTCCCAGGAAGGGAGTTCCCGGGAAAAGCGCAACCCTGGGTAACCGCTCGCAGCCCGCGCAGAGTGGTCGGCACCGGCCCGACCGAACCTCTGGAGCCCCCGATGAACCACCCGTCCACCGCCGACCGCACCGCCGACCGCACCGCCGTCGTCACCGGAGCCGCCAGCGGCATGGGCGCCGCCACCGCCCGGCTGCTCGCCGCATCCGGCGCCCGGGTCGCCCTGCTCGCCCGCCGCACCGAGCGGCTGGACGCCCTCGCCGCCGAGATCGCCGCCGCGGGCGGACAGGCGCTCGCCGTCACCACCGACATCACCGACCAGGCCTCGGTGGACGCCGCCGCGAAGGCCGTCCACGACGCCTACGGCCCGGTCGACCTGGTGGTCAACAACGCCGGGGTGATGCTGCCCAACCCGCTCGCCGACGGCCGGATCGACGAGTGGACCCGCATGGTCGACACCAACCTCACCGGCGCGCTGCGGATCGTCCGCGCCTTCGGCTCCGACCTCACCGCGGCCGCCGCCGAGGGCCGCACCGCCGACCTGGTCAACGTCTCCTCGATCGCCTCGCACGTGGTCTTCCCCGACTACGCGGTGTACGGGGCCACCAAGGCCGCGCTCACCCAGCTGTCCGCCGCCCTGCGCAGCGAGTTCGGCCCGCGCGACGTCCGGGTCAGCGCGATCGAACCCGGACTGACCGACACCGAACTCGCCGAGCACATCGACAACCCGGTGCTGCGCGAACAGCTCGGCGGCATGTTCACCGCCATCCCGGCGCTCGCGGCCGAGGACGTCGCCGACCTCGTCGCCTACACCGTGAGCCGCCCCCGGCACGTCAACCTGCGCCACCTGGTCGTCCTGCCGACCCGGCAGGCGTAGGGCCGCGTCGTCCGGCGCTGCCGAATCCCCGCCCCTCGCCCGCGGGCGGCATGGGAGCATGCCATCCGTGGCGATCGTGACGGGGAGAACGAACGGCGACACCGGCGGGGCCGACCCCGGCGGTGCGCCCGCGCAACGGAAACGCGGCACGGGAACGCGGGACACCGGCGGCAGAAGCGGCACCGACAGCGGCAGCGGCAGCAGCAGCGACGGCACCGGGGCATCGGCCGTCGGCACCGGAGTGTCCGCCGACGGCACGGGAGTGTCCGCCGACGGCACCGGGGTGCCGGCCGACGGCAGCCCCGGAACGGCCCCCGCCCGGATACCCGAGCAGGCCGGCCCCGGCCGGTTCCGGGCCCGTCCGCTGCCCGCCACCGACCGGGTCCGGCAGCCCGTCGCCCTGATCCGGCTGCTCGGCGGCCTGTTCACCATCGCCCTCACCCTGCTGCTCGCCGACTACGCCCGCGCCACCACCGGCGGCATCGCCGCCGACGTCGCCGAGGCGGCCTCCCTGGTGCCGCGCCCGCTGGCCGGACTGGCCGGCGGTCTCACCACCGCCGCCGTCCTGCTGCTCCCGGTCGGCCTCGCCGTCCGCCGGGTGCTCGGCCCCGACCGGCGACGCGCCCTCCAGCAGGTCTCCGACGGGCTGCTCGCCGCCGTCCTCGCGTACGGCGCCACGCTCGGACTGGACCTCTGGGCCGACAGCCTCGCCCCGCCCTCGCTGCTCTCCGCGCTCACCCAGCCGCTGCCCGGCAGCGGCGGACTCGGGCACACCGAGTCCGTCTACGGCTACCTCGCGCCGGCCCTCGCCTTCATGACCGCCTCCGGCAGCCGGGAACGCCGCCTGCCGTGGACCGTCCTCGCCCTCTCCGGCCTGGCCGGGCTGACCGGCGGGTACGCCACCCCCACCGCGCTCCTGCTCGGGCTGCTGATCGGCTGGACCGGCGCCCACGGCACCCTGTACGCGGTCGGCACCCCCGACCCCTGCCCCCGGCCCGGCGAGGTCCTGCGCGCCCTGCGCGACAGCGGCCTGCGCCCGGTCGAGGCCCGGCCGGCCGGCCCCGACCGCTACCGGGTCCGGCAGGCCGACGACCGCCCCGACCTCGACGTCCAGCTCCTCGACCGGCAGGCCGTCACCGCCGCCGCCGTCCAGCGCGCCTGGCGCCGGCTGCGCCTGCGCACCGCCCCCGACCCGCGCGTCCTGCGCTCCCCGCGCACCGGCCTGGAGCACGAGGCCCTGGTCACGTACGCGGCCCTCGCGGCCGGCGTCCGCACCCGCCGCATCGCCGCCACCGCGGGCATCGGCCAGGACACCGCCCTCATCGCGTACGAGCGGCTGGCCGGACGCACCCTCGACGAACTCTCCGACGAGGAGATCACCGACGAACTGCTCACCGACACCTGGCGACAGTTCGCCCTGCTCCAGCGCCGCGAGATCGCCCACCGCGCCCTCGTCCCCTCCTCCCTGCTGATCGACGACTCCGGCGCCGTGCACCTGGTCGACTTCGCCGACGGCGACATCGCCGCCACCGAACTCGTCCTGTGCTGCGACCTCGCCCAGCTCCTCACCACCCTCGCCCTGCGCGCCGGCGCCGCCCGTTCGGTCCGCACGGCCACCGCCGTCCTCGGCCCCGACCCGATCGACGCCGCCCTCCCGCTGCTCCAGCCCATCGCCCTCACCCACACCACCCGCCGCGCCCTCAGGCAGCACGCCAAACGCACCACCGCCCGAGCCGCCGCCGTGGCCGGTGACGTGGCTCCCCCGTCTGCCGCCGCAGCCGGCGGCGCCACCAACCCCGAGCCGGGGACCCCGCACGACTCCCCCGCCCCCGGCGGCCTCCTCGACGAGATCCGCGCGGAGGTCCTGCGCACCCGCCCGCAAGTGGTGGGCCGCCCGGTGCGGCTGGAGCGGCTGCGGCCGCGGACCCTGCTGATCGTCGTGGGCGGCGTGGTGGCCGGCTGGCTGCTGATCCCGCAGCTGTTCGCGGCGGAGGACAATCCGGTCTCCGCGCTGGCCGACGCCGATCCCTGGTGGCTGGCGCTGGCACTGGCGGCGGCGGCGACGAGCCACGTCGCGGCGGCGATGGGCTTCGTCGGTTTCGTGCCGGAGCGGCTGAACTTCCGCAACGCGGTGCTGGCGCAGGTGGCCGGGTCGTTCGTGAAGCTGGTGTCGCCCGGCGGCGTCGGCGGGGTCGCGCTGAACACCCGCCTGTTGCAGCGGGCGGGCATCCCCACCGCGCAGGCGCTGTCCAGCGTCGGCGTGGGAACGCTGATCGGCCTGGTGCTGCACCTGCTGCAGCTGGGGGCCTTCGTCTATCTGCTGGGCTTCGAGCCGGGCGGCTCCGAGCTGGACGCGCTGCCCGCGGTGGTCGCCGGGCTGGCGGGGGCGGCGGCGCTGCTGGCGGTGGTGTCGGCGATCCCGGTGGCGCGCCGGTGGCTGGCGACGCGGCTGCGGCCGCTGACGGCCGAGGTGCTGCCGCGGCTGCTGGACCTGCTGCGCAGCCCGACCCGGCTGGCGGTGGGCGTGACCGGGCAGCTGCTGGTGTCGATCTGCCTGATCGCCTGCCTGTACTGCTGTGCCCGGGCGATCGGCCCGGAGCCGTCCTTCGCCGCGGTCGCGGTGGTGTTCCTGGTGGGCAACGCGGTGGGCAGCGCGGCGCCGACCCCGGGCGGGGCCGGCGCGGTGGACGGGATGCTGCTCACGCTGCTCCAGCAGACCGCCTCGATGGAACAGGGCGGCGCACTGGCCGCGGTGGCGCTGTACCGCCTGCTGACGCTGATCCTGCCGGTGCTGCCGGGCTGGGCGGCCTTCGTCTGGCTGCAACGCCGCCGGGCCCTGTAGCCGGGACGTCCGGTCCGGGCGGGCGGCGGTCCCGGGGTGGGGCGGGGGCCCGGGGCGGGGCGGGGGCTCGGGGCGGGGCGGCGGCCCGGGGCGGGGCGGGGCGGGGGGCTGCGGGCCCGCAGCCGGTCCCGTCGCCGCCCCGTCGGCTACTCCCGGTACTCCTCCTCGTCGTGCCGGACCGGCCGGGTCTGTTCCACGACGTCCGCGACGTTGGTCGCCGGGTCAGCGCCGAGAGCCCGGCGTTCGGCCACCTCGTCGTAGGTGTCGCCCTCGGGTGCCTTCTCGTCGGTCTCGACGGTCTCGGCGGTCTCCTCGATCAGGTATTCCTCGTGCTGTTCCTGCGGCATGGCATCCGTCCTCACTGTTCGGAGGCCTTCACGGGCCCGGCTGGCGTACTGGCAGTATCCGCCGCCCGGCGCCGGGACGCGAAGTGCCGACGCCGCTCCGGCGTGTTGCCGGGACTGCCGCGAACCCCTTGCCGACCCGCCGGATTGACCCATGGAACAGAGCCCTGAATGGCCCAGGGAACGGGTTCATTCCGCCCCTAGGGTCATAGCCATGACGACGAACGAGAGCGCCCTGACCACCCCAACCACCGACGCCGCCGAGGCCCCCGCCCGCCTCGACCACGCCCGCACCGCGCCCAAGGTGTTCCGCGCGATGATCGCCCTGGACGCCGCCGCCCGCGAGGGCCTGGACCCGGCCCTGGTCGAACTCGTCCAGGTGCGCACCTCCCAGCTGAACGGCTGCGCGTACTGCCTGGACATGCACGTCAAGGACGCCCGCAAGGCCGGCGAGACCGACGAGCGGATCTACCTGCTGCCGGTCTGGCAGGAGGCCCCGGCCGGGGTCTACAGCGAGCGCGAGCGGGCCGCCCTGGCGCTGGCCGAGGAGATCACCCGGATCCACGGCGGCGTCTCGGACGCGGTGTACGCCCGGGCCGCCGCGCACTTCGCGGAGGCCGAGCTGGCGCAGCTGATCTCGGTCTGCTTCACCATCAACGCCTGGAACCGCATCAACGTGGCCACCCGCAAGACCCCCGGCGCCGCGTGACCGCACCGCTGTCCGGGGCGCCGTCCGCACCGCCGGCCTGAACGCCGTCCGCACCGCCGTCCGCACCACCGGGGGTACGATCGGTGCCGTACAAAGGGCTAACCCACACCCACCCGGTGGCCCCGAGGCCCATACGAACGACGGGGAAATCATGTCCGGCTCGCACTACTTCACCGGTGCACCCGAGGTGGCCAGCGACCGCCGGCCGATCACGGTCTCCCTGCCGGACCTCACCCTGGAACTGACCACCGACACCGGGGTGTTCTCCCGCAGCCGACTCGACCCGTGCACCCGGATCCTGCTGGAGCACGCCCCGCAGCCGCGGGTGCGCGGCCCGATCCTGGACATCGGCTGCGGCTACGGCCCGATCGCCCTGACCTGGGCGAGCCGCCGCAAGCGCCTCCCGGTCTGGGCGGTGGACGTCAACGAGCGTGCCCTGGAGCTGGTCCGGCTGAACGCCGAGGCGCTGGGACTCGGCAACGTCCGGGCGGCCCTGCCCGACGACGTCCCCGAGGACGTCCGCTTCGCCACCATCTACTCCAACCCTCCGATCCGGATCGGCAAGGCCGCGCTGCGCCGCCTGCTCACGCACTGGCTCGACCGGCTGACCCCGGACGGCTCGGCGTTCCTGGTGGTGCAGAAGCACCTGGGCTCGGACTCGCTCCAGAAGTGGCTGAACGAGCAGGGCTACCCGACCACTCGGGTCGCGTCGGTCAACGGGTCCCGGATTCTGGAAGCGCGGCCCCGCCCCGAGGTGGGCGAGGGCTCCGAGAGCGGACGAGGTACGACGACGTGAAGCAGCTGCGCGGGACCGAACTGAAGCGTCTGCACCGCACCTGGCGGCGCAGCAACGAGTTCCGGCTCGCGATGATCCTGGAGAACCTCCAGTCGCCGTTCAACGTCGGCTCGGTGGTCCGCACCGGCGCGGCGATGGGCGCCGAGAAGCTGTACCTGGCCGGGGACACCCCGTCGGTGCGCTCGTCCGGCGCGCAGAAGGCCGCGATGGGCACCGACAAGTACCTGAAGGTGGAGCACTTCCCGACCGTCGCCGAGGCCGTCGCGGCGGCCAAGGCGGACGGCTTCAAGGTCGTCGGTCTGGAGCTGGCGGACGAGGCGGTGCCGATGTTCGCCGCGGAGCTGACCCCTGCGGTGGCCTTCGTGCTCGGGCACGAGGACCGCGGGATCACGCCCGAGGCGCTTGCCCTGTGCGACCAGGTGGTGTTCGTGCCGCAGCTGGGCCGGGTCGGCTCGCTGAACGTCTCGGCGGCCGCCACGGTGGCCTGCTACGAGGCGCGCCGGCAGGGCTACGCGATCAGCGGCACCCCGGACGGCGACCTCGCGGGCGACCTCGCGGGCGACCTCGGCGACGACGAGTAGCGGAGCAGCGCCCCCGAGGTGCGACCCGAAGCGCGAGGGGAGCCCGGTCCGTCCGCCGACGGGCCGGGCTCCCGGCTTCGCACGGCGTCCGACCCGGCCCCGGCCTCCGCCCCGGGCCCGTGCCCCGGCCCGGGCCTCAGCCCTTGACGTTCCGACGGGCCGCCCCGACCAGGAACACCACCGCGAGCATCGCCGCGGACAGCGCCCCGACCAGCAGCGGGCCCGGACCGGCCGGACTGCCGTCGACGCGCACGGCCCCCATGAAGTCGACGGCGGCGACATTGTTGACCAGCACCCACCAGAGCGGCAGGTAGACCGCCTGGAAGAGCCGGTGGCTCCGGCTCACCACCCCGAGCGCCATGGCCAGCGACGGGACGAACAGCGCGCCGCCGAGCCAGCCGGCCGTCCCCGCGCCGTCGCCCGCCACCAGCATGCGTATCAGCGGGGCGGCGCCCGTCACCGCCGTGAGCACCAGCCCGGACGCCCATTCGGCGAGCAGCCGGCGCCGGGCCGACGGGTAGGCGCCCAGCAGCACCTCCAGACCGTTCTCCACCTGCCGGCTGCCGAGCCGGGACCAGATCAGGACCGGCCACAGCCACACCAGCGGCAGGAGCAGGCCGGTGACGACGTCCGTCGGCAGCACGAACCCGGCCGCCGTCAGCCCGGCCGCGACCAGCCACCACCACCGGGAGACGCCCTGCACCAGGATGCGGACCTCACCCGCCAGCAGCCGGCCGAACGCCCCGGCCCGCCGCGGTTCGGTCCGTGGCAGGGCACCCCGCGCGGTCGTCCGGCGCGCCCCCGCGGGCTCCGTCCCGTGGAGCCCGGACAGCCGGCCCGCGAGATCCGCCCCGTCGGACCCGGACAGCCGGCCCGCGAGATCCGTCCCGTCGGGCCCGGACAGCCGGCCCGCCGCCCCGGCGGCCGTCGGAACCTCGGCCGGCTCCCGCAGCGCGGCCGGCTCCCGCAGCGCGGCCGCCCCGCCGGACCCGCGTGCGGGATCGAACCTGCCGAACCACAGCGCCGGCAGCGCCGCCACGGCGAACGCCGCCAGCACCAGCGCCAGCCGGCCGAGGAGGAACCCGGAGGACGGGTCGAACCCGTCCCAGCGGAAGGTGCCCAGCGGCCTGTCGACCTTGGTCAGGCCGAGGCTGAACCCGCCCGGGTCGGCCGTCCCGTGCTGGGCCTCCAGCGCCGCGCCCATCGACCGCGCGATCCGGTGCACACCGAGGCCGTCCAGCGGCGCGGAGGCCGACTGCCCGCCGATCGCGAGCACCATGGCCAGCACGAACCAGACGACGTTGCCGAAGCCGCCCCGCAGCAGCGGCACCGTCTCGAACAGGAGCGCCGCCGCCGCGGTGACGGCCATCAGGGGCAGCGAGAGCAGCAGGAACGGCTCCGCCAGGGCTGCCGGGTCGACCGCGCGGTCCTCACCGCGGGCGAGCTGCATCAGCAGCGCGGTGACGGCCAGCACGCCGACCATGGAGGCGAGCACCAGCAGGTTGCTCAGGAACTTGGCCAGGAGGTACCGGGAGGTGCGCAGCGGGGTGGCGGCGAGGATCTGTCCGACCCCGGTCGTCTCGTCCCGCGCGATGCCGCTGCGCACCACGTAGAAGCCGCCGAAGGTGAGCCAGAGGGCGCCGGCCAGGGCGGTGACCGCACCGACGTAGGCGCTGTTGTAGACGCCCCGGTTCCCGCCCACGTCCATGATCGTCCAGTGGCCGCCCGCGTCCGGTACGGCCAGGTGGCCGAGCCCGACCGCGGCGAGCAGCGTCACCGCGTACACCGGCCGGCGCACCCGGTCGCGGAAGTCGCCGACCACCAGCCCGGCGAGCACCGACCCGGTCACCGCCGCACCGCCCGCGGCTCGGCCCCGTCCCGCTCCCCCGGCCGGTGGATGACGTCCAGGTAGGCGTCCTCCAGGTCGGGCGGCACCGGGACCGCGTCGGGCCGCGGCGGCTCGGCGGCGAGCATGCGCAGCCGCACGCCGCTCCCGGTCCGCACCATCCGGCTGACCACGTGGCGGGCCTGCACCTCCAGGAGGTCGGCCGGATCGACCACCGCCTCCCACACCCGCCCGTCGACCTCCCGGAGCAGTTCGTCCGGCGCGCCCCGGCGCAGCAGCCGCCCCCGGGCGACCACCGCGATGTCGGAGGCGACCGACTCCACGTCGGAGACGATGTGGGTCGACAGCATCACCACCCGGTCCGCCGCGAGCTCGCTGAGCAGGTTGCGCAGGCGCACCCGCTCCTCCGGGTCCAGGCCGGCGGTCGGCTCGTCGACCACGATCACCCGGGGGTCGGCCAGCAGCGCCTGCGCGATGCCGACCCGGCGGAGCATGCCGCCCGAGTACGCGCCGAGCGGGCGCTTGACCGCCTCGGTCAGGTTGACCAGCTGGATCAGCTCGTCGATCCGGGCCCGGGCCGAGCGGGCGCCGATCCCCTTGGCGGCCGCCAGGTAGGACAGGAACTCCCGTGACGTCAGGTTCGGGTAGACCCCGAAGTCCTGCGGCAGGTAGCCGAGTTCCCGGCGCAGCCGGTCCGGCTCGGCCACCACGTCGGCACCCCGGTAACGGACCTGGCCGCCGGTGGGCCGGGTGACCGTCGACACGATGCGCATCAACGAGGACTTCCCGGCGCCGTTCGGCCCCAACAGCCCCACCATTCCCGGACCGAGCCGCATCGTGATGCCGTCGACGGCCCGCTTTCCGCCCTTGTAGACCTTGGTGACATCCACCAGTTCGAGCACGCTCTCCGTCCTCACCCCTTGAGCTCCGTCCCACGCCCGTCCCGCAGCACCACGACCCCCCGGGGCACCTCGACCCGGTACTTCGTGTCGCAATTGGCCAGCCCCGAGCACCCCGCCCTGAGTTCGAGCACCCCGTCCTCGAGCGCCCAGGACTCCTCGGCGCTGCCGATCCTCCCGCTCGTGTCGAACCAGCGGGTGACCTTGACGTCCTCGCGGTCGACCGCGACCAGGTCGGCCGGCGCACCGTGCGACTTCACGTCCAGGCTCCTGCCGGCGAACTCGAAGGTCCTGTCCTCGGGCGCGGCGTCCATGGCGTCGGCACAACCAGCGAGCGACACCAGCGCGGCCACCACGAGAACGACCGTCCCGTATCCGGATCTCGCACGTCGCTCCACCTCATCCTCCTTGCGGCTGTGATCGGATGCACCGTTCCGGGCCCGTCCCCCGGGGCCCGTGAACACGCTCGCAAGCCTGGCCGATCCGAGGACTCCTGCCATCTGCCGTTCGGCAGATATCCCGCAGGGCCGAAGGGGGAGTTTCTCCCACCGACAACACCCTCCCGCCGTCGCCAGAATGGCCTCACGGCCGGTACGACCGGGCCGTGCGACAGCACCACCGGGAGGGGACCACATCCATGGACAGCACGACGCGACCCGCACAGAGCCCGGCACCGGCCGAGCCCACCGGGCTCTCCGAACCCGCCGGATCCGCCGTACCGGCCGACTCTTCCGTACCCGCCGGATCCGCCGTACCGGCCGGGTTCTCCGTACCGGCCGGGCTCACCGCCCTCCGCCGGAGCCTGACCCTCACCCGGCTCTCCTGCGTCGCCCTCGTCCACTCCCTCGGTGTCACCGGCGCGCTCTCCCTCGCCGGCCCGGGCCTCGGACTGGTCCCGCGGGCCATGGCCCGGGTGCGCGCGCTGACCGACCGTCAACGCGCCCTGGCCACCGACTGGTCCGGCATCCGCTTCCCCGTGCCGACCGGCCCGCTGCCCCCGGTGCCCGAGGGCGCCTCCGGCGCATTCGCCCGCTACCGCTGGATCACGGGCGACCCGCAGACCCGCCGCGAGTTCCGCTGGGTCCTCGCCGAGCCGTTCCTCGGCAGCGTGCTGGCCTTCCTGCCGATCTCCGCCCTGCTCGCCGGCCTCTGGGGCGTCTTCCTGGCCTTCTTCGGCGTCCCGCTGTCCGCCGAATGGGACGGCCTCTGGTTCGAGTTCATCCCGATCGAGGGCACCGTCACCGCCGTCCTCGCCGGGGTCCTCGGCCTGCTCCACCTCCCGTTCGCGCTCTGGCTCGCGCCCCGCACCGTCCACCGGCACGCCCGCCACGTCCACTCGATGCTCGCCCCGGGCGAGCAGGAGCTGCTGGCCGGCCGGATCGCCCACCTGACCGCCACCCGCAGCACCGCCGTCGACACCCGGATGGCCGAGATCCGCAGGATCGAGCGCGACCTGCACGACGGCGCCCAGGCCCGGCTGGTCGCGATGGGCATGACCCTGGACGCCGCCGAACATCTCCTGGAGAGCGACCCGCAGGCCGTCCGCGCCCTGCTGGTCGAGGCCCGCCAGTCCTCGGCCAAGGCCCTGGAGGAGCTCCGCGACCTGGTCCGCGGCATCCACCCGCCGGTCCTCGCCGACCGCGGACTCACCGACGCGGTACGGGCGTTGGCCATGGTCTGCCCGGTCCCCACCGAGGTCTCGGCGGACCTGCCCGGCCGCCCCGAGATGCCCGTCGAGTCCGCCGCCTACTTCGCGGTCTCGGAGCTCCTCACCAACGTCGTCAAGCACTCCGACGCCGGCCGCGCCGGAATCGAACTCCGCTACGATCGCGGCGTGCTGCGCATCACCGTCTCCGACAACGGGCGCGGCGGCGCGGACGCCCGCCGGGGCACCGGGCTGCGCGGCGTCGAACGACGGCTCGCCACCTTCGACGGGGTCGTCTCCGTCAGCAGTCCCCCCGACGGCCCGACCACGGTGACCATGGAGCTTCCTTGCGCATTGTCCTCGCCGAAGACCACTTCCTCCTGAGGGACGGCCTGATCCGCCTCCTCCAGGCCCACGGCCACGAGGTGGCGGCCGCCGTGGACAACGGCCCGGACCTCCTCCGGGCCCTCACCGAGCAGCGGCCGGACGTCTCGATCGTCGACGTCCGGCTGCCGCCGACCTTCACCGACGAGGGCCTGCGCGCCGCCCTCACCGCCCGCCGCACCACCCCCGGCCTCCCCGTCCTGCTGCTCTCCCAGTACGTCGAACCCCTCTACGCCCGCGAACTCCTCACCACCGGCGGCCGCGGCATCGGCTACCTGCTGAAGGACCGCATCACCAACGGCGCCCAGTTCCTCGACGCCATCCGCCGCGTCGCCGCCGGCGGCACCGCCATGGACCCCGAGGTCGTCACCCGGCTCCTGGCCGCCAAGGACCGCGACACCGCCCTCGCCACCCTCTCCACCCGCGAACGCGACGTCCTCGAATCCCTCGCCCAGGGCCGCTCCAACGCCGGCATCGCCCAGGCCCTCTTCATCACCGAGAAGGCCGTCGCCAAGCACATCACCAACATCTTCACCAAGCTCGGCCTCCCCCCGACCACCACCGACAACCGCCGCATCCTGGCCGCCCTCACCTACCTCGACCAGTGACCCCACCCGCCGGCGCACACCAAAAGGCCCGGACCGGATCCAATCCGGCCCGGGCCTTCGGCAGTGCGGCACGGTCCGTTCTTGCGGACGAACCACTCAGCACCGGCACTCAACCGGTGACAGTGCGTCACTTTCCCCTCAGCCCGGCTTTCAGCGCCCGCAACCGGCTGTCCCACGTGCAGACCAACTCGTGGAAGCCGCCCGCACTTCGACTGCGGGCAGACTGCAATCGGGACTCCGCGAGATCCAGCCACCCGCGCTGCCATCCGCTGTCCCGGGGAAAGGGGTCCGTGGAGCCGGCGAGTTCGGCCGCCCATGCAATGGTCTGACCGCGCATGAAGGCAGTGTCGACCTTCTCCTGACCGGTGACGGCTGCTTCCATGACCCTGCGTCCGTCGAAGCAGTTGTAGGCGCGCCAGGCGCTGGACCGGGCTGCTTCCGGATCCTGCTCTGCGTTCACGATGGAACGCCGCAGATAGAGACTCCCCAGAGACATCAGGACTTCAACGTCGGTGAAGTGCTCTTCAAGGAGATCATCCACCACGAGTGCCTCATGGGGCGCTGCTGCATGCTCCCATTCAACGGAGTCCGCCGCGGGGCCGCTGTCGATGTCGATGTCGGCGGCCGTCCGATCCCGACGTTCATTGAGGTAGCGCCCCACGTTGCCGACGTAGTCGTCACCGATCAGCTCGGCAAACTTGGAGTCGGCCAGGTCCCAGTCCACCGTCCTGCCCAACTCGAGGGCGATCCGAGCGGACAGCAGCGACACGCGGGGGGCCTGTGTGTGGAGTTCGGAAACCTCCTGCAGGTAGTCCGAAGCCGAGCACAAGGCCGACTCCCGCGCCGCGGAGGAGATCCCCTTTTCATAGATCGCCTGTCTCAGCAGACACTCGGACGCCTCGATCAGACCACGACGCCAACGGTCCCCGTCCAGCTCCTGGCGAGCCGCCTCGGCGTGAAGTCGAGCCGCCTCGCCGTACTCCCAGATGTATCGGTGGTAGGACGCACGGGACCTCATGACGTCCAGGTTCCGCGGAAACAACTGCCCGGCCCTGTCCAGCAGTTCCCAGACCGGTCCGTGATCGACCTCCTGCGGGCGCCTGCTGTAGATCGCGGTCCAGCGTTGATACTCACGAGTGATCCTGATGCGGGCCTCGTACAGCGCCCAGGTCGGACCGTACACCCGCTCATGCGCCAGCAGCGTGTTCCAGCGTCCGCGGTGAACCTGGTCGGCTCGCACCTGCTGCAAGGAACGGCCGGTGTCCCAGCCCGTGTTGTGCACGGGTACGGCCTGCGCCGCGACCACCAGGGTCCCTTCCCGCTGCCAATCGCTGTCCAGGCACCACAAGTGCAGCAGGGCCAATGACTGATTCCCGGCCCGGACCTCCTCGCCACTGTCGAGCCACCGGCGAACCTCTTCGACGGCCTTGGCGTGCTCCGGAAGCAGCGTCCGTCCACGACCGCCCCCGGACCAGGCCTGCTTCGTGCGGAGCAGCCGGAGCCACGTCATGTAGGTACGTCCGCTGGGGAAGGACCGCACGGCGATCCGGGCCATGCGTACACCTTGTTGGAGGCTGTGCCGGGCCGACGGGTGATCGTTGCGCTCACGGTAGACATAGGCCAGGAACGCGTTGGCCTCGGCCAGTTCGACCATGTGGTCCACCGGCATGCTGGCGCTGGGCCCCTCCCGATCGGCAGGGCTTCCGGCCCGGCCGTTCAGTAGAGCGAGAACCTCCCGGGCACCCGCGTACTGCAACTCCAGGTCCGCGTGCCGCTCGTGGACCCTGCGCAGGAATCCGGCCGCCTCGACCACCAGTGGCACTGGCCAGTCGTCCCTGGAGCCCCACGCCTCCTCAAGTGCCGACAGCGTCTCCTGGGCCAGCTCCAGCCGCTCTCCGTCCCCCCTTGTCTCCTGTGCGTACATGTACCCGCTGGCCAGCAGGTTGTGTGTCCACTGCTGCTGACGCTCCGGGACCACGCTTGCCAAACGGGCGTTCTCGTTCGCGAGTTCATAGGCGGAACGCACCGCTGCCCGTCGCTCGTCCGCCGTCGTCGCCGTCGCACGGCGAAGTCCTGCCAACCTGTAGAGGAACCAGTTCCGGGTCTGGCGGGCCCGCGATTCCTGCGCCAGGGGAAAGACCTCGAGCAGTTGCTCCGCCAGCTCGAGACTGCCGGAGGCACCGGCGCTGACGTCTGCCGAAATCTGGGCAGCAGCCGTGTTCAGGATCCAGGACGTCGACCACAGCAGACGGTTCAGCGAGACGTTGGCGGGACCTTCGCGGAGGGCCGCCAGCTGTCGCGTCAACCGTTCACGGGCGGGGGCCACCTGGGCAAGCGCGCGATGGCGGCGCGCCCCGTGGAAGCCGCACTGGTCGACAGAGCGAAGCACACGCCACGGGGCGGCTTCACCGCACACCTCCAAGAGCGATACGGCGTACTCGAACGCGGACAGGAAGGTCGCGGCTGCGTCCGGCTCCTGTACCGACGCCCGGGAGGCCAGGTTGAGGCGTCCCGCCGCCGCGTACAGTTCGTCGATCAACTCCCATCGCCGCACAGCGCCGTTGCCGGGTTCCGCACCGTCCGTCACAGCGTTCTGGGCAGCCGATCGCTCACTCTCCGCGCCAGTCGGCGGGACCGTCTCCGGCGAGGTGTTCGCCGGCTCCGTCAGCGGAACAGAACCGATCGTCTGCGCCACCGGCAGAAGGACCGCGTCCGCGGAGTCGCCGTTGACGTAGAGGCCGAGTCGCGCGCGCAACCCGGGCAGCGCATCCGGGACATGGCGGTCGATCCATCCCACGGCCCGACGCAGTGCCTCGATCACACGGGGCACTGCCTCCGACTCCCCCTCCGTCTCCCCGCTCGGCAGCACCGTGTTGGCCAGCAGGCGCCCGGCAGCGATCAGGTTCCGGTCGACAACGTCGCCCGGGCGCTCCCCGCCGGCGCCTGCCGCCATGTCAGCGGTGGACCGGATCGTACGCAGGAGGTCGTTCCTGAGCGCCTCCCGACTGACCGGGCTGACCTCCAGCCGGGGGGAATCCCCGGTCGGAGGTCCCAAGTCGGCGGCGGGACGCCAAGGGATGAGAATTCCTTCGTTGAAAAGCACCCGCAACACACTGTCCGGCAACCCCATGCCCCGGAGCGCGACTACCGGGAGTGGCAGTTCGTCGATGACTCCCCACACGGTGAGGAGGGCCTGGCCTTTGGTGCGTTCCATTCCTGTCGCGGTGGACCAGGCCCTGTCCAGTACGCTGGCGATGGTCGGCTCTGCGGCCTCCATCAGAGCTTCTTCGAACTCTTCAGGCCCAATCTCCACCGTCGCCCGGGAACGGGCGTCGAATCCCGCGAGGAAACTGTCGTAATCGTCCTTCCGGTGAATTCGACAGACCAGGCGGACGGCGCGTTCGATGACCCCGGGGCGACGCACTATCTCGTCGTAGCCCACCAGATCCAGGCCGTTGACATCGGTCACGAGGTTCTCGTCGGCGAGCCAGTCGCCGATCAACGCGAGAGCGTCCGATGTGGCCAGCGCAGGTACGACGAGTGGCCTCGGCCGGTGGCTTCCACCGTCGATCTCAACAGTCTCGGTGGTCTCCACGATGACCGCGGCGCGCTTGAATACCTCCTGCCTCAGCAGCTCGTCCAGCTCTTCACGGAGTTCCGGGCGATTCAAGTCGATGCGACACGCCTTGATGACGAGAATGAGACTCCTGCCCTTGACCTGACGAGGCAGAACGAGGTCGAGAAGGCCGTCGGTCGTACGCTTGGCCGCAACCATGAATTCGCTGTCGTCCAGCGTCTGATGCAGCGCTCTGGTGATCGCCTCCATCAGCGGGCTCTCAGCCGCCGCACTGGGCTCGATCTCGAGTACCACGGGCGGGAGGGAACCCGCGGGCAGCAGGTCGGCCTTGGCGAGAAGCGAGGTGAGAAGCGCCGACTTGCCCACCTGCGCCCGTCCCATCACGGGAAGGACCTGCCCCATGCGCACCATTGGGCGCGCCTCACCCAGCAATGCGTCGCGCCCCAGGAAAGGGATCGGCAGCGGCAGCGGGTCCGGGCCAAGGTACTGGATCTTCTCGGGTTGCGCCGGCGTCCCACTGTCACTGTCCGGCGCAGACGCTTGATAGCCGGCCGCCTCGAACGGCTTCACGAACCGCCGATTCCTCACCCAGGGCAGTTCACCCACCCGCGAGTCGTTGGTGACCGGTCGCGGGTAACCACGGCTGGTGAGCCACTTGTCGACATGCTCCAAGAGTTGCCGCGGTGTCCAGAACTGCTCAGTGGGTGGCCCACCAGCCACCAGGCACGTGATGAGGGCCTGGCCGAAAGCCGTGAACTCGTTGTCCTCGGGTGACTTTGCCGTTCGGTTGGCTTCGCAGGCGGCGAGGACGTAGCAGCCCTCGGGTACCTCTCCGGCAACGTGCTGCTCGAAGGGCAGGACGTCCATGGCCAGCCCGGCATGGCAGCAGTCGAGAAGTACGAGTTTGATCGGTGCGGGCCCGCTGCCCACTGCATTCATCAGGTCGGCGAACGCCAACATGGTGCTCGGCATGTCGGCTCGGGAATGCGTCAGTGGCAACAGGAGTTGCCCGCCTTCTTCGACACCGTGACCCGCGAAGTAGAGGACGAAGCACTCCTCCGCCGCCTGGGACGCCGCCTGGACGACCGAGAGGATTTCGGCCGGGTTGCTCTTGTGCGTCAAGATCTCCTGGCAGCGATCGAGCCTGAGCCCCCACACAGCAGGATCACGCAGTTGCTCACTCACCTTCTCGACTGTTCGCTCAACCGCCTCGAGCTCGGCGAACGTACTGTCGGTGAAAATGCGGGACGAGATGAGGACGGCGCGTGACTTCTCTCCAGCAGGCGGCTCGGCGTTCATGAACTGCCGAGAGAACGCGGCAGTTCGCGGAGCACCGCCTCGGCAGTTTCGGGGTCACGCGCCTCGATGGTGATGGTCCGCGTGCCGTCAGGAGCATCCACGCGTTCGATGACCAGCATCGGCCTGTCCTCGGCCGGACGGGAGGCGGCCTTCGACCGCCAGTAGTCGATCACCGACTGCGCCAGCACCCCGACCAGGCCCGCGTCGATGGCAAAGCGCAGACAGTCCGCAAGCACTCCCATGTCACCTGGAAGGGTGGCCGCGTGTTCACGCCGGATGACCACACGACGCAGATCACGCTCGGACTTGAGCCACTTCTCCAGCGCGGCCAACTCATCGGAGCGCGCGTCCACCAAACGAAGAGTGATCTGCACCAGGCCCCCCGGGCTTGCGACCAATCAGATGCCGCACCCTACCAGCTGCGAACAGGCCGAGGTGCCGGCCTCGGACACGCTCCTCCGCTCCGTCGCGGCCGACTCCGCGCACGATGCGGCGCATGATCGCCGTTGCGGATCCGCACCGAAGCGAGCCGTCCGGACCGGGGGCGGAGCCGGGAAGGCCGGGGCCGAGGAGCAAGAACCGAGGCGGGATCTACACCCGACTCACGCATCGCTCACGCGAGCGATCCTGCGGCGCGTCGTCGACGCCTGCCCGCAGATCGGGGAAAGGCAAAAGCCCCAGGTCACGGCGAGTGAGTCCTGGGGCTTCTACAGAGCCGCCTGCGGGATTCGAACCCGCGACCTACGCATTACGAGTGCGTTGCTCTGGCCAGCTGAGCTAAGGCGGCACCGTCGCCGTGTGTGGCGGCAACGCGGGCCAGTCTACACAGGTTCGCGGGTGATCCGTTACCCGGTATCCGGGGGCGGGGGTCAGGCGGAGGAGACGGCGAGTTTGGCGGCGAAGCCGGCGAAGAGGACGGCGACGCCGCTGGTGAGGGTGGCGGAGAGGCGCTTGCGGCGGCGGAAGGCGGTGGCGAGGGTGGTGCCCGCGAAGATCAGGAGGGAGAGGTAGAGGAAGCTGAAGGTCTGGAGGATGCCGCCGAGGAGGGCGAAGGAGAGGGCGGGCTGTCCGTAGGAGGCGTCGACGAATTGGGTGAAGAAAGAGAGCAGGAAGAGGATCGCCTTCGGGTTGAGGAGGCTGATCACCAGGGCGCGGCGGAAGGGGTTCTCGGTGCTTTCGGGGGTCTGCTCGGTGGTGGGGTCGGCCGCGGCGCGGCGTTCGCGCCAGAGTTGGCGGGCGGCGCGGAGCATGCCGTAGCCGATCCAGAGGAGGTAGGCGGCGCCGCCGAACTTGACCACGGCGAAGACGGCCGGGTTGGCCTTGAGCAGGGAGGCCGCGCCCAGCGAGGTGAGGCTGATCAGGGTGAGGTCGCCGATGAAGACGCCGGCCGCGGCCCGGTAGCCGGTGCGGATGCCCTTGCGGGCCGCGACGGACAGGACGTACAGGGAGTTGGGGCCGGGCAGCAGGATGATGACGAGGGCGCCGAGGACGTACGTCGCCAGGTCGTTGACTCCGAGCACGATGAGCTCCGGTGCAGGGGAGGGTGGCAGGGGGCGCTCATCGTACGTCGTACCGGTAATAGGTTGAAGTGAAAACCACCTGTCGGTCGGCCGGCGCCCGGCCCGCCCTACCGCTCGCAGCGCTTGCCCTGCTCCGGGGCCTCCCCGGTCAGCAGGAAGCGGTTCACCGCGCCGTCCACGCAGGTGCTGTGCCGGCCGTACGCGGTGTGGCCGTCGCCGTCGAAGGTGATCAGGCGGCCGGACTCCAGCTGGCCGGCCAGCGACTGCGCCCAGGCGTACGGGGTGGCCGGGTCGCGGGTGGTGCCGATGACGACGATCGGGGCGGCGCCGGCGGCCCGGACGGTGTGCGCCGCACCGGTGGCCCGGACCGGCCAGTAGGCGCAGGTCAGGGCCATCCAGGCCATGTCGCGCCCGAAGTGAGGCGAGACCCGCTCGAACTCCGGTACCGCCCGCTGGACGTCCTCCGGGCCGTGGAACGGGGCGGGCAGGTCGAGGCAGTTCACCGCGGTGTTGGCGAACATCAGGTTGGGGTACGAGCCGTCCGGCTCGCGCCCGTAGTAGTCGTCGGAGAGCTTCAGCAGACCGGTGCCGTCGCCGGCCTCGGCCTCGGTGAGCGCGGCGCGCAGCTTGGGCCAGAGGAAGTCGGCGTACATGGCCTGGATGACACCGGTGGTCGCCTGGGACCCTGTGAGCCGACGGCCGGCGTCGGTGGTGGGCAGCGCGGCGGTGCGGACCCCGCCGAGCAGGGCGGTGAGCCGGTCGCCGACCTGCTGCTCGGTGCGGCCGAGCGGGCAGTCCTCGCGCTTGGCGCAGTCCTGCGCGAAGGCGGCCCAGGCGGTCTCGAAGCCGCCCGCCTGGGTGCGGTTGCCGGTGACGGAGTCGAGCGCCGGGTCCATCGCGCCGTCCAGCACCAGCCGCCCGACCCGGCTCGGGAACAGCCCGGCGTAGGTGGCGCCGAGGAAGGTGCCGTAGGACTTGCCGACGAAGTTCAGCTTCTCGTCGCCGAGCAGGGCGCGCAGCACGTCCATGTCGCGGGCGGCCTCGACGGTGCTGAGGTGGCCGAGCGCCGCCCCGGCCCGCGTCCGGCAGCCCTCGGCGAACTCCTTGTCGGCCGCGACCAGCGCGTCGACCCCGCCCTGGTCGCCGGGCGCCAGGCCGACGGCGGTGTAGGCGTCCATCCGGTCGCCGCTGAGGCAGCTGACGGGGCTGCTGCGGCCCACCCCGCGCGGGTCGAGGCCGACCAGGTCGTAGCGGGCCCGCACCCCGTGGTCGTACGTCCGGGCGGCGGCCTCCAGGTACTCGATCGCGGAGCCGCCGGGCCCGCCCGGGTTGAGCAGGAGGGAGCCGAGCCTCGTGTCCTGCGAAGCGGAGGCGGCGGAGGCGGAGGCGGACGGGTCGGAGGAAGCGCTCCCGGGCCCCGCCGGTTCCGCCGCGGCCCGGGCGGCCGCGAGGGTGAGGTCCCCGTCCCCCGGGTGGTCGTAGTCCAGCGGCACCCGGAACGTCGTGCACTCGAACCCGCTGTCGCAGGGCTGCCAGACCGGACGTTGCGCGTAGTACGGAGCGAGCGCGGCCGGGACGGCGGCGGGCAGCGGCTCCAGCGGGGTGGCTCCGGCCCTCGCGGCCGTCGGGGCCGAGGACGTGCCGGAGGCAGCCGGGTCCGGGGAGGGGGCCGCCGGTGCCCCGGCCGGATCCGCGCTGCAACCGCCCGCCAGCAGCCCGACGACGACCAGCGCCGCGGCCAGCACCCGTGCCCGCGCCCGCACCAATGCCCGCGCCGATGCCCGCGCCTGTGCCCGCTCGAAGGCCCTCATCCGCCACCTCTCCGCAACCGACCAGCACGTGGAAGAACCCAAGGAACACCGGGGGAACACCGGGGAACACCGGAGGAACACCCGCAGTGGGAACAACTCTCGAAGCACCCCGGAGGAAACGCCGCTGCCCGGCACCCACTCCGGGGTACCGGGCAGCGTAGCCCCGCCGGACCTGCCCTCAGGACGCCCTGGCCAGCGCCTCGGCCAGGAACTGCGCCGCCTGGCGGACCAGCCGCAGCCGCTCCCGGTCGGGGGTGAAGTCCTGCACGTTGTCCGAGATCCGCACCTCGGCCTTGGCCGCCGCTCCGGGGCCGGCCTTCAGAGCGGCCTGGAGCTTGCGGGCCGCGTCCAGCCCGGCGGAGTCGCCCCTGGCGGCGGCCAGCAGCAGCTTGGCGGCGCTGCCGGCCGGGGCCTCGGCACCGGTCTGGGTGAGCGCGGTGGCGTCGTACCGGCCGGAGACCGCCGCCGCCGCGCCGTACAGGTCGGGCCGGGAGAGCCCGGCGGCGGCCGCGCAGGGCGCGCCGGCCTCGACGCCGAGGGTGCCCCAGGAGGCCGGGCCGGGCGGCAGGGTGCGGAAGGAGGTCGCGATGGTGGTGCGCAGCGTCGCGTCGTCGGCGACGGCGGCCGGGGCGGCGGCGACCAGTTCGCAGGGGTGCGCGGTGCCGTTCGGCGCCTCGGGGGCGACCAGGATGAACGGGTGGGACTTGCCGGTCTGGAGGGCCGAACCGATGCCCTCGAAGACGTCCGGGACCTCGGCGTCGGCGGTCTTCTGGGGCGTGGCGGCCTGCATCACGATGACCGGGAAGCGGGCGTTCGGCTCCTTGGCGTACTGCGGCGGAAGCCAGACCCGGATGTTGCGGGGGTGGCCGTCGGGGCCCAGTACGGCGGACTGGAGCAGCTCGCCCCCGCCGGGGTGGCCGACGCTGTCGAAGCGGCTGACCACGGCGGGGGCCGCGGCAGCTGCGACGTCGGCGGGGGCGGGGGCGGCGGCCGACTCGGCGACCGCGGGCGGCACCGCCTGCTGCTGCCGGACGGCCGTCCCCGAACCGGTCCCGGCACCCGTGTCCGTGCCCGGAGCCGAGCCCGCCGCGTCCACGACCGGCTCCGCCCGGTCCGGCTCCTGGGTGCCCCGGCCGAGACCGCCGAAGGCGCCCAGCGTGGTGAGCACCGTCAGCGCGGTGACGCACACCCCGCAGACCATCGCCCCGGCCGCCCGCAGCAGCATCGGCCAGCGGTCGCCGGCCAGCTCGTAGGTCTCGGCGGCGCGCAGGTCGCGCCAGCGGTGTTGGGCGCCACGGGCCAGCCAGATACCGCCGAGGGCGGCGGCCAGCAAGGGGATGACGAGGAGCGAACGAACCACGGGACGCACCACCTCTGGAGGGGGTCGCGCCGAACCGGACCCGGCGCGCACGGAAGGCGACCGCCCCGGCAGCGGGCGCAGTCGGCCCCCAGCGTGCACAACGGGTGGACAGTCACACGACGGTGTGCCCGGCGAGTGTCGCTCGTTCACTCGAAGGTGGGATGGCGCACCGGCTCCGGGAGGCGTACAGCCGCCGCCCGCCGGAGCGACGCCCGGGCGGACGGCCCGAGGGCCCGGAGCCGGACGGCCCCGGACCGGACCGCCCCGCCCCCCGATCGGCAATCGGCCATCGGCCATCCCCGATCAGCGCTCAGCCCGCGCTCAGCCCGCGCGCAACGCCACCGTCATCGCCTCGACCGCGAGCAGCGGGTCGACGTTGCGGTCCAGCGCCTGACGGCAGGCCAGCACCGCCTCGATCCGCCGCAGCGTGCTCTCCGCCGGCCCGGCCTGGGCCACCCGGTTCAGCGCCTGCCGCTGGTCCTCGTTGGCGAGCGCGCCGGTGGAGCCGAGCTGGATGGCGAGCACGTCCCGGTAGAAGCCGAGCAGGTCGAGCAGGGCGACGCCGAGGGTCTCCCGGCGAGTGCGGGTGGCCCGGCTCTTCTGCCGCTTCTCCAGCTCCTTGACCGCGCCGGCCATGCCGCGCGGCACCTTGCCGCCCTCGTAGGCGCCGTAGGCGGCCTTGAGGTCGTCCGTCTCCTTGGCGTCCTGGGTCTCGGCGAGAGCCTCGGCGTCGGCCTTGGCGGTGTCGACCAGGCGCTGGGCGGCGGTCAGGCAGCCCCCGATGTCTCCCACCTCCAGCGGGATGCGCAGCACCTCCGTCCGGCGGGTGCGGGCCTGTTCGTCGACGGCGAGGCGGCGCGAGCACTCGATGTCTCCCTGCCCGGCCAGCGCGGCGAGCCGGGCGGTTTCCGGGTCGACGCCGTCACGGCGGACCAGCGTGTCGGCGACCGCCTCGGCCGCGGGGGTGCGCAGCACCAGCAGGCGGCAGCGTGAGCGGATGGTCGGCAGCACGTCCTGGACGGAGGGGGCGCACAGCAGCCAGACGGTGCGCGGGGAGGGTTCCTCCACGCCCTTGAGCAGCGCGTTCGCGGCGGCCTCGGTGAGCCGGTGGGCGGCGTCCACCAGGATCACCGACCAACGGCCGCCGGTCGGGTAGCTGGAGGCGCGCATGACCAGGTCGCGCATGTCGCCGACGCCGATGGAGAGGCCGTCGGTACGGACGTACTTCACGTCGGCGTGGCTGCCGGCCAGCACGGTGTGGCAGCCGTCGCAGAACCCGCAGCCGGGCGTGCCGCCGAGCGCGAGGTCGGGGCTGGTGCACTGGAGGGCGGCGGCGAAGGCGCGCGCGGCGGTGACCTGCCCGGCGCCGGGCGGGCCGGTGAACAGCCACGCGTGCGTCATGAGGGAGGCGTTCGCGCCCTCGACCGGGGCGGTCCCGCGACCGGCCTCGATCGTCGCCCCGGCCGCCCGGGCGGCGGCGGTCAGCTGCTCGACCACCCGCTCCTGGCCCACCAGGTCGTCCCAGACGGCCACTGCTGCTCCCAAGCTCAGTACGGCAGCGCTCGTGGCGCCTCTTCCCCGCCGTCGAGCATACGTCTCCGCTCCGACACCCACTGCTCCGTCCGGGTCACGGCGGGGCGAGGAGGCGGCCCTGCGGAACGCGGCGGCGCCGCCGGGGACCTGCCCCGACGGCGCCGCCCAGACGTGTCCGGTCAGCCCCGGCGGCCCCAGCGACGGCCCTTGCCCTTGCCGTCGCCCTTGCCGTCGCCCGTGCCGTCGCCCTTGTCCTGTGCGTCCCCGCGGCCCTCGGGCCGCTCCGCGCCGCCCTGCGGGCCGCCGTACGGAGCGCCCTGGCCCTGACCGCCGTGCTCCCAGCGCGACCACTCGTCGTGCGAGCCCAGCAGGGTGTCGGTGAGGCTCGGCAGGTCGTCCAGCGGCGTCTCCTCGGCCCACTCCGGCCTCGGCCGCTCGGCACCGGGCTGCGACCGCTCGGCCGTCGGCCCGGCGTCGACCACCGGCAGCTCGCGGGTGCTGTCCACCGGCTCCGCGCGCCGCGGCCCCTGCGCCGGCCGGCCCTCGGTGCGGCCTCCGGTACGGCCTTCGGCACGCTCCTCGGTACGGCCCGGCTCGATCCGCGGCAGCACCTCGGTCCGGTCGGCCTCCGCCGGGACCCTCGGCAGCACGGCCGTCTCGTCCACCGCCGAGGCCGGCACCACCGGCAGCTTGGCGGTCTCGTCGACCGCACCGGCGGTTCCGCCGGCCGCCCGGCGCGCCTCGGCGGCCTCCGCGGCCTTGCGCGCCTCGGCGGCCTCGGCAGCCCGGACGGCCGCCTGCCGGTCCCGCAGCGAGAGCTCGCGCGTCGCCTCGTCCCCGAGTCCGCCCACCGGAGCCTGCGCCGCCGGCTGCGCCGCGTCCTGCGGGGTGTCCTGCGGGACACCCTTCGGAATGTCCCGGACCGCCCGCAGCTCCGTGGTCGTCTCCGCGGCCGACTCCCCGGCCACCGAACCCGAACCCGAGGCCGAGCCAGGACCCGACGCCGTGTCGGACGCCGAACCCGAACCCGGCCGCGCCTCGGCCCGGCCCTCCGCGGACTCCGCCGCCGCAGCCGCGGCCGCGAGCGCGGCGGCCTGCGCCAGCCGCGCCTCCTCGGCCCGCTGGAGCGCCTCCTCCGCCCGGCGGCGCTGCTCCTCGCGGGCCAGCTCGCGCTGCCGCTGGAGCTCGGCCTGGGCGGCCGCCTCGTCGGCGATCCGCTTGCGCTCGGCGGCCTCGGCGGCCAGCCGGGCCTCCTCGGCCCTGCGCCGCTCGGCCTCCTGCTCGGCGCGACGCGCTGCGTCCTCCTCGGCCCTGCGGCGCGCTTCCTCCTCGGCCTTGCGCCGGGCCTCGGCGGCGGCCCGCTCGGCCTCCTCCTTGGCCAGCCGCTCCTTCTCCGCCTGCTCGGCCCGCAGCTGCGCCAGCACCTCCTGCCGCTTGCGCTCGGCGGCCTCCTCCTCGGCCTTCTTGCGGGCCTCCTCGGCGGCGCGGCGCTCGGCCTCCTCCTTGGCCAGCCGCTCCTGCTCGGCGCGGGCGGCCTTCTCCTGCTCGGAGAGCGGCAGCTCGCGGTCGAGCCGGTGCCGGATGGCGGTGGTGACGAAGCCGGGGGCCTGGCTGCCGTCCACGACCAGGTAGCGCGCCGGGTCGGCGGCGGCGAGGGCGAGGAAACCGGCCCGGACCCGCAGGTGGAACTCGGTGGGCTCGGACTCCAGCCGGTCCAGCGCCTCGGTGAAGCGCTCGCGGGCCTTGGTCGGGTCGACGTCCAGGACGACGGTCAGGTCGGGCAGCAGCCCGCCGGTGGCCCAGCGGGAGATCCGGGCGACCTCGGTCGCGGCCAGGTCGCGACCGGCGCCCTGGTAGGCGATGGAGGAGTCCATGTACCGGTCGGTGATCACCACGGCGCCGCGGGCGAGGGCCGGCCGGATGACGTTCTCGACGTGCTCGGCGCGGTCGGCGGCGTAGATCAGCGCCTCGGCGCGGTGCGACAGGCCGGTGTTGCCGACGTCCAGGACGAGGCCGCGCAGCCGCTGGCCGACCGGGCTGCCGCCGGGCTCGCGGGTGAGCACGACCTCGTGCCCCTTGCCGCGGATCCACTCGGCGAGCGCCTGGGCCTGGGTGGACTTGCCGGCGCCGTCGCCGCCCTCCAGGGCGATGAAGAAGCCGGTGCCCGCGCCGAGGCGCGGCGCCGGGCCGCCCGGGCCGCGCACCGAGTCCATCAGGTCCCGGACGAACGGCGCGGTTCCGCGCCGGTCGTCGGTGCGCAGCAGCACGACCGCGGCGAGCACCAGCGTGAGCAGCCCGGAGGTGGCGACGGCCAGGGCCGCGCCGCCGTGGATGAAGGTGAAGGAGCCGGGCTCGACGGTGCCGTACTCGACGTCCCCGTAGGCGGCGGCGATCAGCGGGACGACGACCAGCGCGGCGGCGACCACGGTCCGGAGCACCGCGAACAGGTGCTCGGTGACCTTCGGCAGCCGGGCCTCCTCGACCTCCTGGGCGAGCAAGGTGCGTCCGGCCGAGATCACGATCCCGGCGGCCAGCCCGGCCAGCACGGTGAGCAGCAGGACCAGCACGAAGTCCAGCACCAGCCCGGCCAGGATCAGTGCGACGCCCTGGGTGAGCAGCGCCAGCGCGAGCAGCCGGCGGCGGGACAGCGAGGGCAGCGTGGCCCGGGTGAGCCGGGCGCCCAGGGCGGGCGTCCCGGCGGCGGCGAGCACCAGCAGGCCGTAGCCGATCGGCCCGGCGCGGTGCTCGGCGGCGGTGAGCAGCGCGAGCGCGGCGACGCCCGCCATCGCGGCGTAGCCGGCCGCGACGGCGAAGGTGAAGTACGGGGCGCCGCCGGTTCGGCCCTTGCTCAGCGCGGGGCCGGGGGCGGCGTCGGTCGGGGCGCGCAGGCCCTGGAGCGGCGAGACCGGGGCGACGGACACCGGGCCGCCGGGCAGCTGCTGGACGTGGTCGCGGACCGCCGCGGCGGCGAACAGCCCGGCCGCGCCGAGCGCCGCGAAGGTGAGCTGGTGGGCGCGGAGCCAGTCGGAGCCGAGGGCCGCGCCGATGTTGTTGAGCAGGGTGAAGGCCACCAGGCCGAGCGCGCCGAGCGGCACGGTCACCCAGCCGGTGAAGCGGTCGATGCTCCGGACGCTCTCCAGGTTGGCCGCGGCCGGGCGCTGCTCGGCGACCGGCAGGTGCGGGTTGGCCGGAGGCAGCAGGCCGGGAACGGCGGCGGTCCTGGTGATCCCCCGGACCCGCTCGGCGGCACCGGTGACGAACACGGTGGCGAGCAGGGCGTAGGTGGCGGCCCCGGAGGGCTCGGCGGCGGAGCCCAGCCAGACGCTCCACCAGGGGGCGAGGCCGATCAGCAGGGCGCGCAGCACGTCGGCGCCGAAGAGCGTCCAGCGCCGGTCCAGTCGGCCGGTGACCAGCCGGTGCACCGGGCCGAGCAGTGCGACGCCGACCAGGCCGGTCGCCAGCACCCGGACCGCGAGGACCGCGGCGAGAGCGAAGGCGAGGCTGCGCGGCAGGCTGCCGAACCGGCCGTCCTGGGCGGCGGCGATCACGGTGAGCGCGAGCAGCACCAGCAGACCGAGCCGGTCGGCGGTGCCGCCGATCAGCTGGGTGGTCCACAGGCGCCGGTAGGCACGTGTCCGCAGCAGCGCCCGGGCCCGGTCCACCGGAGTCCCGGCGGGCGCGACCTCGGGCAGGTCGGACACCCCCGCTCTGGCGGCCGGGGCGCTGGGGGTGGGCTGCTCCTCGCTCGTCATACGGTCAGCGTAGCGGGCTGGGCCTGGCCGGAATGTGGCGAACGCGCTTCCGGATCGTGCTCATCACCGGGTTGTGACGTACCCCGCACAGACCCGACGGGCCTCGGGCCCGCCCCCCGGGATCGGGGGTGCGGGCCCGGCCGCGGGACCGCGGATCAGCCTTCTTCGGTGGCCGAGGCCTTGTCGGCCACCGTCCTGCTCGTGGCGGTCTTCTTGGCCGCCGTCTTCTTCGCCGCCGCCGTCTTGGTGGTGGTGGTCTTCTTCGCGGCGGTCTTCTTCGCGGCCGCGGTCTTGGTCGCCGCGGTCTTGGCGGTGGTCGTCTTCTTGGCCGCGGCCTTCTTCGCCGGGGCCTTCTTCGCCGCCTTCTTCACCGGTCCGCGCGCCCGCTTCTCGGCGAGCAGCTCGTACCCGCGCTCCGGCGTGATGGTCTCGACGTCGTCGTCCTTGCGGAGCGTGGCGTTGGTCTCGCCGTCGGTCACGTACGGACCGAAGCGGCCGTCCTTGACCACCACCGGGCGCTCGCTGACCGGGTCGTTGCCCAGCTCCTTGAGCGGCGGGGCGGCGGCCGCCCGGCCGCGCTGCTTCGGCTGGGCGTAGATCGCCAGCGCCTCGTCGAGGGTGATCGTGAAGAGCTGGTCCTCGCTGGTGAGCGAACGGGAGTCGGTGCCGCGCTTGAGGTACGGGCCGTAGCGGCCGTTCTGCGCGGTGATCTCCGCGCCCTCGGCGTCGGTGCCGACCACCCGGGGCAGCGAGAGCAGCCGCAGCGCGTCCTCCAGCGTGACGGTGTCCAGCGACATCGTCTTGAACAGCGAGGCGGTGCGCGGCTTGACCGCGTTCTTGCCGGTCTTCGGCGTGCCCTCGGGCAGGATCTCGGTCACGTACGGGCCGTAGCGGCCGTCCTTGGCGACCAGCATGTTGCCGCCGACCGGGTCCGGGCCGAGCTCGAAGTCGCCGCTGGGCTTGGCCAGCAGCTCCTCGGCCAGCTCGACGGTGAGCTCGTCCGGCGGCAGCTCGTCCGGGATGTCGGCACGCTGGCCCGGCTCGCCCTCGACGGTGGAGGCGCGCTCGACGTACGGGCCGTAGCGGCCGACCCGCAGGGTGATGTCGTCGCTGACCCTGAACGAGCTGATCTCCCGGGCGTCGATCGCGCCGAGGTCGGTGACCAGTTCCTTCAGGCCGCCCAGGTGGTCGCCGTCGCCGTTGCCGGCCTCGGCGGCGCCGCCCGCGGCGTGGCCCTCGCCCTCGCCGAAGTAGAAGCGCTTCAGCCACGGCACGGACTGCGCCTCACCGGCGGCGATCCGGTCGAGGTCGTCCTCCATCCTGGCGGTGAAGTCGTAGTCGACCAGCCGGCCGAAGTGCTTCTCCAGCAGGTTGACCACGGCGAAGGAGAGGAAGGACGGGACGAGCGCCGTCCCCTTCTTGAAGACGTACCGGCGCTGGATGATCGTGTCGATGATCGACGCGTAGGTGGAGGGGCGGCCGATCTCCCGGTCCTCCAGCTCCTTGACCAGCGAGGCCTCGGTGTAGCGGGCCGGCGGCTTGGTGGCGTGGCCCTCCGGGGTGATCCGCTCGGCGGCCAGCGGGTCGCCCTGGGCGACCTGCGGCAGCCGGCGCTCGCGGTCGTCGAGCTCCGCGTTCGGGTCGTCGGCGCCCTCGACGTAGGCCTTGAGGAAGCCGTGGAAGGTGATGATCTTGCCGGTGGCCGAGAACTCGACGTCCCGGCCGTCGGCGGAGGTGCCGCCGACCCGGACGGTGACCGACTGGCCGACCGCGTCCTTCATCTGGGAGGCGACGGTGCGCATCCAGATCAGCTCGTACAGCCTGAAGTCGTCACCGGTCAGGCCGGTCTCGGCGGGGGTGCGGAAGCGGTCGCCGGACGGGCGGACGGCCTCGTGCGCCTCCTGCGCGTTCTTCACCTTGCTGGCGTAGGTGCGCGGGGCGTCAGGCAGGTAGTCGGCGCCGTACAGCTGGGTGACCTGGGCCCGGGCGGCGGTGATCGCGGTGTCCGACAGCGTGGTGGAGTCGGTACGCATATAGGTGATGAAGCCGTTCTCGTACAGCTTCTGGGCCACCTGCATGGTCCGCTTGGCACCGAAGCCCAGCTTGCGGCTGGCCTCCTGCTGGAGCGTGGTGGTGCGGAACGGCGCGTACGGCGAGCGGCGGTACGGCTTGGACTCGACGCTGCGGACGCCGAACGCCGTCTGCTCCAGGGCGGCGGCCAGCTGACGGGCCGCCTGCTCGTCCAGGTGCAGGGTGTTCGCGCTGGCGGCCTTCAGCCGGCCGTCCTGGCCGAAGTCGCGGCCGCTGGCGATCCGCTTGCCGTCGACGGAGGCCAGCCGGGCGCCGAAGGTCTCCGGGTTGGCGGCATCGACCGGCGTGCGGCCGGTACCGAAGGTGCCGACCAGGTCCCAGTACGAAGCGGCGCGGAAGGCCATCCGCTCGCGCTCGCGCTCGACCACCAGCCGGGTCGCGACGGACTGCACACGGCCCGCCGACAGCTTCGGCATGACCTTCTTCCACAGCACCGGCGAGACCTCGAAGCCGTACAGCCGGTCGAGGATGCGGCGGGTCTCCTGGGCGTCGACCAGGCGCTGGTTGAGCTCGCGCGGGTTGGCCACGGCCTCCTGGATCGCCGACTTGGTGATCTCGTGGAACACCATGCGGTGCACCGGCACCTTGGGCTTGAGCACCTGCTGGAGGTGCCACGCGATGGCCTCGCCCTCGCGGTCCTCATCGGTGGCGAGGAAGAGCTCGTCGGACTCCGCGAGCAGCGACTTCAACTTGCTGACCTGGGACTTCTTGTCCGCGTTGACCACGTAGATGGGCGCGAAGTCATGGTCGACGTCCACCCCGAGGCGCCGCACCTCGCCGGTGTACTTGTCCGGCACCTCGGCCGCGGTGCTGGGGAGGTCGCGGATGTGCCCGACGCTCGCCTCGACGATGTAGCCGGGGCCCAGGTAGCCCTTGATCGTCTTCGCCTTGGCCGGCGACTCGACAATGACGAGTCGCTGTCCGTGCGCGGTCTCGCTGCTCGGGGACACCTTCGCTCTTCTCTCCCGGTCCTTATGTGGCTGGTCGGCGCCGGCAGCACGGGCTGCACTCCGCCCGACCCCTCCACCGCCCCGGGGCTGCCGCGGCACGACACCCCCACCAGCGGAGTGTGACCGTACCCCGGCCACCCTTGTCAAACGGACGGATCCCGCTTTTTCACTTGCCGGGCTCACCGACGCCACTCGAACGGTAACCCGATGACGGAGGTTCGCGCCCCGCGGAGGGGGGCCTTCGGCAGGTTCCGGAGGATGGAATGACGGATTTCAAGATCTGTCAACGGAAAATCGACGGGTTCTCGCGGAGCGGGGTGGGGGTGGAGCGGGCGCGGGGCGGGGGTGGGGCGAACGCTGGGCGAGGCTCAGCCGCCGGCCACGGTCAGGAGCCCGGCGCCCGCCGCCAGGCAGCCCGCGCCCAGGACGCTCCACAGCAGGTCCACGACGGCAGCCCGACCGACCTCCCCCGCGGCCAGCACCACCCTGCTCGGGCGTCGCGGGTCGTAACAGATCCGCACCGAGGCTCCGGGCGCGAAGCGGTCCGGACGGCGCAGCGGGGTGTGCCCCCGCGGACGGGCGATCACCAGCCCGGCGATCCCGCACACGCCGGCGCCGCCGACCGAGGGCGGCACCGAGAAGGAGAGCAGCGGAGCACTGTCCAGCTGGCCGTGCACGTCGTCCTCGGCCATCACGGTGGCCACCGCCGACGCCCCCCGGCGGCGCACCCGCAGGCGCAACCCCACCTCGGCGGCGCACCAGAGCAGCAGCACGCCACCGAAGAGGGCGAGCACCGACCCGCCCACCATCGCCGTCGTCGTGTCCACCCCTGGCCCCCGGCTCCCCAACTCTGTCCACAGCCTGTGGACAGAGCTTCACAGCGGAGAGCCAACGGGAGACAGCCACCCGGCGGCGGCCGGACGAACCAGGGGGTACGGGCGAGTGAACCGGTCAGGTCCCGGCGGGTGCGGTCACGGAGGGCCGGGGTCCGGACACGGTGAATCCGGGCACGGCACAACCGGGCGGGGTGAATCCGGCCACGGAGGGCCGGGACGCGTCAGGACGGGTCAGGACGCGTCGGGTCGGGATGTGGAACGTCGGGCCTCAGCGGACCGGGTCGATGAACCCCTGCTCGGTCAGCAGGCGCAGCGACTCCGGCACCCGGTCCCGCAGGACCACCCGGTCCTCGCCGAGCAGCTGCGCGATGGCGTCCACGATCTCGCCCGCCGACAGCGTCCCGTCGCAAACCCCGACGAACCCGGCACCCACGGTGTCCACCTTGGTGGCGCGCCGCATGCCCCGGTTGTGACGCAGGATCACGTGCTCCGGGTCCTCCGCACCCGGCGCGCCGACCTGCTCCTGGACCACCTCGTCGGCCAGCACGTAGCGGGCCGCGAGCAGGCCCGCGTCGTCGTGCGAGCGGAGGAAGTCCTGCCGGTCGAACCAGGCCTCGATGTGCGGGCCCAGCGGCTGCTCCACCGGGTGCGGCCACTCCTCCACCCGGACGGTCGGACGCTCGGCGCCGCTCGCCCGCAGGGTGATCCAGCCCATCCCGATGCCCTCGACCCGGCCCGCCTCGAAGGCGTCCAGCCACTCGCCGTACCGGGCCTGGTAGTCGCCGCCGGGGCCGCGGTGGTCACCGCCGTCGCGCAGCCACAACTCGGCGTACTGGGCCACGTCCTGGACCTCGCGCTGGACGACCCAGGCGTCCAGGCCGGTGCCCGCGACCCAGCCGGTCAGCCGCTCCTGCCAGTCCTCGCCCTGGACGTGCTGCCAGTTGGCGAGCAGCTGGCAGTAGCCGCCGGGCTCCAGGTGGTCGGCGGCCGAGCGGACCAGGCTGCGGCACAGGTCGTCCCCGGCCATGCCGCCGTCGCGATAGGTGAACCGGCCGCCCGGCGAGATGACGAACGGCGGGTTGGAGACGATCAGGTCGAACTTCCGCTCCCCGACCGGCTCGAAGAGGCTTCCGGTGGACACCTCGGTGTTGTCGAAACCGGACAGCGCCAGGGTCAGCTCGGTGAAGCGCAGCGCGCGCGGATTGAGGTCCGTGGCGGTGACGGTCCCGGCGTGGCGGGCCGCGTGCAGCGCCTGGACACCGGAACCCGAACCGAGGTCCAGCGCGGCCCGGACGGGACGGCGCACGGTGATGTTCGCCAGCGTGGTGGAAGCACCGCCGACGCCCAGCACCAGGTCCTTGCGGGCCACCCCGTGCGCGGTCTCGCCGGAGCCGATGCCGCCCGCGCCGCCCACCGCGCAGCCCAGGTCGGAAACCACCCAGGCATCCGAACTGGGCATCCCGGCCACCTCGTTGGCGTACGGCCGGACGTCGACGGTGGCGCGCACCAGATCGCCGTCGGGGCGCAGCCAGCCGTCCGCCAGGCAGTCCTCCACCGGCAGCGCGGCGGCGGCCGCCCGGTACGGGACCGGCTGCTGGAGCAGGAACAGCCGCACCAGCGTCTCCAGCGGGCTGCCACCGCGGGTCGCCCGCAGTGCCGGGACCGCCTCGCTGCGGGCCAACGCCGAATAGCCGGTGGGCCCGAGCAGGTCCAGGCACCCATCGGCGGTGAACGAGGCGGCGAGCAGCGCCTCGCGGAACTTGGCGAGGCGGGTCGGGTCGAGAACGGGGCTACTGATCACCCCGCCATTGTCCCCCGGCGCCCACCCCGCGGCCGCCGCTGCGCCCCGCGGCCATCGGACGGAAGCCCGCACCACCACGCACGCCCCCGGGAGCCACCGCACGCCGCCCTGCCGGGGGCGCCGAGTCGTTCGGCGGCGGCCGGCGGCGGCTCGCAGCGGCTCGCGGAGGCGGCTCGCGGTCACGGGGGCCGGCGGCGGGCAGGGCCGGCGGCTCCACGAGGGCGCCCCCGCCCGCGTGACTTCGTCACGGCCGACGCGCCGCCCATCACCAGCCCGGTCCGGGCCGGGGACGGGCCGGTTTCGGGCCGAGGACGGGCCGGTTGCGGGGGCGGGCGCGTCGGATCGTGCGGTCCGCCGGGGCTCAGCTCGCGCTGGGAGCGGGGTTCGCCGGGGTGCCCGCCGGGGCGGACGGAGCGGTGGTCGCACCGGCAGCGGCCGGACTCGCACTGTCGGTCGCGCCGGGCGCCGGGGTGGTGGCTGGCGCGCCCGGGGTGTCGGTGGCGCCGGGGGCGGGGGTCGTTCCCGCACCGCCCGGGGCCGGGGTACCGCTCGCGCCGGCACTCGCACCACCGGTGGCACCGCCGGTCGGGGCGGTGGTCGGGGACGGCTTGCAGCCCTCCTGCTTGGCCATCGCCGCGCCGAGATCGCCGCGCTGGAGCTTGCTCTGCGCCTGGGTGGAGAGCGAGGCCAGCTGCTGCACCTGGTCGGCCACGCTGCGCAGCCCGTCGGCGAACTTGGCCTGGTCGGTGTTGGGCAGCGCGTCCAGCTTCTTCTGGACCTCGACGTAGCCGTCGGCCGCCTTCTTCAGCTCGTCGACGGTGTCCTTCTGGAGGGTCGCGCCGTCCTGCACCTTGGGCGCCCCGGCACCGTCGATGGCGGCGGCTATGTCCTGGTTGGTCTTGGCCAGCCGCCCGATGTCCGTGGAGAGCCGCTTCTGGAGGTCGGCGGGGACTTCGCCGGTCTTCACCTGGCCGGTGTCGGCGAGCGCGGCCTGCGCCTGGGAGATCGGGTCCTTGGCGGCGCCGCAGACGGTCGACGCCCAGGACTCCAGCTGCTTGCTGTTGTTG
Source organism: Kitasatospora sp. NPDC058048 (assembly GCF_042885555.1). Taxonomy (NCBI): domain Bacteria; kingdom Bacillati; phylum Actinomycetota; class Actinomycetes; order Kitasatosporales; family Streptomycetaceae; genus Kitasatospora; species Kitasatospora sp. NPDC058048. The sequence goes on along the minus strand of NZ_JBHVRT010000010.1, from coordinate 155,365 downwards.
TCGTCGCCGCCACAGCCGACGGCACCGAACGCGAGCAGCACGCCGAGGGCGGGTACGGCCAGCAGTCGCTTGTTCACCGGGAGGAGCCTTTCGGTTTCGGTCGTCATCGGTCGTCGAACCTACACGGCCGGTGTCCGTTCCCCGATTTCCGGTTTCCCTCCCCCGCTGCCTGCCGCCCGCTGCCTGCTGCCTGCTGCCTGCTGCCTGCTGCCCGTGCCGATGCTCGATGTCGAGCGGGATCGCTGTCGAGCGGAACGACGGGCGAGGTCGGCCGCTGCTGCTGCGCCGGCAGGGGAGGGCGCGTCCTCGCACAGCTGGCCTACGGGCATGCCGACGCGGACCTCCTCGTCCGGGTGCCCGCCGACGGCTGACCGGCAGCTCGGCCCGGAACGCTTCGCAGGTCGAGGCGCCTGGCGATGTCCCGGCGGCCTGCCCGGTCGTCCGGGTGACGGGACGCGAACCCACCCGGACGCCGTCCATCGCGACGAGGCCCGATCGACGAGCGGACCCGGTCGTCCTGGAGCAGCCGACCGCCGGGATCACCACGTGTCGACGCCTGCCCGGGAACCGGACTCCAGCCCTCGGGGGCGTGCGGAAGCGGCGCCGACGGCGCCTCAGACCGCGACGGAGGGGACCGAGACCGGCCAGCTCATCCGGATCAGGCCACCGTCCGTGCCGTTGGTGACCTCCAGGTCCTCGACCAGGCCGGTGATCACGGCGAGGCCCAGGGTGTCCTCGTCCGGGTCGCCGCCCTCGGCGGCGCCGGAGGCCGGGACGGCGGCGGGGCCGGCCTCGTCCTCGACCTCGATGAGGAAACGCTTCTCCTGATCGGTCAGCGCGACCCGGACCGTGCCGCCGATGCCGCCGCGCTGGTGCAGCCCGACCGCGCGGGAGCACGCCTCGCCGACCGCGAGCCGGACCTCGTCGAGCACCGACTCGTCGACCCCGGCCCGTCTGGCGACGGCCGCGGCGACCAGTCGGGCCGTCCGCACATGCTCGGGAAGCGCGCTGAATCGAAGTTCGACGGTTGCCATCTCTCCCCCTCGGGGTGCTCCGACCGGGGCCGGAGGTCCGGCCCCTGCGGGCCGGCGGAACCGGCCCAGGGGCGTCCGAGGACGCACCGGGCCGCACGGGCCCGGGCTCCCGGACGCGAGGAAACGAGCGGGCCGGCCACCCGGGCCGGCCCGGCCGCGTCAGTCGGTCGCGTTGACCGCGTCGTCCACCGAGGTGTGGATCGGGAAGACCTTGGTCAGGCCGGTGATGCGGAAGATCTTCAGGATGCGCTCCTGGTTGCAGACGAGGCGCAGCGAGCCCTCGTGGGCGCGCACCCGCTTCAGACCGCCGACCAGCACACCGAGGCCGGTCGAGTCGAGGAAGTCAACGCCCTCCATGTCGACGACGAGGTGGTACTTGCCGTCGTTGACGAGCTCGACCAGCTGCTCCCGCAGCTTCGGGGCGGTGTACACATCGATCTCGCCGCCAACCTCGACGACCGTACGATCGCCGACTGAACGGGTCGACAGGGACAGGTCCACGGAACCTCCAGCACCTTGCCTTGCTACGTCATGTGCGATCCTCGGCCGGACGGCCGCCACCGCATGGTCGCGAGCCCGGGCGCGCCCAGCCAACGCGTGGCAAGCCTCAGCGCTGCGACCCACGGCCATACGGCCGTCACGGCCACATTCAACCACCTGCGGCCATGCCCGCACGATGGCTTACGACGATTCTCCGTCACGCCGGTGACACACTGGGTCCCCATGCCGCCCCGACACAGCCCGCCCGAGGCACTGCTCACGACCCTGGCCACCGGCCGGGGGCGGTCCGACCGGCTCACCCATACGGAGCACCTTCCCGCCCGACCTGCACGTTATTCACCGTGGCCGGACTCGATCCGTCCGGAGGTCATGGCCGCGGCACGCGCCCTCGGGGTGGAACAGCCATGGGCGCACCAGGCAGAAGCGATGAATCTGGCCAAAAGCGGCCAGACTGTGGTGATCGCCACAGGCACCGCCTCGGGCAAGTCGCTGGGCTATCTGGCACCGGTGCTCACCGATCTCCTCGACGGCACCGAGGCCCGCAACGGCCGCGGCGCCACCGCGCTCTACCTGGCTCCGACCAAGGCGCTCGCCGCCGACCAGCGCCGCCGGGCGGCCGAACTCGCCCCGCCGAGGGTCCGCGCCGCCCTGTACGACGGCGACACCCCGGCCGAGGAGCGCGAGTGGGTCCGCCAGTACGCCTCCTACGTGCTCACCAACCCGGACATGCTCCACCGGGGCATCCTGCCCGGCCACGCCCGCTGGTCCTCCTTCCTCAAGGCGCTGCGTTACGTGGTCGTCGACGAATGCCACAGCTACCGGGGCGTGTTCGGCTCGCACGTCGCCCAGGTGCTGCGGCGGCTGCGTCGCATCTGCGCCCGTTACGGCTCGTCACCCACCTTCCTGCTGGCCTCCGCCACCACCGCCGACCCGGCCGCGACCGCCCGGCGGCTGACCGGCCTGCCCGCCGTCGCCGTCACCGAGGACGCCTCGCCGCGCGGGCCGATGGTCTTCGGCCTCTGGGAGCCGCCGCTCACCGAGAACGTCGGCGAGCACGGCGCGCCCGTGCGCCGCACCGCGACCGCCGAGGCCGCGCACCTGCTGACCGACCTGGTCGAGCGGGAGATCCGCACCGTCGTCTTCGTCCGCTCCCGGCGTGCCGCCGAGCTCGTGGCGCTCCAGGCCCAGGACCAGCTCGACCGCCCGCTCGCCGGACGGGTGGCCGCCTACCGCGGCGGCTACCTCGCCGACGAACGCCGCGCCCTGGAACGCGATCTGCACACCGGCCGACTGCTCGGCCTCGCCTCCACCTCCGCTCTCGAACTGGGCGTCGACATCTCCGGCCTCGACGCCGTCCTGATGGCCGGCTACCCCGGCACCCGGGCCTCGCTCTGGCAGCAGGCGGGCCGGGCGGGCCGGGAGGCCCAGGGCGCGCTGGCCGTGCTGATCGCCCGGGACGACCCGCTGGACACCTACCTGGTGCACCACCCGGAGGCGCTGTTCGCGGCGCCCGTCGAGGCCACCGTGCTCGACCCCGACAACCCGCACGTGCTCGCCCCGCACCTGTGCGCGGCGGCAGCCGAACTCCCGCTCACCGATGCCGACCTGGAACTGTTCGGGCCGTCCACCGCGCCGCTGCTCCCGGTCCTGGAACGGCGCGGCCTGCTGCGCCGGCGCAGTGACGGCTCCTGGTACTGGACCCGTCGCGAGCGCGCGGCCGACGCGGTGGACCTGCGCGGCAGCGGCGGCAGTCCGGTTCAGATCGTCGAGGCCGACACCGGCCGCCTGCTCGGCACCGTGGACGCCGCGGCCGCCCACACCAGCGTCCACACCGGGGCCGTCCACCTCCACCAGGGCCGCACCTACCTGGTCCGGGAGTTCGACCTGGAGAACTCCGTGGCCCTGGTCGAACCGGCCGACCCGCCGTACACCACGGCCGCCCGCGACATCACCTCCGTCTCCGTCCTGGACACCGACACCACCGTGGAATGGGGCGAGGGCCGGCTCAGCTTCGGCTCGGTGGAGGTGGTCAACCAGGTGGTCGGCTACCTCCGCAAGCGGATCTCCACCGGGGAGATCATGGGCGAGACCAAACTCGACCTGCCGCCCCGCACGCTGCGCACCCGCGCGGTGTGGTGGACCGTCACCGAGGACCAGCTGCTCGACGCGGACATCCCGCCCGACCAGTTGCCCGGCGCCGCCCACGCCGCCGAGCACGCCTCGATCGGACTGCTGCCGCTGTTCGCCACCTGCGACCGGTGGGACATCGGCGGCGTCTCCGTTCCGCTGCACCCGGACACCGGCCTGCCGACCGTGTTCGTCTACGACGGCCACCCGGGCGGGGCCGGCTTCGCCGAACGGGGCTTCCGGCGGGCGGTCCAGTGGCTGACGGCCACCCGGACGGCGATCGCCTCCTGCGAGTGCGAGCGCGGCTGCCCGTCCTGCGTCCAGTCACCCAAGTGCGGCAACGGGAACGACCCGCTGGACAAGGCCGCCGCCGTCCGGCTCCTGGACGTCCTGCTGGCCGGGGCCGCCGGAGCCGCGGAGACGCAGGACGGACGGGAGGCGCCCGACGGCCCGGAGACTCCGGATGCTCCGGACGCTTCGGATGCTCCGGATGCTCCGGATGCTCCGGACGCTTCGGAGACGGGCGCCGGTCCGGAGGCGCCGGACTCGCCGGAGGCGGCCCCGGGACCGGACGGTGGAGCGCCGGCCCGTTCATGAGACCGCCGCCGCACTCGGGGCTCCGCCCGGAGCTTCGCTCGGATCCCCGACCGGCCCGACGTCCGGCACGTCCTCGGAGCCGGTGACCGGGGCCCGTACCGGCCCGGCCCGGGCCCTCGCCCGCGCCGGGCCGACCGGCAGCCGGGCCGGGAGCCCGCGGACGTCCACCTCGGCCACCACCTCGACGGCGTCCGCCGACCGGTCGACCGCACAGGACACCAGTCCGGCGCCCTGCGCGGCGGCGATCGCGGCGGCCCGGGCGCAGCCGCCGTCCCGGTCCAGCAGCAGCCGGTCCGCCGCGGCGAGGGCCGCGAGGTCGGCCGCCGACTCGGCCCGGTGCCGGGAGGCGACCACCGAGCCGACCGCGATCGTCCCGGCGAACACCGCCGTGCCCAGCATCGCCAGGGCGAGCAGCCAGACCGTCGCCGAGCCGGCGTCCGGCCCTCGCCCACCCACCGCGGCGGCTCGGGCCGCACGGGCGCGTGCCACCCGCTCCGCCGTCTCCCGCAGCCCGGTCAGGACGGCCATGGACCACCACCTCCCGCCGTGACCGCCACCAGGACGTCCTCCCGCGCCGCCACGGCCGCCGCACTGAGCCGGACGGCGAGCAGCCCGCCGAGCCTTCCCGGCCCCGCGCACGGCGCCTCCACCTCGACCCGCACCGTGTCGGCCGCCAGGGCCACCCGGACCTGCGAGCCCGCCGGTGCCGCCGCGCGGGCGAGTTCGGCGGCGTCCGTCTCCCCGCGTGCGGCCGCCCTGGCGCCGACCCGGGCGGCGTCCACGCAGCGGATCTGCGTGGCCGCCGCGAGCACGCCCCAGATCAGCATCGCCGTGAGCAGGACGAGCGCCGGCAGCGCCACCGCCGTCTCCGCGGTCACGAAGCCCGCGTCGCCGCGCGGCCGCAGCGGCCACGCCCGGCCGGCGCCGCGCTCCCCGGCCCGGCCGGAAGCCGTCCTCAGCTCCCTGTCACCCACCGGGAGCGCGGGCGGGGCGGCGTCGAGGAGCGTGCCGCGTACGGCGGTGGCGGGAGCGCCTCCCGGCCGCCGGGCCGGGGACCGTCGGCGGTCGACGACCACCCCACGGGGTGCGCCTGCGCGCCGGGGCCTCCCGGCCCCGGCCCGCCGACCGGCAGGGGTTCGACGGCCTGTCCTAGGTGGCATGGAGCGCCCGCACCAGCATGTCGGTCAACGCGCCCGTGATGGCCTCGCTGGTCACCACCTTGTACAACCCGGCCGCGAGGGCGCACGCGCCCAGCGTCCCGACGGCGTACTCGGCCGTGGTCATCCCGGCGTCCGAGCGGCCCCGGAGCCGGGCCACCCTGCGCACCCGCCAGGCTGCCCGACGGCTCCTCCGCCGCCACGCCCCGGCCAGCGGGCGGAGCGACCGCCCGGTACCGGTCCCGATCGCGATCACTGCGGTCATGAGATCCTCCTGTTCGATCGTTGTCCGTCGATGTCCGTACATCCGGCTCTTGTTCACATCGCCTGCGCGAAGCGGCTGGTGAGGCCGACGACCACCGGCACCACGCCGATCAGGACGAAGGCCGGGAGGAAGCAGAGCCCCAGCGGCGCGGTGGCGAGCACCGCCGCCCGGCGGACCCGGGCGTGGGCCGCGCGGGCAGCCGCCGTGCGCTGCCCCTGGGCCAGCCCGATCAGCGGGCCCGCGGCGGGGACACCCCCGAGGCTGCTGCGCTCCAGGCAGCGCGCCAGCGGCGCCAACGGCGGGTGCTGCTCACCCAGTCGGCTCCAGCACAGCTCCGGCGGTGCGCCCAGGGCCAGTTCGGCCCCGATCGCCACCAGCCGGGGACCCAGCGGCGCACCCACACTCCGGCCCACCGCCGACACGGCGTCCGAAGGCAGCGCCGCCGACCCGAGGCAGGCCGCCAACAGCTCGGCGCTCAGTGGGAGTTGCCTGGTCAGCAGTTCCTCGTCACGGGCCTCCCGGCGGTCGACCGGCGACCGCGCCCGGACCGACCACCGGTGAACGCCCACCGCCAGCAGCGCCCCGACGGCCAGTCCGGTGCCACCACCGAGCAGCACCGCCGCCGCGAGCCCGGCGACGGCCACTGTCACCACCCGGCGTCGGCGCCCAACGTCCGTGGCCGTCAGCCCGGTTCGCCTTGCCACCCCCTTTCCGTCCCGGGTCCGGGCGAGCACCCGCCGGCGCCTCACCCGGCCGCGCACCGATGTCCACCCCACAGCGGCCGCGCCCACCGGGAGGGCGAGTGCGACCCACTCGATGCCCCGCATCACCTCGCCACCGCCCCGAGCGCCCGTGCGCGCACCCGCGACAGCCCGCAGACCCGCCCGCTCGCCCAAGGGCCGGGCACCGTACGGCCGGAGGCTCGAATTCGCTCGCGCCGCCCCGGGGAATCCTCCAGCCCTCCGTGGGCCGCCGCACGGACGATGCGTGCCGTCCAGAGCACGCCCAGGCCCTCCAGAGCTGCCCCCGCCACGAGGCAGCCCAGCCCGGCCGGGGTGTGCAGCAGGACCTCCAACGGGTGCGCCCCGAGCGCCGCGCCGAGGAGCAGCCCGATGCCCGGCAGCGCGGCCAGGACGGCGATCGTCGCGCGCGGCCCGGCCAGTTCCCCGGCGATCTCCTCCGCCAGCGCCCGCTCGCCGCGCAGCGCCTCGGCGACCCGGTCCAGCGCGGCGGCGAGCCCCGACCCGCTGTCCGCGGCCACCCGCCAGCAGGCCGCGATGGCCGCGGCCCCACTGCCGCCCGGCAGTTCGGCCAGCAGGTGCAGCGCGGCGGGCACGTCCCCGCCGTAGCGGCCCGCGGCCAGCCGGGCCACCGGCTCCTCGCCGAGTCCGCGCAGCCCCGCCGGGTCGGCGGCGAGCCGCGCGGTCACCAGGTGCAGCGCCTGCTCCGGCGTCGCCCCGCCGCGCAACTCCCCCGCCAGGCCGGCGCAGAGCTCCACGACGGCCGCGGCCCGGTGTCGAGCCTCCGCCGCCAGGCGTCTGCGCGACCGCCACCCGCGCAGCGGCAGGACGGCCAGGGCCGCCGCGAGCACCGGCACCGGCGAGGCGGTGGCCTGCCCGGCGGCCAGTCCCGCCGGCAGGAGCAGCAGTTCGGGTGCCAGAAACCCCGGCAGCCGACCCCGGGCCCGCACCACCGTCTCCGGGCCAACCCTCGGCACCGGCGGCCCGCTGCCCGCCAGCACCAGCCTGGAGCGCCGCCCGCCCGGCAACTGCTCCTGCACCGCACGCCACGCCGCGACGGCCACCAGGCACAGCACCGCGGCCCAGCAGAAGGCGGACTGACTCTGCGTCACATTGTTCACTTCCGTCCTCCTCGATCCTTGCGCCCCGCAGCGCCTAGCAGCAGCAGGGCGCCCACGGCGCACCCGCTCAGCAGCAGGGCGAAGGCGAGTTCCACCGCCCGCGCGTCCGCACTCGCCGACCCGGCCACCGTCACCGTCACCGCGATCACGGCCGCCCCGACCCGAGCGACACCCCGCGTGCCGCCAGCAGTCCGATCAGCCGCTCCCAGCCCGCACCGGGACGCAGGCCGCCGGCCGCCGGGAAGGCCACCGCGGGCATGGTCACGGCCGACCCGTCACCGGCTCCGGTCAGCGTGTGGATCTCCGCCACCCGGCGCCGCCCCGAGCCCGGGTCGCGGACCAGGTGCACCACCACGTCGAGCGCGGCCCGCAGTTGGCTGTGCAGCGCCGGCCGGTCGAGACCGGCGAGCGAGCCCAGGGCCTCCAGTCGGACCGGCACGTCCGCCGCCGTGTTGGCGTGAACCGTGCCGCAGCCGCCCTCGTGCCCGGTGTTCAGCGCGGCCAGCAGGTCCGACACCTCGGCGCCGCGGACCTCGCCGATCACCAGCCGGTCCGGGCGCATCCGCAGCGCCTGGCGAATGAGGTCCCGCAGGGTGAACTCGCCGAGTCCCTCCTGGTTGGGCGGCCGGCTCTGCAGGCGGACCACGTGCGGGTGGGCCGGCTGCAGCTCGGCGGAGTCCTCGGCGACCACGATCCGCTCGTCCGGCCCGACCAGGCCGAGCAGGGCCGACAGGAGCGTGGTCTTCCCGGAGCCCGTCCCACCGGACACCAGCAGCGACAGCCTGGCCCGCACGATGCCCGCCAGCAGCTGCGCGCCTTCCGGCGGCAGGGACCCGCCCGCCACCAACTCGTCGAGCGTGAAGGGCCGGGGACGGCAGACCCGCAGCGAGATGTGCGTGCAGCCGGCCGCGATCGGCGGCAGCACGGCGTGCAGCCGGGTGCCGTCCGGCAGTCGGGCGTCCACCCACGGGCGGGCGTCGTCCAGCCTCCGGCCGGCCGCGGTGGCCAGCCGGTGGGCCAGCCGCCGCACCGCCGCGGCGTCGGCGAAGCGGACTCCGTCGGCTCGCTGCAGGCCGCCGCCACGGTCGACCCACACCTCCTCCGGACCGTTCACCAGGACGTCCGTGACGTCGGGCGCCGCCAGCAGCCGGTCCAGGGGGCCCGCACCCACCAGTTCGGCGCGCAGCGAGCGCACGGTGTCCAGGACCTCGTCCCCGCCGAGCGGCGGGCGGGTGGCCCGCAGCGCGGCGGCGACCGAGCCGGCCGTCGGGGCTGCCCCCGACTCGGCCAGCCGCAGCCGGACCGCGTCCACCAGCGCCGCCGTGCGCTGCTCGCGGGCCGTCCGGCCGTACGGGCAGGGCTCGTGCGCGGGCTCGGGCGGCCCGCCGGGCGGCGGCACGCTCCGCAGCGGCCGGTGCTCCCGCGCACCGCCGCCCGGTTCGGGCGAGCCGGTCCGGAGGACCGTTCTGCGCAGACGGACCATCAGTACACACCCCCTCCGACCGCCGGCACCGGCGGCAGCACCTCGTTCAGGAAGCTCGCGCAGAAGCGCGCGAGCGGGCCGCTCTCCCGGCTCCCGGGCGGGACGCCCTTCACGACGTCCTGGGCCAGGCCCGGCTCCGGCTCCAGTTCTCCCGCCAGCGGCAACCGCAGCCCGCGGACGATCTGCCGGGCCGGGAGTCCGCCGGCCCGTGCCGGGCGCACTACGGCCCGGACGTCCCCGAGCCTCATCCGGGCCGCCGCCGCGACCCGGTCGGCGGCGGCCACCGCGCGCAGCTCGGCCGACACCACCAGCAGCGCCAGGTCGGACTGCTCCAGCGCCTGCCCGGCGGCCGCGTCGAGGTGGCGGGGTACGTCGACCACCACCAGCCCGCCGCGCCGTCTGGAGGCGGCCAGCACGCTGCGCATGGCCTCCGGCGGCACCGTCAGGGTGTCGCCGCGGTCCCAGGACAGGCAGGACAGCGCGGAGAGCCGTTTGAGCGCCGGCAGTGCCCGGGCCAGCTCGGCCCCGCTGACCCGCCCGCGGGAGCCGGCCAGATCGGGCCAGCGCAGCCCGCTGACCCGCTCGCCGCCGAGCAGGATGTCCAGGCCCCCGCCCAGCGGATCGCCGTCCAGCAGCATCGTCCGCCGACCCGCCCGCGCGGCCGTGACCGCCAGCGCGCAGGCCAGGGTCGAGGCTCCGGCCCCGCCGGACCCGCCGAGCACCGCGACGGTGACCGCCGGGCAGCCGACGCCCTCGGCCGCGTCGGCGATCCGGTCGAGCAGCCAGGCCTCGGCGTCGGGCAGGAACAGCACGTGCTCGGCCCCGAGTTGGACGGCTCTGACCCACACCCCGGGGTCGTCCAGGTCCAGCCCGAGCAGCAGCACCCCGCCGCGCCGCCCCAGCCCGGAGCAGCGGACGGCCTGGTCGTCCCCGACCAGGACCAGCGAGGCCCCTTCCCAGAGCTCCCGCGTCGGCGGAGCGCCCCGAACCAGCCTCGGCTCGGTGCCCGCCGCCGCGCAGATCCGCAGCAGGTGCTCGGCCAGGCCGTCGTCCTCGGTGACGACGAGCGGCCCGGCGACCGCGGGGCCCTCGGCGGTGATGTGGTCGGCGATCGGCGTCGACATGGATTCTCCCCTCCGCGCCGCCGGCCACCGGGGTGGCCGGCGGCGCACGTCGGACGGTTCCGGCGGACGGCCGCCCGACAGATCCTCTGGGGATGGAAGGGGTGAGGCCCTGTCCGGCGACCGCCGCCGGACATCACGGTGGGGGGAGATCCGGATTCCGTCATCCGAGTTCCGATTGCCTGTGGATAACTCGTGGCCTGTGGAGGAAAACGTTCACCCGGGCGGGGGGTTAATCGGTGAAGAATTGACGAAAAGAGGTCACCGAGATGAACCGGCGACCCTCCGCATCCCGTTCGAAGGCACTCCCGACGAGTGCTCGACACCTTCCCGAGACCGCTTCCGAGCGGGCCCGCGGCACCGATCGGAACCAGCCGTTCGATCTCCGACGAACCTGAGCAAATGGCAACGCAGAGTGACGAAAGTCGATCGGCGGGCCGAGGTGACGACACCCCCTGGAACCCGTCGGCACGACGGCGGCGAACGCGCCGCGAGGGGCGTTCAAGCCCTGAAAATGGCCCCGGACGTGCGACGACCCCCGCCGGGGGGGAGAGCGGGGGTCGTCTATCCACAGCCCGGCTCGGGGGGGAGGAGCCGGACCGGGTTAGCACGGTCGCGAACGATCCGTGACTTCCATGGTGTACCCGAGCGGCCAGAAACACAAACCCGCACGCCCACGAGTACGCCGAATGGCGGGGTGTTTTGCGGCTCCCTCTATCCTCGGTTCCCGTGGACACCACCGAGAACGCCGACGAGTACGCCGACGAGTCCCAGGGCGACACCACCGGGCCCGGAGAACTCCGCCCGCCCGTGCGCCCCCGACCCGGCGGGCTGCGCACGGCGGCCTTCTTCGACCTCGACAAGACCATCATCGCCAAGTCCAGCGCACTGGCCTTCAGCCGCCCCTTCTACCAGGGCGGCCTGATCAACCGTCGGGCGGTCCTGCGCAGTGCGTACGCCCAGTTCGTCTTCCTGGTCGGCGGCGCGGACCACGACCAGATGGAGAAGATGCGCGAGTACCTCTCCGCGCTCACCCGGGGCTGGAACGTCCAGCAGGTCCGCGAGATCGTCGCCGAGACGCTGCACAACCTGATCGACCCGATCATCTACGACGAGGCGGCCTCGCTGATCGAGCAGCACCACGCGGCCGGCCGGGACGTCGTGATCGTCAGCAGCTCCGGCTCCGAGGTGGTCGAGCCGATCGGCCGCCTGCTCGGCGCGGACCACGTCATCGCCACCCGGCTCAAGGTCGAGGACGGCTGCTACACCGGCGAGATCGAGTACTACGCCTACGCCGAGAACAAGGCCGCCGCCATCCGGGAGTTGGCCGCCACCGAGGGCTACGACCTGGCCGCGTCCTACGCCTACAGCGACTCCTCCACCGACCTGCCCCTGCTGGAGGCGGTCGGCCACCCGTCGGCGGTCAACCCCGACCGGGCGCTGCGGAAGGAGGCGCAGGCGCGGGAGTGGCCGGTGCTGGTCTTCGACAAGCCGGTGGAACTGCGGCGCCGGCTGCCCGAGTTCTCCGCCCCGAGCGGCTCGGTGCTGACCGCCGTGGCGGTCGGGACGGCCGCGGTGACCGCCGGGGTGATCTGGTACCTGGCCCGCCGGCGGCGCCCCGCCGCCTGAGGCCGCACCGCCCGGCACCCCTTGGACAAAACGGTCAACCGGGACAGACTTCTCGTTTCGGGTTCCCCTTTCGCCCGAAACGCGATACAAATGAAGCACGGCCCGCGAGACCCGGTCAGGACCTAAGAGGTCAAACCGACAACGCAGTTCAGGCCCCACGGACCGCACGTACAGATATCCGGGCACCCACATGCAGCCGACCCGCTGTCGGGCCGCCGGACCAGACGAACGGGCAGGATCCCCGTCTGATCGGCACTTCCGGTGCATGCATGGTCACCCGGTATCTGCACCAGCGGCGGCACCCGGCAGGATCAGGTGCCGCCGCATCCGCGTCTTCGCGCGCCCCCTCGCGGAGCGCGCGCCGCTCCGGTCCGGCCGCTCAGACCATCCCGCGCTGCATCGCCTCGCAGACCGCCGTGCTCTCCCGGACGCCGAGCCGCAACGCCCGGCCGCAGTGCGCGATCCAAGCCGCCATCCCCTCGGGAGTGCCCGCCAGGTAGCCGGCCAGGGCCCGGCGGTAGGCGGCGGTGCCGAGTTCCGCCAGGCCGACCTCGGTCGGACAGATCGACTTCGGGTCGAGCCCCTCGGCGATCAGCACGATCCGCTGGGCAGCCCGCGCGATCACCCCGTTGTGGGTACCGAACGGCCGCAGCGCGAGCAGCTCACCGTGCACCACCGAGGCCACGACGAGGGCCGGCGTGCCCACCCCCTGGCCCTCCGCGCGCGCCACCAGCAGCCGGGAGAGCTGGTCGAGCCGGGCCGCGACCTCCTCCGCGCCCGGAGCGGGCGGCAGCACGGGCAGCGGCCCGTCCACGGCGTCGACCTCGACGCTCTCCACCGGCGCCAGCTCCAGCGGGAACAGCTCCTCGGCGCCCTCGCCGGCCCGTCGCGGGCGCCCGGCCGCCGGATCGCCGTCGCCCGCCGCGAGCAGGTGCAGCCGGGCCAGCACCTGGAGCGGCGAGTGCCGCCAGATGCTGAGCAGCTGGCCGGCCTCGGCGGCGATCCGCAGGGCCGCGCCGACCGTCCGGGCTTCGGGGTCCGCGCCGAAGTCGCTGCGGCGGCGGACCTCCTCCAGCGGCCAGTCGGCCCCGGCCAGGGCCGCCGACGCGCGGGCGCCGCGCAGCGCGGATTCGGAGGTGACCTCGGCCGCCCGGCGTCGCATCACCCGGTGGCCGTAGAGGCGGTCGACGGCCTTGCGCACCTCGGCCACCGCGTCGGGCACCCCGGGGAGCTGGGCCAGCGGGGCGAGGGGATCAGTTCCAGTGCTCACCTACCCGAGAGTAATGAACGGGCCGCCCCTCCCGGAACAGCAACCCCGCATCACCCATTAGAGGCAATCCTCACTTCCCGCCCGCGGCGGAACCCAAACCCCGGCTAGCATGGCCACTATCGGAGACGATAACGATTTCCAACTAGGGGTCGCGGCACGCGCACCCCGGGCAGGCGGCCCGCAGCGAGGGCCCTGAGCGAGAGCGGGAGTCCCCAGATGAAGATCGCCTTCGTCGGCAAGGGCGGCAGCGGGAAGACCACGCTGTCCGCGCTGTTCATCCGCCACCTGGCGGCCATGGGCCGGCCGGTCGTCGCCGTGGACGCCGACATCAACCAGCACCTGGGGCCCGCCCTGGGGCTGACCGACGATCAGGCCGCCGAACTACCCCCGCTGGGCGGACACCTGCCGGAGATCAAGGAATACCTGCGCGGCAGCAACCCGCTGATCCGCTCCTCCGACGAGATGATCAAAACCACGCCGCCCGGCCGCGGTTCGCGGCTGCTGCGGATCGTCGAGGAGAACCCGGTCTACGCCTCCTGCGCCCGCCCGATCGCGCTGGACGAGGGCTCGGTACGGCTGCTGGCGACCGGCGCGTTCACCGAGGAGGACCTCGGGGTGGCCTGCTACCACTCCAAGGTCGGCGCGGTGGAACTGCTGCTCAACCACCTGCTGGACGGCCCCGGCGAGTACCTGGTGACCGACATGACCGCGGGCTCGGACTCCTTCGCCTCCGGCCTGTTCACCCGCTTCGACCTGACCTTCCTGGTCGCCGAGCCGACCCGCAAGGGCGTCTCCGTCTACCGCCAGTACAGGGACTACGCCCGCGACTTCGGCGTGCAGCTGCGAGTGGTCGGCAACAAGGTGCAGGGCCCGGACGACCTGGCCTTCCTGCGCCGCGAGGTCGGCGCCGACCTGCTCACCACCTTCGGGCAGTCGGACTGGGTACGCCGCCTGGAGCAGGGCGCCGAACCGCCGCTGAAGTCCCTGGAGCCGGCCAACCGGGCCGTGCTGGAGGAGCTGCGGCTCGAGGCCGACGCGGCGTACGGGCGGCGGGACGCGCGCCGCTACACCGAGCAGGCGGTGCTCTTCCACCGCCGCAACGCGGAGAGTTGGGCCAACTCCAAGGTCGGCATCGACCTCGCGACACAGGTGGACGAGGAGTTCGTCCTCGGCGGCTTCGCGGACGACGGCGGGCGCACGGCCCCGGCGGGCGCCCACGTCTGACCCGCACCACCGCAGCCGAACGGGCCGCGGCCCTCCCCACCCCGGGAGGCCGCGGCCCGTTCGCCGTGCCTGCTCCCGCTCCGGGACCGCCCCGACCCCGGCGCCGCTCCCGACCCCGGGCGGGTGCCACGACCCCTGCCACCAGCAGATTCCCGACCGTTCGGCCACCACCCATTGGGGTGAATCAGGGGGTTTTCCGCTTCCCTCCCGGAACCACGCTGTGCAAAGCTTTCATTACCCTCGGTTTACCGAGTCTTGATGGTTCGCCCGGCGGCCCCCGGTGAGACGTCCCGCACCTCGCCCGGAGCCCTGGCGGGCCTGATGGTCAACGTCGGCCGGTGACACCCGCACTCCCCCGCCGCGCCCACGCCATCCCGCCACACCGTCGCGACCCACGACAGCCGATCCGCCCCGGAGCCCCACCCCGGACTCACCGCCGGACCTGACTGCGTTCGCTCCCCCGGACAGACGGGAAGACAATGACCCTCGACATCTCCAGCGCCCCCATCGCCTCCGACACCACCGACCACGCGCCACCGGGCCCGACCCCCCGGATCCGGTGGGCCCAGGACCTCTCCGCCTCCCTCGTGGTCTTCCTCATCGCCGTACCGTTCTCCCTCGGCATCGCGCTCGCCACCGGCGCCCCGCTCACCGCCGGCCTGGCCGCCGCGGCCGTGGGCGGGATCGTGGTCGGGCTGTTCGGCGGCACACCGCTCCAGGTCAGCGGCCCCTCGGCAGCGCTGACGGTGATCACCGCCGGGCTGATCGCCCGGTACGGCTGGCAGGCCACCTGCGCCATCACCGTCGCCGCCGGCCTGCTCCAACTCCTCCTCGGCGCACGCCGGGTGGCCCGGACAGCGCTCGCCGTCTCACCCGCGATCGTGCACGGCATGCTGGCCGGGGTCGGGATCACCATCGCGATCGCGCAGCTCCACGTCGTCCTCGGCGGCTCCCCGCAGAGCTCCGCGATCGCCAACATCCTGGCCCTTCCCGGCCAGTTGTCCGGCCCGCACCCGGCCGCGGTGCTGGCCGGCACGGTGACCGTCGCCGTCCTGGTCGGCTGGCCCCGGCTCGGCCGACTCCCCGGCCGTGCCGGCGAGTTCGGCGCCCGGCTGACCAAGGTGCCCGGCCCACTGGCCGGGGTCGCGCTGGCCACCGCCCTCGTCCTCGCCCTGGACCTGCGGCTCGCCCACATCGAGCTGCCCGCCTGGCGCCCGCAGTCGCTCCTGCCCGCGCTTCCGCACGGCCCGGTCCTCGGGCTGCTCGCCGCCGTCCTCACCGTCACCGCCGTGGCCAGCGTGGAGTCACTGCTGTCCGCCGTCGCGATCGACCGGATGTCCCGGCGGACCGGCGACCTCGACCGCGAACTGCGCGGCCAGGGCCTCGCCAACCTGGTGAGCGGCCTGGTCGGCGGGCTGCCGGTCGCCGGGGGCGCGGTGCGCAGCACTGCCAACGTGCGAGCCGGTGGCCGGACCAGGTGGGCCTCGGTGCTGCACGGCATCTGGGTGCTGGCCGCCGCGCTGGCGCTGACCGGCGGGCTGCGCCACATCCCGCTGGCCGCGCTCGCCGCGCTGGTGCTGGTGGTCGGGCTGCAGATGGTGAGCTTCGCGCACATCCGCAGGGTGCACCGGCACCGCGAGTTCCCCGTCTACCTGATCACCGTGCTCGGCGTGGTGGCCGCCGGCGTGCTGTGGGGCGTCGCGATCGGCGCCGGCACCGCCGTACTGCTCGCGCTCTACCGGCTGACCCGCGCCCACGTGGATGTGGAGACCGGCCCCGACGGGACGGTCACCGTCCGGACGCACGGCCCGCTCACCTTCACCGCCGTACCCCGGCTCAGCCGGGCGCTGGCCGGCATCCCCGCCGGGGCCGGGGTCACGGTGATCCACGACGGCTCCTTCCTGGACCACGCCGCGTACGAGACGCTGCACACCTGGCGGGCCGCGCACCAGGACGCGGGCGGCCGGGTCTCGATGGTGACGCGCCGCCAGGACGACGAAGTGCTGGACCCGGACGGCACCGTGCGCGCGGGCAGTTCACCGGGCCCGCACCGGTGCCGGGCCTGGACGCCCTGGGTCGGCCACCACTGCATCGATCAGCAGGAGGACCCGCACGGCCGACTGCTGGACGGCGTCCGGGTGTTCCAGCGGCACACCGCCCCGCTGATCAGGCCGGAACTCGCCCGGCTGGCCCGCGAGGGGCAGGCGCCCTCCCAGCTCTTCCTGACCTGCGCGGACTCCCGGATGGTCACCAGCATGATCACCAACAGCGGCCCGGGCGACCTGTTCACCGTGCGCAACGTGGGCAACCTGGTGCCGGCCCCGCACGAACCCGGAGCGGCCGACGACTCGGTGGCCGCCGCGGTGCAGTACGCGGTCGAGGTGCTGGAGGTCCGCTCGATCACGGTCTGCGGCCACTCCGGCTGCGGCGCGATGAAGGCCCTGCTGGACGGCGTGCACGAGCGCCCCGGGCCGCCCACCCCCCTGGCCCGCTGGTTGCGCAACGGCCGCGGCTCGCTGGACCGGCTCCGACGCGTCCCGGCGGAGTTCGCCGCCCGGCCGGCGGTGGACGTCGTGGAGCAGCTCTGCATCACCAACGTGGTCCAGCAGCTGGACCAGTTGATGGCGAACCCGGCGGTGGAGCGCCGGGTCGAGGAGGGCACCCTGCGGCTGGTCGGGATGTACTTCGACTTCGCGACGGCCCAGGCCTATGTCCTGGACCGGGCCGCCGGGACGTTCAGCCCGATCGAGGCCCGCACCGGCAATCGCACGAACGGAATCGAACACCACGCCGAGAACCCCACCGGAACCGGCCCCGGGGACCGGCCGGACACAGCATCGGCCGAACGGGTGAATACGGATGATCGGCTTCCGGCCGGGGACGGCGGGGAGGGCCCCCGACTGGCCGCCTGAGAGCCGGGTCCGTGTCCCGCCGGGCGGGCCGGGGCACGGGCCCACCCACCCCCGAACGGCCGTCCGGTCCGCCACGGTGGATCGGACCGGAACCCGACCGGTCATCGGTCAAAGGTCTACACCAATTCCCAGGAGCCTCTTGTCAACTGCCCCGTTCGCCTGGTGAGCTGTGCGCTGGGACACACGGGACAATCCCCACGCACGGGAACGCCCCCGATCATGACTCGATGAGGAGTGCGCGTTGAGCAACGAGAGCCTGGCCAACCTGCTCAAGGAGGAGCGGCGCTTCGCCCCGCCGGCAGAGCTCGCCGCAGCCGCCAACGTCACCGCGGCCGCGTACGCGCAGGCCTCCGAGGACCGTCTGGGCTTCTGGGCCGAGCAGGCCCGTCGCCTCACCTGGGCCGTCGAGCCGACCGAGACCCTCGACTGGTCCAACCCTCCCTTCGCCAAGTGGTTCGCCGACGGCAAGCTCAATGTCGCGTACAACTGCGTCGACCGCCACGTGGAGAACGGCCTGGGCGACCGGGTCGCGATCCACTTCGAGGGCGAGCCCGGCGACGGCCGTTCGATCACCTACGCCCAGCTCAAGGACGAGGTCTCGCAGGCGGCCAACGCACTGCTGGAGCTCGGTGTCCGCAAGGGCGACCGGGTCGCCGTCTACCTGCCGATGATCGCCGAGGCGGTCGTCGCGATGCTCGCCTGCGCCCGGATCGGCGCCACCCACTCGGTGGTCTTCGGCGGCTTCTCCTCCGACGCCGTCGCCTCCCGCATCCAGGACGCCCAGGCCAAGCTCGTCATCACCGCCGACGGCGGCTACCGCCGGGGCAAGCCCTCCGCCCTGAAGCCGGCCATCGACGAGGCGCTCACCAAGGTCGACGGCGTCGAGCACGTCCTGGTGGTCCGCCGCACCGAGCAGGACGTCCCGTGGACCGAGGGCCGCGACGTCTGGTGGCACGAGATCACCGCGCGCCAGTCCACCGAGCACACCCCCGAGGCACACGACGCCGAGCACCCGCTGTTCATCCTCTACACCTCGGGCACCACCGGTAAGCCCAAGGGCATCCTGCACACCTCGGGCGGCTACCTCACCCAGGCCAGCTACACCCACCACGCGGTCTTCGACCTCAAGCCGGAGACCGACGTCTACTGGTGCACCGCCGACATCGGCTGGGTCACCGGCCACTCGTACATCGTCTACGGCCCGCTCTCCAACGGCGCCACCCAGGTCATCTACGAGGGCACCCCGGACACCCCGCACCAGGGCCGGTTCTGGGAGATCGTCCAGAAGTACGGCGTGACCATCCTCTACACCGCGCCGACCGCGATCCGCACCTTCATGAAGTGGGGCGACGACATCCCCGCGAAGTTCGACCTGTCCTCGCTGCGGGTGCTGGGCAGCGTCGGCGAGCCGATCAACCCCGAGGCCTGGGTCTGGTACCGCGAGCACATCGGCGGCGGCACCTGTCCGATCGTGGACACCTGGTGGCAGACCGAGACCGGCGCCATCATGATCAGCCCGCTGCCGGGCGTCACCGAGACCAAGCCGGGCTCGGCCCAGCGCGGCCTGCCGGGCATCGCGGCCACCGTGGTGGACGACAACGCCGTCGAGGTGCCGAACGGCTCCGGCGGCTACCTGGTGCTCACCGAGCCGTGGCCGTCCATGCTCCGCACCATCTGGGGCGACGACCAGCGCTACATCGACACCTACTGGTCGCGCTTCGAGGGCCGCTACTTCGCCGGCGACGGCGCCAAGAAGGACGAGGACGGGGACATCTGGCTGCTCGGCCGGGTGGACGACGTCATGCTCGTCTCGGGCCACAACATCTCCACCACCGAGGTCGAGTCGGCCCTGGTCGGCCACCCTTCGGTGGCCGAGTCCGCCGTGGTCGGCGCGACCGACGCCACCACCGGCCAGGCCATCGTCGCCTTCGTGATCCTGCGCGGCGGCGTCACCGAGAGCCCCGAGCTGGTCGATGAGCTGCGGGCGCACGTCGGCCGCACGCTCGGCCCGATCGCCAAGCCGAAGCAGATCAAGGTGGTCGGCGAGCTGCCGAAGACCCGCTCCGGCAAGATCATGCGCCGCCTGCTGCGTGACATCGCCGAGGGCCGCGAGGTCGGCGACACCACCACCCTGGCCGACAGCACGGTGATGAGCCAGATCCAGGCCCAGCTGCCGCCCTCCGACAACAGCAACGGCAACGGCTGAGCCCACGACAACGGCTGAGCCCGCGGCCCCGGCAACCGCCGAGCGCCACTGAGACGACGACTGTGCCCCGGGCGGTGATCACCGCCCGGGGCACAGTCGTCCCGTCGGTCACCCGTTCGGACAGCGAGGCCCACCCGGGCATCCCGCCTTCTCCCAGCGACCCGGCCGCCGTCCGGTGCCGAGCCGCCGTTCGAGCACGGGGCCGCCCGTCGGGTACGCGGCCGCCGTTCCGAGGACAGGCCGCCATTCCACGGACGGGCCGCTGCTCCCCCGGAGTGCGAAACCAGCCCGCAGGGATTAAGTCCTTTGTTAGGACAATCCGGATGTCACCCAAACGTCCCGCTAGACTATTAAGGACGCATCAAGATCCCTTGACGGGAGTCGCGGGCGTCACAGGGCGCGCCGGGAAGTCTGGTCGGCAACTGCACCACACGTGCATCCATTGCCGCTCCCAGCCCCAGGAGGTCCCGCGTGACCGACCAGCCGCCCGTCCATGAGCCGACGACCCGCCGCCGGCAGTTCCTCGGCCGGCTGTCACTGCCCGAGCGCACCTTCATCACCGACGCCCTGCGCACCGAGACGGTCGGCGGCATGCTGCTGCTGGGCGCCGCCGTCGTCGCACTGATCTGGGCCAACGCCTGGCCGCAGGCCTACCAGAGCGTGCTCGACTACACCGTCGGCCCCTCCGCCCCGCTCCACCTGAACCTCTCCCTGGCCACCTGGGCCAAGGACGGCCTGCTGGCGATCTTCTTCTTCGTCGCCGGGATCGAGCTCAAACGCGAGTTCGTCGCGGGTGAGCTGCGCACGCCCAGTGCCGCGCTGCTGCCCGTGGTCGCCGCCGTCTGCGGGGTGGCGCTGCCCGCGATCCTCTTCGCCCTGGTGAACTCCGGCAGCGGCGGGCATCCCAGTGGCTGGGCGATCCCGACCGCCACGGACATCGCCTTCGCACTCGGCGTGCTGGCCGTGGTCGGCAGCCACCTGCCGTCCCCGCTGCGCGCCTTCCTGCTCACCCTGGCGGTGGTCGACGACCTGATCGCGATCCTGATCATCGCGATCTTCTACAGCCACGGCATCAAGTTCTGGGCGCTCGGCCTCGCCTTCGTCGGGCTGGCGCTGTTCTGGTTCCTGCACCGGCGCGGCGTCCACGGCTGGTACCTCTTCGTGCCGCTGGCCTTCGTGACCTGGGCGCTGATGCACGAGAGCGGCATCCACGCCACGGTGGCGGGCGTCGCGATGGGCCTGATGCTGCGCTGCCACCGGGAGGGCGACGAGCAGCACTCCCCCGGCGAGCACATCGAGCACCTGGTCCGCCCGCTCTCGGCCGGCCTCGCCGTCCCGCTGTTCGCGCTGTTCTCGGCCGGAGTGGCCGTCTCCGGCCCGAAACTGCGCGAGGTGTTCACCCAGGCCGCCCCGTTGGGCATCGTGATCGGCCTGCTGGTCGGCAAGTCCGTGGGCGTGTTCGGCGGGGCCTGGCTGACCGCCCGGTTCACCAGGGCCGAGCTGAACCCGCGGCTCAAGTGGGCCGACATGGTCGCGGTCTCGGTGCTCGCGGGCATAGGTTTCACCGTCTCGCTGCTGATCAGCGAGCTGGCCTTCCCGGACGACCCGGCGCTCGCCGCCCGGGCCAAGACTGCGGTGCTGGTGGGCTCGGTGCTCGCCGCGGTCGTCGCCACGGTCCTGCTGAAGCTGCGCAACCGGCACTACCGCGAGCTGTGCGAGGAGGAGGACCGGGACGTGGACGGGGACGGCATCCCCGACATCTACCAGGAGGACGACCCGGCCTGGCAGGCCAGGGTCGGCGAGTCGCCCCGCCCGGCGACCGGTGAGGAAGGCAACCCCGGCCCCCGCCACCAGGGTCGGCCCGGCCGCACCGACTGAGACTCCCCGGCTGAAGCCCTGCCCGACGCCCCTGACCGAATCCCTCCCCCGACGCCCCTCCCCGAAGCCCCGGCTGGGGCGCCCCAGCCGGAAGCCCCCGCCCGGGGCCTCCCTGCCGGGGCCGCGGAAGGCCTTCGGCCGGCACCCGGAGGACCGGGGCGGGGAACGGTCCGGCGGGCCCGACCGAGGCACCCGGCGACCGGGGACGACGACCTCCGGCAGGCCCCGGCGCAGGCGCCCGGAGCACCCCCGCCGCCGGGACACATCCCTCCGGCGGGGCCCCGGAGTGGTGTCCGACTGACCGGTAGGGGCATGATTCTGAACTGTCGACAACCCACAGACGCCTCCGGACCCCCCAGCGGCCCCGGAACCGCACACCCGCGGCGGCGTCACGCCGCACAGCCGCAGAGGAGAACCGCTGATGCCCGCAGGAGCCGCAGACCCGTCCAGCAACGGCCGGGTGCCCTACGAGGGCGAGCGTTCGGTGGGGCAGCTGTTCGCGGCGGCCACCGCCGACCTGTCCGCGCTGGTCCACGACGAGATCGCGCTCGCCAAGGCCGAGATCCGGGCGGACGTCAAGCGCGGCGTCTCCGGCGGCGTCTCGCTGATCGTCGCCGGTGTGGTGGCGCTGTTCTCCATCCCGATGCTGAGCGCCGCGGCGGCCTTCGGCATCCACGCGCTGGGCCTGTCGCTGGGCTGGTCCTTCCTGGTCGTGGCGGGCGCCTACCTGCTGCTCGCGGTGCTGCTCGGGATGCTGGCCTGGCGCTCGTTCAAGAAGATCGAGAAGCCGGTGCGCAGCATCGAGGGCGCCCAGAAGACCGCCGACGTGCTGAAGAACGCCCGGCCGCGGCCGGCCACCCAGGAGGAGATCGACCGGGCCTTCGGCCGCATCCCGTAACCGACCCGGTGTCGGCGGGGCGCCGGTGACCGGCCCGGGCGGGCGGGGACGGCGCCGCGCCGTGAGCGGGGAGAGGCCGCCCGGGCGCGCTCCGAACCCGCCGACCACGAGTGCCGGGCACGTGTCCGGCGCCGGGATGTGACACGCTCTCGGTATGCCGCTTGACCAGAAGCCCGTGCCCGCGCAGCCGTCCGCCGAATCCGGCCCCGACTCCGGCGCCGGACTCACCCCCGAAGGCCCGGCCGGTCCCGAGGACCCCGGCGCCGCCCCCGGGGGCACCGGCCCGGCACCCGCGCGCAAGCCTGGGCGGGAGAGCGGGCGGGAGACCGGTCGGGAAGCCTTCGCGGCGGCCTCCTCCGGGGCCCCGGCCGCGGGCGACGCGGAGGCCTGGAGCATCCGGCAGACCGGCCCGTGGACGCACCGCGACCTCGCGGCCAACGGCGCCCGCTTCCACATCGCCGAGCTGGGCTCCGGCCCGCTGGTGCTGCTGGTGCACGGCTGGCCCGAGTACTGGTGGGCCTGGCGCCACCAGCTGACCGCGCTCGCCGAGGCCGGCTACCGGGCGGTGGCGCTCGACCTGCGCGGCATCGGCGGCAGCGACCGCACCCCGCGCGGGTACGACCCGGGCAACCTCGCCCTGGACATCACCGGGGTGATCCGCTCGCTCGGCGAGCGCCGGGCGCACCTGGTCGGGCACGCCTCCGGCGGCACCCTGGCCTGGGTGGCGGCCGTGATGCGGCCGTCCGTCATCCAGAGCCTCACCGTGGTCTCCGCCGCGCACCCGCGGGACCTGCGCCGGGCGCTGCTGACCGACCGCCGGCAGTTCGCCGCCTTCGAGCACGTGCTGGGCTTCCAGCGGCCGTGGATACCGGAGCGCCGCCTGGTCGCCGACGACGCCGAGCAGGTCGGCCGCTACCTGACCTCGTGGACCGGTCCGAACGGCCTGGACGAGGCCGCGCTGCACGCGTACCGGCAGGCGATCCAGATCCCCAGCACGGCGCACTGCTCGATCGAGCCGTACCGCTGGCTGCTGCGCTCCTTGGCCCGGCCGGACGGCATCCAGTTCGCCCGGCGGATGAAGAAGCCGATCACCGCGCCGACCCTGCACGTCCAGGGCGCCGCGGACCCGGTGCTGCTGTCGCACACCGCGCTCGGCGGCGGCGAGTACGTGGCGGCGCCGTACCGCTGGCGGCTGCTGCCGGACGTCGGGCACTTCCCGCACGAGGAGGCGCCGGAGGAGTTCACCGCCGAGCTGCTGGACTGGGTCGGCCGCCACAAGGAGTGACCCCGGACGCGACCGGACGCCACCGGGCGCGACCGGACACCACCGCACGGGCGCGCGGAACCGGGGATCCCGTACGCCGCCGGACGCGGCCGTACGTGCGGTCGGACGCTCGGCCGACCGGGAGGGCTCTCGGGCCCAACTCCCTTATGTTGACGCTCATATGACAACCGCATAGGCCAATTTCGGCGCGGCCCGGGCGGTTACCTCCACCGGCCCAGGGGCATCCATTCCGGTATGAGTTGGATGCCCGAAAGCGGCGGCGCCCCGCGCGGCCGACGTCACAACAGCCCCCAGCGCTCCGCCCACCGGCCCGACCGGGCGGACGACCTCGGCTTCGACGGCCCCGACGGCCGCCGGCGCACGGAACGGCGGCAGCTCGGCATCCCCCGCATCCTCGGCCGGCGCGCCCGCTGGGTGGGCGCACGGCTGCGGCGCGAGACCTGAGGCCCCGCGCCGCATCGCATCGGCCGGCACAGCGAGCACCGGTACACCGAGCACCAGTGCGCCGAACACCGGCACACCGAGCACCAGTGCGCCCGGTGCCGGCCGACCGGCACGGCCCGTTCAGTTCACGATCGTCGGCGACAGCGCGGTGAACCAGAGCAGGACGAAGGTCGCCACCGACATGATCGGCACCAGCACCTTGGTCTCGACGCTGTTGCCGCTGCGCTTGATCAGCACGACCTCGTAGCGCTCCTTGTGCGGCCAGAGCAGCGGTGCGCCCTTCTTGGTCAGGCAGTCGCCGAGCAGGTGCGCCAGCGTGCCCAGCGCCACCGCGTACGGCAGCCAGCCGGGCGAGTTGGGCATCCAGGTGTTCATCCCGAAGGTGCCGAGCGCGGCCAGGCCGATGACGGTGATCCAGGCCTCCGGTCCGTCGCCCGGCGGGCAGAGCCGCAGGGCCCGGATCGCGAGCGCCAGCAGGAAGAAGGTCAGTCCGAGGGTGAAGTTGCGCCCCAGGTAGGTGACGCCGGCCCAGGTGCCGGCGCCCATCAGCGCGACGAACAGCAGCGAGTGGGTGGCGTGCCGGTGGCCGCCGGAGATCCAGGCCACGAAGCGGCAGAGCACCTTGGAGACGGGGCCGAGGAAGTTGGCGATCGAGCCGTCGTGGTGGTCGAGGTCCGGCAGCAGGGCCGCGCCCGCGCACAGCACCGTGCCCATCAGTATGTCCGCCGGCTGCAGGGTGGTGTGCAGGAGCAGCGGGGGCAGGAAGGGAGCCGAGGCCGCGTACAGCATCGCCCCGCTCACCGCGTGCGAGTGACCCATCATCGGACTGCCACGACCTCTCGTCGGGCCCACGCCGGGACGGCGCCCGGTTGAGCCGAACGGGTGAGCGCGGCCGAGGCTACCAGGGCTGCCTGACGGGGCGACGGATATCGGACGACCCGGCCCGGCGCGCCCTCCAGGCCACAGCCCGACCCCAGCCCCAACCCGACCTCACCCCAGCCCCAGCCCCAACCCGACCTCACCCCAGCCCCAACCCCACTCCGGCCCCGCCCCTCGCCGGCCCCGCCCCCGCCGGCACCCGTCAGAGCGCGCACCCCTGGGTGTCCGCCCGGACGGTCGCGGCGCCGCCCTGCTCGACGTCCTCGCGCACCTCGGCCGCGGTCAGCACGTAGCCGGTGTCCGCGCTGTCGAGCGACTTGGCGAAGACCACGCCGTACACCTCGCCGTCCGGGGTGAGCAGCGGGCCGCCGCTGTTGCCCTGGCGGACCACCGAGCGCACCGAGTAGACGTCGCGGACCACCTGGCCGCGGTGGTAGATGTCCGGGCCGTTGGCCTGGATCCGGCCGCGGATGCGGGCCGGCTGGACGTTGAAGGCCCCGTTCTCCGGGAAGCCCGCCACGATCGCGCTGTCGTTGGTCTTCGCCTCGCCGGCGAAGGTCAGTGCGGGCGCGTTCAGCTTGGGCACGTCCAGGACGGCGATGTCGCGCTGCCAGTCGTAGCGGACCACCGTCGCGTCGTACAGCTGGCCGACCCCGCCGATCTGCACGGTCGGCTCGTTGACCCCGCCGACCACGTGGGCGTTGGTCATCACCCGGTGCGGGGCGAAGACGAAGCCGCTGCCCTCCAGGGTCTTGCCGCAGGAGGTCGCCGTGCCGACCACCTTGACCAGGCTCTGCCGGGCCCGCGTCACCGCCGGGCTGTTGGCCAGCGCGGGGTCGGGGGTGTCGACCTGGGTGATCGGCTCGTGCTCGAAGGGGTTGAAGACCTGCGGGAAGCCGTTGCGGGCGAGCACCTTGGAGAAGTCCGAGAACCAGTTCGGCGCGTCGCCGGGCAGCGCGTTCTGCACCCCGCCGAGCACCGCCGAGGAGCGCACCTGCTTGGAGACCGTCGGCAGCGACGCCCCGGCCAGCGCCGAACCGATCAGCCAGGCCACCAGCAGCATCGAGACGACGTTCACCACCGCGCCGCCGCTCGCGTCCAGCACCCGGGCCGGGCGGCGCCCGATGTGTCCGCGCAGCTTCCAGCCGAAGTGCGCGGTGATCGCCTGGCCGATCGCGGCGAGGACGATCACCACCACGACGGCCACCACCGAGGCCGTGGTGCCCGGGCCGATGTGGTCGAGCACCAGCAGCGGCAGCAGCTCGACGGCGAGCAGGCCGCCGCCGAGGAAGCCGACCAACGAGAGCACGCCGACCACGAAGCCCTGCCGATAGCCCGACACGGCGAATGCCACGGCCGCGGCGATCAGCAGCACATCCAGGACGTTCACTCGGACACCCTCCCACGGTCCGCGCGCCGCACGCGCCGACGTCCGGTCACGAAGCGTCGGCGTCGCCGCCCGGCAGCACCCGGGAGTGTTCGAGGTCTCCCTGGACCAGGGCCAGCGCGTCGTCCGAGAGGTCGACGATCCGGGACGGATCCCAGGGCAGTTCCAGGCCGCCGTGGTGCAGCACCCGGTCGATCACCCCGGCGGTGAAGCCCCAGACCAGCCGCCCGGCGACCGCGAAGGCCGGCCCGATGTGCCCCGACGGGTGGCGCAGCCGTACCCGGTTCGCCGGGTCGGCCAGCTCCGTGATCGTGACCCGGAACACCGCGCCGGTCTCGGCCGCGTCCACCGGGCGCACCGGCGTCTCCTCGCGCCACCAGCCGAGCACCGGGGTCACCACGAAGCTGCTCACCGGGATGTACAGCCGGGGCAGCTCTGCGAACACCTGCACCCCGGCCGGGTCCAGGCCGGTCTCCTCCCAGGCTTCGCGCAGCGCCGCCGCGATCGGGCCCGGGCCGTTCGGGTCGCCGTCCTCCGGGTCCAGCACGCCGCCGGGGAAGGACGGCTGGCCGGCGTGCGAGCGCAACGAGCGGGCCCGCTCGATCAGCAGCAGGTCCGGACCTTCCGGTCCCTCGCCGAACAGCATCAGCACGGCCGCCGGCCGGCCGCCCTCGGCCGGTGGCAGGAAGCGGCTCAGCTGCTCCGGCAGCACCCGCTCGGCTGCCTCCCGGACCGGTTCCAGCCAGCCCGGCAGCCCGTCCGGCTCGATGCCCCGGGCGACTCCCCCGGCCTCCGGCCCGGGGTGGCCCCACCGCCCGCTCATGCGTCCACCGCCAGGTCCGCGACGTGCCCGTGGTGGCCGGCGGCGTCCGCGCGGGCGGCCGCCTCGCCGGGGAAGTCGGCCGGCGGCCGCAGCCGCTGCCCGGGCCGGCCGCCCATCTCGTACTTCAACAGCTTGCGTGCCTTCTCCGGGTCGGTCTCCCCCTCGCCGTACGAGGGGCAGAGCGGCGCGATCGGGCAGGCGCCGCAGGCGGGCTTCTGGGAGTGGCAGATCCGGCGGCCGTGGAAGACCACCCGGTGCGAGAGCATCGTCCACTCCGACTTCGGGAAGATCTCGGCGACGGCCGCCTCGACCTTCACCGGGTCCTCCTCGGTGGTCCAGCCGAACCGCCGGACCAGCCGCCCGAAGTGGGTGTCCACCGTGATGCCGGGGACCCCGAAGGCGTTGCCGAGGACGACGTTGGCGGTCTTGCGGCCGACGCCGGGCAGGGTCACCAGGTCGGCCAGCCGGCCGGGGACCTCGCCGCCGAACTCGTCGCGCAGCGCTATCGAGAGACCCAGGAGCGACTTCGCCTTGTTCCGGAAGAAGCCGGTCGGGCGGATGATCTCCTCCAGCTCCTCCGGGTTCGCCGCCGCCATGTCCTCCGGCGTCGGGTACTTCGCGAACAGCGCCGGGGTGGTCTGGTTCACCCGCAGGTCGGTGGTCTGCGCCGACAGCACGGTGGCCACCAGCAGTTGGAACGGGTTCTCGAAGTCCAGCTCCGGATGCGCGTACGGGTACAGCTCCGCCAGCTCGCGGTTGATCCGCCGGGCCCGCCGCACCATCGCCAGGCGCGATTCCGGCTTCCTCGGCTTCACCGCCGCCTTCTTCGCCACCGGCTCCTGCGCCGCGGCCTTCCGGACCTTGCTCTCTGCCATGCACGAAGGCTACGCCGACCGGCGGACCGCTCGCGGCCGATCAAGCACGGAAACCGGCCCTGGCAAGGCCTGTTGTCTAATGAAGTCCGCCCGTGGCCGTCACCTGACAGGGGGAGAGTACGGATGATCAAAGTCCTGCTGGCAGAGGACATGAGCATGGTGCGCGGCGCGCTGGTGGCCCTCCTCGCGTACGAGGAGGACCTGGAGGTCGTCGCCGACGTGGAGCGCGGGGACCTGGTGGTGCCGACCGCCCTGGAGGTGCGCCCGGACGTCGCGGTGCTCGACATCGACCTGCCCGGACTGGACGGGCTGCGGGCGGCGGCCGAACTGCACGAGAAGCTCCCCGGGTGCCGGACGCTGGTCCTCACCGGACTGGTGCGACCCGCCCACCTGCGCGCCGCGTTCTCCGCCCGCGCGCTCGGCTTCCTCGGGAAGGACGCCCCGGCTCAGGAACTGGCGGCGGCGATCCGCAAGGTGGCCGCCGGCGAGCGCGTCGTCGACCCGGAGCTGGCGCTGGCCGCCCTGGACACCCGGGAGAACCCGCTGACGCCCCGGGAGTCGGAGGTCCTGCGGCTCGCGGCGCAGGGGGACTCCGCCACCGAGATCGCCGGCCGGCTGTTCATCTCCACGGGCACCGCGCGCAACCACCTGGCCGCCGCGGTGGCCAAGACCGGAGGCCGCGGCCGGGTCGACGCGATCCGGATCGCCGAGGAGATGGGCTGGCTGCCGACGGCGTAGCCCCCGGCACTCCCCGCGCCCCGCGCGCCCCGCGCCCCGCGCGCTTTCGGCGACCGGCGCCGCCCCAACACCCCTGCAGGACGGCCCCGCCGGTTCGACGGACCGTGCGTTTCGCATGGATCCGCCCATGGACGGCCCATGGACCGTCTCAACCAGGCCTCCCTTCGCCGACGAACCGAAATCCGGCCGATACCCCCGGAGCTAGGCTCGCGATGTCATCGAGGGCGAACCACCGGGGGGTAGAGCCGCGTGTTGAAGCTGGCCTGGCGAACGGTGCGGGCCCGGAAGACGGGCTTCGCCGGCGCCTTCACCGCGCTCGTCTGCGCCCTGGTCCTGACCGTCGCCTGCGGGGTCCTGCTGGAGTCCGCCCTGCGCGCGGGCACCCCCACCGAGCGCTACGCCGGGGCCCCGGTGGTGGTCGGCGACAGCACCCGCATCCCGGACGCCGGACCGCTGACCGCGGAACTCGCCCGGCTGCCCGGCGTCACGGCCGCCGTCCCGGAGGTCTCCTTCCCGGCCGCCGTGGTCACCGCCTCCGGGCAGGTCCTCACCGGACCGCAGGGCGGCCCCTCGCTCGGGCACTCCTGGACGAGCGCCGCCCTCACCCCGTTCCGGCTGACCGCCGGCCGCGCCCCGACCGGGCCGGACGAGGTGGTCCTCGACACCGCGACGGCCGCCCGCGCCGGGGTCACGGTCGGCGGCACCGTACGGCTGGCCACCACCGAGGCGCCCCGCGGCTACACCGTGACCGGACTGGCCGCGGCACCGCAGGAGTTGGCCCGTCAGAGCGCGCTCTTCCTCAGCCCCGGGCAGGCCGCCCGGCTCGCCGGGACGGCGGCCGGCGCGGACGCGATCGGGCTCACCGTGCGGGAGGGGACCGACCTGCGGGCACCGGCCGAGCAGGCCCGGCGGGTGCTCGCCGCGGCACGGGACCGCGCCGGCGCGCCGGACTGGTCCGGACCCCGGGTGCACACCGGCGACGAGCGGGGCGAGCTGGAGTTCTCCGGCACTCCCGGGCCCGGCGACGGCCTCTCCTCGCTGGCCGGGACGACGGGCGTGCTGTCGCTGTTCGTCGCGGCCTTCGTGGTCGCGGGGGCGCTCGCGCTCTCCGTCCAGCAGCGGCTGCGCGAGATGGCCCTGCTGCGGGCGGTCGGCGCCACCACCGGACAGGTGCGGCGGATGATCGCCCTGGAGACGCTGGTGCTGACCCTCGCGGCCGCGGTCGTCGGCCTCCCCGCCGGGACCGGCCTCGCCGCGCTGCTGCGGGGCGAACTGGTCGACCGCGGGGTGGTCGGCTCGGACGTGCCGCTGCACATCGGGCCGACCGCCCCGCTGATCGTCCTCGGCGGCGTCGTCGTCACCGCGCAGCTGGCCGTCGCGGCCGCCGCGCGCCGGGCCTCCCGGGTCGAGCCCACCCGGGCGCTGCGCGACGCCTCGGCTCCGCCGCCCGGCATCGGCCGGATCCGGACCGGGCTCGGGCTCGTGACGCTCGCCGGGTCCGGCGCGGTGCTGGCCGACTCGACCGACGGCCACCGCGGGGCGGGGACGGCCGAGAGCATGGTGCTGGTGCTGCTGCTCGGGGTGGCCCTGCTCGGACCGCTGATCGGCCGGGTCGCCAGCGTGGCGATCGGCGGGCCGGTGGGCCGGCTCTTCCCGGCGGCCGGCTTCCTCGCCTCGGCCGCGCTGCGGGCCCAGCCGCGCCGCTTCGCCGCCGCCGTCACCCCGCTGGTGCTGGCGGTGGCCTTCACCGGCACGGTGCTGTTCGTCCCGGTGGTCAAGGCCCGGGCCACCGCGGCCGAGGACGGCCGACGGCTGCTGGCCGACCACGTGGTCCAGGCCGTCGGGATCGGCCTGCCGCCGGAATTCACCGCCGCGATACGGCGGTTGCCGGGCGTCGCGGCGGCCGACGGCACGGTCTCCACGACCGTCCGGGCCTCCGCCGGGGACGCCGACGAGTACGGGCTGAACGCCCGGATCGTCGAGCCGCGAGGGCTGGCGGAGCTGGTCGACCCGGGGGTGACGGCCGGCTCGCTGGACGGGCTGCGCGACGCGGACATCGCGCTGGGGCAGCGGACGGCCGCCGCACTCAAGGCCGGCGTCGGCACCACCGTCCGGATCGAATGGCCGGACGGCACCGGCAGCACCGCGACGGTGGCCGCCGTGTACGACCGCGACGCGCGGTTCGCGGACGCCCTGCTGCCCGCCCCCTTCGCCGCCGCCCACGCCCCGGACCCGCTCACGCCGACCGTCCTGGTCCGTACCGCCCCCGGAACCGACCCGCGGCAGGTCGGCCGGGAACTCCACGACCTCACCGCGGCCTACCCGATGGCCCGGGTCGGCGACCGGGCCGAGTACGACGCGGCCCGCCGGCAGCGGCAGGAGTCCGCCACCGCGGTCGGACGGCTGCTGCTCGGCATGATCGGCCTGTTCACCGCGATCGCCGTGGTCAACACCCTGGTGATGGCCACCGGCGAGCGGCGGCGCGAGTTCGCGCTGCTGCGGCTGGTGGGCACCACGCGGCCGCAGGTGCTGCGGATGGCGGCCTGGGAGGGCGGGATCACGGTCGCGGTGGCCCTCGCCCTCGGTACGGCGGTCACCGCCGCCGTCCTGGTCCCGGTCAGCCTGGCGCTCACCGGGACGGCCTGGCCCGCGCCGCCCGGGAGTTGGGTGGCCGCGGTGCTGGGCGGGGCGGCGCTGCTGGGGATGGGCACCGTCCTGCTGACCACCCGGCTGGCGCTGCGCCGGAAGCCGATCGAGACGATGGGGGCGCGCGAGTAGCGGCCCCGGGCCGGGCCCCGCTCAGGCGGCGCGAGCGGCTTCCCGGGCGGGCTCGGCCTCGACGACGGCCGTGAGGTGGAACCAGCCCGCTCCGTCCCGCTCGGCGGTCAGCCGGCCGCCGACGGCCCGCAGCCGCTCGGTGAGGTTCCCGATGCCGTGGCCGCCGCCGTCCTCGCGCGGTGCGCCGCCCGGTTCGGGCGGCACGCCGTCGTTGGAGACCACCAGGCGCACCGCGCCGAACTCGTCCCGGCCGGCCCGGATCCCGCAGCGCCGGGCCGCGCTGTGCCGCAGCAGATTGGTGACCGCCTCACGCAGCACGGTGGCCAGCACCCCGTCGAGTTCGGGCCGCAGCCCCTCGCAGTCCAGTTCGGCCTCGACCCCGATCCCGGCCGCCCGCAGCGCCGAGACCGCCGAACGCGCCTCCCGCGCCAGGGACATCCCGAGGTCGCCGCTGGGGAGCCGGCGGGCGTCCGCCATCGCCTGCCGCACCAGTGCCAGCACCTCGGCGATCTCCGCGCGGGCGCGTTCCGGCTCCTCCGCGGCCAGCCGTTCGGCGAGCTGGCACTTCAGCGCCGCCACCGAGAGGCTGGAGCCGAGCAGGTCGTGCAGGTCGCGCGCGAAACGCAGCCGCTCCCGGTCCACCGCGAGCTCGGCCAGCTCGGTCCGGGCCGCCCTCAACTCGGCTGTCAGATCGGCGAGTCGGGCCACCCCGTAGACCACGATGCCGCCCACCGCGGTGGACACCGACGCGTTGACGCACTGGCCGGGGTTCCCGCCCAGCGCCGCGCAGAGCGGGTACTGGGCGGCCACCAGTGCGACGAACAGCACCCAGGAACGCGGCAGTGCGACGGTCAGCAGCACCGAACCGGCGAACGACCCGGGGATGCCGACCCACGCCCCGTCGAAGAACAGGAACGGCAGGTAGGTGAGCACCCCGTGGACGACCAGGCTCCACGGCCACCAGCGCCGCGCCAGACGCCACGGACCGGCGTGCCCGATCTGCAGGCCGAGCAGGACCAGCAGCAGTGCGACGGCGGGCAGTTGGTAGGCCAGGCCGTCGTGGTTGCGGACCGTGGCCACCACCGAGGCGGCGCAGAAGCCGACGGCGACCATGGCCACGATGCCCCGGGTGAGCCGCGCGAGCGGGTCGCCGGAGCTGCCAAAGCCGCCGGAGCCGCCGGCGCTGCCGGGGCTGCCGAATCCGCCGGCGTGCTTCGGACGGGAGCGATCGGTGTCGGTTCGGTCCGCGCTGTGGCCCAAGGGGAACTCCCGGTAGACGGCTCGACACACCGCGCGCCCAGCGGGAGCCCGCCGCGCACCCGGCGCCCCCGTACGCCCGCACCACGAGCATAGTTTCCCGCCGGAGCACCACCGTTGACGCTCCGCCACAGTTCGCCGGCTCAGGCCGGGGTGCGGCCGATCGTCCCCTCAAGGCTGTTCAGCAGGCCGCTGAGGGCCTCGGCGAGCCGGTCCTGCTCGGCGGGGGTGAGTCCGGCCAGCAGGGCGCGGTCGTAGGCGACGAGCTCCTGGATCAGACCGTCCACCAGCGTCCGGCCCTCCTCGGTGAGCGCGAGGTGGGCGACCCTGCGGTCCCGGTCGTCGGTGCGGCGGCTGACCAGGCCGCGCTCCTCCAGCAGCCGCAGTCGCTTGGTGACGGCGGCCCCGGAGGCGAAGCTCTCCCGGGCCAGCTGGGTGGGGGTCAGCTCGCGGTCGAGGCGGCGCAGGGCGCCGAGGATGTCGAACTCGGCGCGGGTGAGGCCGGCCCGGGTGAGCGGGTCGGGGGTCTGCTGGAGCAGCGCGGCACAGCGGTTGATCCGGCCGAGGACGGCGATCGGAGCGGTGTCCAGCCCCGGGTAGGCCCGCTCCCACTGGCGCAGCACACCTGCGACGACGTCCTCCACGTGTGCTGCTCCCGTTCTGCGGCCTGCCGTTCGGCTTCGATCCTAGGGCGTGCCGGTCGCGGCCCCGGCCGTGCCCGTCGCGGCCCGGGCCGTGTCCGGCAGGGCCGGGCCGGGATCGGACAGGCCGCCGCGGCCGCGGTGTTCCAGCAGCGCGGCCAGCAGGTGGTGGGCCTGCTGCTCGGTGGCGGTGGCGCGCTGGTGCGGGAGGGCGGGCCGGCGCCACTCGCCGGCGGCGGTGTCGGTGGCCTCGCGCAGCTCCAGCAGGGCCGCGGCGAGGCCGGTGCGGGCGGCGAGGGCGTCCGGGGTGCTCGCGGCGAGGGCGCCCGCGACGGCCCGGACGCCCGGGCCGGGCGAGGCGGCCGCGACGGGCGAGGCGGCGCGGACGGCGGCCGACGCGCGGCGGCCGGCCGCTTCCGCTCCAGCGAGCGCGCGGGTCAGCCGGGCGGCGGTGCGGCGGTTGGTGACCAGCAGGCAGGCCGTGAGGCCGGCGAGCGCCCCGACGCAGGTGTCCAGCCAGCGGTCGGCGATCAGCACCCCGGCCGGCTGCGGGCCCGCGAACTCCGTCATCAGCAGCGCCATCGGGGTCACGAAGACCGTCGCCAGCCAGTAGCTCCGGGCGATCGTCGCCTCCGCCCCGAACTGGCAGACCAGCCCGAGCCCGATCAGCGCCAGCGGGCCGGTGTGCGCGACGGGCAGCGCGGCGGTGAACAGCAGCAGGCCGAGCAGGTTGCCCAGCACCCGCTGCAGCGCGCGCTGCCAGGACAGCGTGCTGTTGGCCTGGAACACCGAGGCCGCGGTGACCACCGCCCAGTACGGCCGGCCGACGCCGAGCGCCAGCGAGATCCACCCGGCACCGGCGCAGCCGACGGCGACCCGCAGCGCGATCGGCAGCAGCGCCGAACCGGGCCGCAGCGCCCGCCGCAGCGGCGGTCGGGGGCCTGGACGGCGGGCGGAAGGCTCGGCCGCCTCCGCCTCGGTGAGGTCGAGCGTCGGCAGCGGGCGCCCGCGCCGCAGGTCGCGGGCCAGGCCGAGGTACCGCGCGGCGTCCTCGGGCCGGGCCGGTCCGGCCAGTGCTGACTCCGCGCGCACCAGCAGCCGCTCGGGCGCGTCGCCGAGGTCGCGCCGCCGGGACGGGGTGGAGAGTGCGAGGCTCTGCCAGGCCGTCTCGACCGCGCCGACCAGGGCGGTTCGGACGGCGGCGTCCGGCTCCGGCTGGCCGGGCCTGGTCCGCAGCAGCCGGGCGGCGGCCTCCAGGGCGCGGGCGGTGGCGATCCGCTCGGGCCCGTACGGGCGCACCAGGGCCGGGGCCATGCAGACCAGCCAGGCCAGCGCGGCGCCGAGCGCGGTGAGCGCCAGGTGCGGCGGGACCTCGGCGAGCCGTTGCGGGAGGAAGGCGCAGCTGGCGGAGGTGAAAGTGATGATCAGACTGCCGGGCGGGCCGATCCGGGCGGCGTCGCAGAACAGCTTGTGCAGGGCGGCGAGCACCGCCGCCATCGCGACCAGGACGGCGGCGTCGCGGGTCAGTGCGGCGGCGGTGAGGGCGGCGCCGGTGCTGAGCACGGTGCCGAGCAGCACGCCGGCCAGCGTCCGGGCCCGGGCCCGGTAGGGCAGGCCGTGCCCGTACAGCGCGCCCAGGCCGCCGGCCGAGGTGTAGAGGGCCAGGTCGAGCCGGCCGAGGCCGAGCAGGGTGAGGTTGAGCGCGCCGAGGGTGACCACGGCGCTGAGCGCGGGCTTGTGCCAGCCGTCCCCGGCCGGACCGACCCGAAGTGCCTGGCGGAACTGGGCGGTTGTGACCATGCAAAAAAGGTTAGCAGGTAATTTACCCGTGAAACATATGCGCTCGGACACCTCTCCACAGGGGTCCGGAGGGTCCGGAAGAAAATTTCGGCCGGAGCGATGAGTTCTGCGGCGAACCCCGGTCTACCTCCACGACCGACTCGTACGACAGTAAGGAACACCCATGAACACCGTGGTCTCCACCGACGGCACCGTCCTCGCGTGCTCCGTCACCGGATCCGGCCCCGCCGCCGTCCTGGTCGACGGCGCGCTGTGCCACCGCGGCATGGGGCCGAGCGCCTCGATCGCCGAACAGCTGGCGGCGCGGCACACCGTGTGGACCTACGACCGGCGCGGTCGCGGCGACAGCGGGGACACCCCGCCCTTCGCGGTGGAGCGCGAGATCGAGGACCTGGCCGCCGTCATCGCGGCGGCGGGCGGCTCGGCCCACGTCCTCGCCCACTCCTCCGGCGCCGCACTCGCGCTGCGGGCCGCCGCCGCGGGTACCGGTATCACCCGACTCGCCGTCTACGAGCCGCCGTTCAGCACCGGGGAGGCGCAGAGCGAGCGCTTCCGCCAGTACGTCGCCGAGCTGACGGCGGCGCTCGCCGAGGGGCGCCGCGGGGACGCGGTCGCGGCCCTCATGGTCTACGCCGGATCGCCGGCGGAGATGGTGGACGGGATGCGCGGCGCGCCGGTGTGGCCGCTGTTCGAGGCGGTCGCCCCGACCCTGGCGTACGACGCGGCGGCGCTCGGCGACCGGACCGGCGCGGTCGTCCCGGTCGACCTGCTGGCCACGATCGCCGTGCCGACCCTGGTCCTGGACGGCGGCGCCAGCCCGGAGACGCTGCGGGCCCCGGCCCGCGCGGTGGCGGCGGCCGTGCCGGACGCCGAGTACCGGACGCTGGACGGCCAGACCCACGAGGTGTCCGCCGAGGTGCTGGCGCCGGAACTGCTGAAGTTCTACGCCTGACGCGCGGCCCGGGGGCACCGTCCGGTCTTCCGACGATCCCCGGCGTCGCATCTCCGGCGCGCACCCACCCGACGGACAAGCAACGACGGACAACCAACGACGAACGACCAACGAGGAAGCATGGACGAGGACTTCAAAGACATCCCCACCACCACCCTGGCCGACGTCCTGGGCCGCGCCCAGGTCATGGACGCCGGCCTGCGCCCGCTGTGGACGGGCATGCCCCGGGTGGCCGGACCGGCCTTCACCGTGCGGTGCCCGCCCGGCGACAACCTGATGCTGCACGCGGCGATCCACCGGGCCGGGCCGGGCTCGGTGATCGTGGTGGAGTCCGGCGACCCGGACCACGCGCTGGCCGGCGGCAACGTCTGCGCGGTGGCGCAGCGCCGGGGCGTGGCGGCCTTCGTGGCCGACGGCCTGATCCGGGACCTCGCCGAGGTGCGGGAGCTGGCCTTCCCGGTCTTCGCCCGCGGGGTGATCCCGATCCCCGGGGCGAAGGAGCGGCTTGGCACCCACGGCGCCCCGGTGACCTGCGCCGGGGTGTCGG
This sequence comes from Kitasatospora sp. NPDC058048, assembly GCF_042885555.1. NCBI lineage: Bacteria > Bacillati > Actinomycetota > Actinomycetes > Kitasatosporales > Streptomycetaceae > Kitasatospora > Kitasatospora sp. NPDC058048. The sequence goes on along the minus strand of NZ_JBHVRT010000010.1, from coordinate 118,796 downwards.
TGGCGGCCGGCGACATCGTGGTGGCCGACGAGGAGGGCGTCGTGGTGGTGCCCGCCGCCGAGCGGGCGCGGGTCCTGGAGGCGGCCCGGGCGAAGCTGGCCAAGGAGGCGGCCGAGACCCTGGACGACTGGGAGGCCGCGCACCGCGCCCGGATCGACCGGGCCCTCGCCGAGCTGGGCTTCACCGGCTGATCGCCCGGCTCCGGTACGGTCCGCCCGGACCCTGAGCCGGGCGGACCGGGGGCGGACCGAGGGGCTCCGCCGGCGCTCGTCGCCGGGCGGTCCGGCGGCGGGACACGCCCGCACGACGGGGTCCGTTTCCCTGTTCGAATCGAATGGACAAAGGTTCGATCGGCGGCCTCCCCCGGGCTCCCGTCACCGGGTCCGGCCGGTGACCCCCCGGTACGAATGGCCCCGCACGGCGCACCTCGGCACACCCCCTCCTCATATGATCGGAGCGACATGCGCCATGCTTGGTGATGCAGAACACTGAACGGAACTTGCGCCGGACGGCCCACCCGCCGTACGGCCGAGAAGGAGGAAGCACGTGGACGACGTTCTGCGGCGCGCCGCACTCTTCGCGGCACTCGACGACGAACAGGCCGGCGAGCTGCGCGCTTCCATGACCGAGGTCACCCTCGCCCGTGGGGAGTCGCTGTTCCACGAGGGCGACCCGGGCGACCGGCTGTACGTCGTGGCGGAGGGCAAGGTCAAGCTGCACCGCGCCTCGCCGGACGGCCGCGAGAACATGCTGGCCGTGCTCGGCCCCAGCGAGATGATCGGCGAGCTGTCGCTGTTCGACCCGGGTCCGCGCACCGCGACCGCCAGCGCGCTGACCGAGGTCAAGCTGCTGGGCCTCGGCCACGGCGACCTCCAGCCCTGGCTGCACGCCCGCCCCGAGGTCTCCATCGCGCTGCTGCGGGCCATCGCCCGCCGCCTGCGCCGCACCAACGACGTGATGTCCGACCTGGTCTTCTCCGACGTGCCCGGCCGCGTCGCCAAGGCCCTGCTGGACCTCTCCCGCCGGTTCGGCGTGCAGTCCGAGGAGGGCATCCACGTCGCCCACGACCTCACCCAGGAGGAGCTGGCCCAGCTGGTCGGCGCCTCCCGCGAGACGGTCAACAAGGCGCTCGCCGACTTCGCCGGCCGCGGCTGGCTGAAGCTGGAGGCCCGCGCGGTGGTGCTGCTGGACGTCGAGCGGCTGTCGCGCCGCTCGCGCTGACGCCGGTGAAACGCCGCTGACGCCCGCGAACGCGGAGGGGCCCGTCCGATCCGGACGGGCCCCTCCGCGTTCACCCCCGCAGTTCCCGCGGTCGGGGGATCACTCGGCGCCCGGGATCAGCCCGTGGTCCTCCAGGTAGTCCAGCTGGGCCCGCACCGACAGCTCGGCGGCCGGCCACAGCGCCCGGTCCACGTCGGAGTAGACCCGGGCCACCACCTCGGGCGCGGTCCGGCAGCCCGCCTCGACCGCGGTCTCCACCTGGGCGAGCCGGGTGGCCCGGTGGGCCAGGTAGAAGTCGACGGCGCCCAGCGCGTCCCCGAGCACCGGGCCGTGGCCGGGCAGCACCGTGCGCACGCCGTGGTCGGAGGCCATGGTGTGCAGCCGGCGCAGCGAGTCCAGGTAGTCGCCCAGCCGGCCGTCGGGGTGCGCGACCATCGTGGTGCCGCGGCCGAGCACGGTGTCGCCGGTGAGCACCGCGCCGTCGTCCGGCAGGTGGAAGGTCAGCGAGTCCGAGGTGTGCCCCGGGGTGGCCACCACCCGCAGGTCGAGGCCGCCGACGTCCAGGCGCTGGCCGCCCACCAGGCCCTCCGAGCCCAGCCGGTGCGCCGGGTCCAGGGCCCGCACCTCGGAGCCGGTCAGCTCGGCGAAGCGGGCCGCGCCCTCGGAGTGGTCGGCGTGGCCGTGGGTGAGCAGGGTCAGCGCGATCCGCTTGCCCCGCTCCCGCGCGAGGTCGACCACCCGGCGCAGGTGGCCCTCGTGCAGCGGGCCCGGGTCGATCACCACCGCGAGGTCCGAGCCGGGCTCGGAGAGCAGCCAGGTGTTGGTGCCGTCCAGCGTCATCGGCGACGGGTTCGGTGCCAGCACGCACAGCGCCCGAGGGGTGGCCTCGCCGCCGACGGCGGCGGCGGGGTCGCCCGGCAGGAGTCCGCTCACCGGCCGCCTCCGCCGTCTCGGTGCAGGGCCCGCAGCGGCAGTGCCCGGACGAGGGCGCGCTGCGCCACCTCGACGAACGGGACCTGGCTCTCGCAGGCGGGGTCACGGGGAGTCAGACGGCGGGCGGGCATCTCGGGCGCCGTCCGGCGAGCCACGTCGTTGTGGGTCATCGGGCGTCGGTCCTCTCTCTGCGTCGGTACGGGAAGGTCGCGTCCTGCGGGGTGTACGACCCGCAGCCGGACGGGGCCCGGGTGGCCCCACCGGTGGAACGGTCAGGAGCCCTCGGGGAACTCCCCGTCGATGGTCAGTTCCTGGTAGCCGGGCCAGCGGACCGTCAGGCGGTCGCCGCGGATCTCGGCCCGGCCCAGGACCGGCGTCAGCGGGCGGTCGGCGGCCGCGGCCAGTGCCTCGGCCGCGGTCCGGGCCGAGGACAGCTCGCGCAGCACCGTCACGGTCGGCGGCAGCATGCCGAACCGGCCCTCCCGGTGGCCGCGCACCGCCTCGGCGGGGGTCAGCCAGGCGACCCGGTCGGCCTCGCCGACCTCCAGGGCCGCGCGCTGGCCGGCCGGCAGCGCGGCGACGAAGAACCAGGTGTCGTAGCGCCGTTCCTCGAACTCGGGGGTGATCCAGCGGGCCCAGCCGCCCAGCAGGTCGCTGCGCAGCACCAGGCCGTGGTCGCGGAGGAACTCGGCGAAGGACAGCTCGTGCGCCTCCAGCGCGGCCCGCTCCGCGGACCAGTCGCGCGGCGCGGCGACGCTGTCGGCGTCCGGGCCGGCCAGCAGCACGCCGGCCTCCTCGAAGGTCTCCCGGACGGCCGCGCAGACCACCGCCCGCGCCGTCCGGGCGTCCACCCCGAGCCGTCGCGCCCATTCCCCGGGCGTCGGCCCGGCCCAGCCCGGCTCGACCTCGGCGTCCCGCGGGTCCACCCCGCCGCCGGGGTAGGCGTACATCCCGGCCGCGAAGGCCATCGAGGTGCGCCTGCGCAGCAGGTAGGCCTCCGGCCCCCCGGCGGCGTCGCGCAGCAGCACGACGGTCGCGGCGGGCCTGGGCACCGGCGGGGTCACCGCGCCGGATGCGACCGCCCGGATCCGGGCGGGCCAGCCGGGCGGCATCGGGAGCGTCGTCGCTCGATGGTCCATGCCCGGATGCTAGGGCGTGCCCGGCGATTCCCGCCAGGCTCACGGATCGATCGGACACACTCCGGCCACACGGGGGCGGGGCCGGACGGTCCCGGCCCCGCCCCCGCGATCACGTTCAGACGGTCTTGACGCGCACCACGAGCTCGACCTCGACCGGGGCGTCCAGCGGCAGTACCGCGACGCCGACGGCGCTGCGGGCGTGCACGCCCGCGTCGCCCAGCACCTTGCCGAGCAGCTCGCTGGCGCCGTTGACGACGGCCGGGACACCGATGAAGTCGGGGGCGGCGGCGACGAAGCCGACGACCTTGACGACCCGCTCGATCCGGTCGAGGTCGCCGATCACGGACTTCACGGCGGCCAGGGCGTTCAGCCCGCAGATCTGCGCGAGGTCCTTGGCCTCCTCCGGGGAGACCTCGGCACCGACCTTGCCGGTGGTCGGCAGCTTGCCGCCGACGACCGGGAGCTGGCCGGAGGTGAACACGAGGTCGCCGGAGTGCACGGCCGGCACGTAGGCGGCGACCGGGGCGGCCACCGGAGGCAGGGTCAGGCCCAGCTCGGCGAGCTTCTCCTCGACCTTGCTCATGCGTTCTTCTCCCGCTTGAAGTAGGCCACCAGCTGCTCCGGGTTCGGGCCGGGCACGACCTGGACGAGCTCCCAGCCGTCCTCGCCGAAGTTGTCCAGGATCTGCTTGGTGGCGTGCACCAGCAGGGGCGCCGTCATGTATTCCCACTTGGTCATGGCCAGACTCTAGACGAGCCGTCGCGGTGATCCGCTCCGACGGCCGCGAGGCGTGTGAGGTGGGGCACAAAGAGGGCATGATCCGGCCTGACGGCCCAGGTGCTCCGGGCATCCGGTGCGCTCCCTGGTTACCCTCGCGAGAGGGCACCCTGGTGAAGGGCACCCCCGTCGGGAGGGGACCCTGGTGAGGGGCACCCTCGTCAGGAGGGGACGCCCGTAGGACGGAGACGGACGGAGACGGAGCGTGGCACGCACCCCCGGCCAGGCGGCCCGGCGCGACCCCGACTGGGAGGGCGTCCGGCTGCACGTGGTCAGCGGCAAGGGCGGCACCGGGAAGACCACGCTGGCCGCGGCGCTGGCCCTGGCGCTCGCCGCCGACGGCGGACGGGTGCTGCTGATCGAGGTCGAGGGCCGGCAGGGCATCGCCGAGCTGTTCGGGATCGCCGCGCTGCCGTACGAGGAGCGCCGGATCGCCTCGGTCTCCCGCGCCCAGCTGGGGCTGGCCGCCAGTGGGGGCGGGCCCGGCGAGGTCTTCGCGCTGGCGATCGACACCGAGCTGGCGCTGCTGGAGTACCTGGAGATGTTCTACAAGCTCGGCCGGGCCGGGAAGGCGCTCCAGAAGGTCGGCTTCGTCGACTTCGCCACCACCATCGCGCCCGGTGTGCGGGACGTCCTGCTCACCGGCAAGGCCTGCGAGGCGACCAGGCGCAAGGACCCGGACGGCCGGCGGCGCTACGACGCGGTGGTCATGGACGCCCCGCCGACCGGGCGGCTGACCAGGTTCCTGAACGTCAACGCGGAGGTCGCCGGGCTGGCCCGGATCGGCCCGATACACACCCAGGCGCAGGCCGTGATGCGGGTGCTGAAGTCACCGGAGACCGCGGTGCACCTGGTCACCCTGCTGGAGGAGATGCCGGTGCAGGAGACGGTCGACGGCATCGGGGAGCTGCGCGAGGCCAAGCTCCCGGTGGGCGGGGTGATGGTCAACATGGTCCGGCCGCCGGTGCTGGACGCGGCGGCGGTGGCCGCGGTGGACGGGGACCACCGCGAGGAGGTCGCCGTGGCGCTCGGCGAGGCCGGACTCGGCGGCCGCACGCGCGCCGCGGAGAAGGTCCGGGCGGCGGTGGAGCCGCTGATCGACCCCCTGCTGGCGCAGGCCAGGGAGCACGCCGAGCGGGTCGAGCTGGAGCGCGCGCAGCGCGCCGACATCCAGCAGCTGCGGCTCCCGACGTACGAACTGCCGCTGCTGGGCGAGGGCGTGGACCTCGGCGGGCTGTACCGGCTGGCGGGCGAACTGAAGCGGCAGGGGGCGGCATGACCTCGAACAGCGGGGTGCGGAGCACCGGGCGGCGACTCGCGGTGGACGAGCTGATCGACGACCCGAAGACCAGGATCATCGTCTGCTGCGGCTCCGGCGGCGTCGGCAAGACCACCACCGCCGCGGCGCTCGGCCTGCGGGCGGCCGAGCGCGGCCGCAAGGTCGTGGTGCTGACCATCGACCCGGCCCGCCGGCTCGCCCAGTCGATGGGCCTGACCGAACTCGACAACACCCCCCGGGTGGTCAAGGGGGTCACCGGCGACGGCGAGCTCCAGGCCATGATGCTGGACATGAAGCGGACCTTCGACGAGGTCGTGCTGGCCCACGCCGAGCCCGAGCGGGCCAAGGCGATCATGGAGAACCCCTTCTACCAGTCCCTGTCGGCCGGCTTCGCGGGCACGCAGGAGTACATGGCGATGGAGAAGCTCGGTCAGCTGCGCGCCGCCGAGGAGTGGGACCTGATCGTCGTGGACACCCCGCCGTCCCGCTCGGCGCTGGACTTCCTGGACGCGCCCAACCGGCTCGGGTCCTTCCTGGACGGCCGGGTGATCCGGATCCTCACCGCCCCGGCCAAGGTCGGCGGGCGCAGCGCGATGCGCTTCCTGAACGTCGGGATGGGACTGCTCACCGGCACCCTGGGCAAGATCTTCGGTGCTCAGCTGCTGACCGACGTGCAGACCTTCGTCAGCGCGATGGACTCGATGTTCGGCGGCTTCCGGGAGCGCGCGGACCGCACGTACCAGCTGCTCAAGGCGCCGGGCACGGCGTTCCTGGTGGTGGCCGCGCCGGAGCGGGACGCGCTGCGCGAGGCGGCGTACTTCGTGGACCGGCTGGCCGCAGACCGGATGCCGCTGGCCGGGCTGGTGCTCAACCGGGTGCACGACACGGGGGCACCGCAGCTCACCGCGGAGCGGGCGCTGGCGGCCGCCGAGGCCCTGGAGGAGAACGGCTCGGAGCACGCCTCGCCCGCTGCGGAACTGCTCGCGGCCGGGCTGCTGCGACTGCACGCCGAGCGGATGCAGATCATGGGGCGCGAACGCCGTACCCGCGACCGCTTCGTCTCGGTGTACCCGGACGTGCCGATCGTGGAGGTGCCGGCGCTGCCGGGCGACGTGCACGACCTGGACGGGCTCCGGGCCATCGGGGACCGGCTCAACGGCGCGGTGTAGCCCGCGCCCGGGGGCCGACCGGCCCGGACCGCGCGGTGCGGCCGGGCTCAGCCCGCCTGGGCGTAGTCCGTCAGTATCACTCCGGTCGCGAGGGACTCCTCGTACTCGGTGCGTGCCGTCTCCAGCAGCCTCCGCCACGAGATGACGGTCGGACGTCGGCGCAGCAGCGCACGGCGCTCGCGCTCCGTCATCCCTCCCCACACCCCGAACTCCACCCGGTTGTCCAGGGCGTCCGCGAGGCACTCCGTCCGGACGGGGCAGCCGCTGCACACCGCCTTCGCGCGGTTCTGCGCCGCCCCCTGGACGAACAGTTCGTCCGGATCACTCGTGCGGCAGGCGGCCTGCGCACTCCAGTCGTCAACCCAGCCCATGCCGGCGCCGTCCTCTCCCGTTTCGAGGCTCCCCCACGGCGGCAACGGCATATTCACCGTTGCCAGTTGAGGACGTTACGGAAGAACGACAGCTTGCAACAGCCCCTTCGGGCTCAATCTCGAATGACCCGATTGGACTATGGGTATCGATCAGCTCACTCGTTGGAGTGATCGCAGGTCGCACGCCTTGCCAAAAGCGGAGCCCGCACTCTCGCCACAGGAGTCACCACGGAGCGTGACTGAACACACGGGTACAGCAGGCCACAGCTGCCTCAAAACCCGGCCATCACGGGGCATTTCGGGCAAGTCTCCTCGCCCACAAGAGTGAGCGATGTTGACGCACCGAAGCTGTCGCAAGCTTGTGACAAGCCTAGGCGAACGCCTGCCGCTGTGTGCGGGAATCCGCGACGTAGGGTTCTCCCCATGGCACCGAAGCGCCCACAGGCACCCCAGCCCCCAGGCAACACCGGAGCTCCGCGCGGCAGGACCGGCGGATCACCGTTGGAGCACGCCGGCAACGGCGTGAAGTTCCTGGGCGTCAGCGTGCTCTCCGGAGTCCTGCTGGCCGGTCTCGCCCTGCCCGCCGTCGGCGCCATCGGGCTGACCGCCAAGGACACGGCGGAGAGCTTCGACAACATCCCGGACGACTTCAAGACCCCGCCGCTCACCCAGGCCACCCAGATCTTCGACGCCAAGGGCGGGCTGATCGCCAAGGTCTACGAGCGCGACCGCACGGTTCTGACCGCCGATCAGATGTCGCAGTTCATGCGCCACGCCCAGGTGGACATCGAGGACGCCCGCTTCTACGAGCACGGCGCCGTCGACCTCAAGGGCATCCTCCGCGCGGTCAGCAAGAACGCGGAGAGCGGCACCGCCTCCCAGGGCGCCTCCACCCTGACCCAGCAGTACGTGAAGAACGTCAACGTGGAGAAGGCCGGCGACGACCAGGCGGCCGTCCTGGAGGCCCAGCGCAAGACCCTGGGCCGCAAGATCCAGGAGCTCAAGGTCGCCATCAAGCTGGAGGAGGACCTGTCCAAGGACCAGATCCTCACCAACTACCTCAACATCACCTTCTACGGCCACCAGGCCTACGGGGTCGAGGCCGCCTCCCAGCGCTACTTCAGCAAGAGCAACAAGGACCTGACCGTCGCCGAGGCCGCCACCCTGGCCGGCATGGTGCAGAACCCGTCGTCCTACGACCCGGTGCGTTACCCCGAGAACACGGTCAAGCGCCGCAACGTCGTGATCGACAAGATGCTGGAGAACAAGCACATCACCGCCGACCAGGCGAAGGAGGCGAAGGCCGCCCCGCTGGGCCTGAAGTACAAGGACCCGCAGAACGGCTGCATCACCGCCCAGGCCGGCATGGGCTTCTTCTGCGACTACGTCCGCCACGTGGTCAAGCAGGACCCGGCCTTCGGCAAGAACGCCGACGAGCGCAAGAAGGTGTGGAACACCGGCGGCCTGAACATCTACACCACGCTGGACCCGGACAAGCAGGCCGCCGCGCAGAACGCCGTCACCAAGAAGGTCAACGTGACCGACACGGTGTCGGCCGCCGCGACCATGATGGAGCCGGGCAGCGGCAAGATCCTGGCGATGGCCCAGACCCGCCCGTACGGCCTGGACCCGAACAAGAACCAGACCGTCGTCAACCTCAACGTGGACGCCGCGATGGGCGGCGGCAACGGCTTCCAGACCGGTTCGACCTTCAAGCCGATCCTGGCCACGGCCGCGCTGGAGTCGGGCATGTCGAACACCCAGGCGTTCCCGTCCGAGAACAAGATCGAGTACCCGCAGATGTCCACCTGCTCGGGCACCTGGAAGAACACCGTCAAGCCCAAGGAGACGGTGAAGAACGAGCAGGACAGCGAGGTCGGGCCGTACCAGCTGAAGGAGGCCATGGCCCGCTCGGTCAACACCTACTTCGTGCAGATGGAGCAGCAGGTCGGCCTCTGCGCGATGAAGCAGATGGCGAACAAGCTGGGCATCACCCAGTCCGCCAAGGGCGACGCCTTCCAGGAGGTGCCCTCGATGGTCCTCGGCACCCTGGAGCTCTCCCCGCTGACCATGGCGAACGTCTACGCGACCTTCGCCGCCCGCGGCAAGTACTGCACCCCGATCGCGATCAACAAGATCACCACGGTGGACGGCAAGGACATCCCGGTCCCGCAGTCCCAGTGCAGCCAGGCCTTCTCCGAGCAGACCGCGGACTCACTCAACGCCGTCCTGCTCAACGTGACCGAGAAGGGCACCGCGGCCGCCCTGACCATGGACGACGGCCGCAAGATCGCCGGCAAGACCGGTACCACCGACGAGAAGAAGGCCGCCTGGTTCAGCGGCTACACCCCGTCGCTGGCCGCCGCGGTCTGGCTCGGCGGCCCGGCCGGCGGCGTCAAGATGAAGAACATCACCATCGGCGGCAAGTACTACCCCGAGGTGTTCGGCGCCGACGGCCCCGGCCCGATCTGGGCGATGGCGATGAACCAGGCGCTCAAGGGAACGCCGCTGGAGCCGATCCAGACCGCCAACATCCCGGACCCGCTGCCGGCCACTCCCCCGGCGGGCGCCACCGCACCGGCCACCGACCCGAACGCCCCGCAGCCCGGCGGCAACCCCCCGCCGCCGCAGCAGGGCGGCAACCCCGGTCAGCCCGGCGGCCAGCCCGGCGGGCTCCCCGGTGGACTGCCCGGCGGCTTCCCCGGCGGGTTCACCTTCCCGCCCTTCCCCGGCAACGGGAACGGGAACGGCGGCCGGCACGGCGGCGGCAACGGGAACGGCTGACCCGTCCGGGCCGCGAACGGCCGGCACGGCGAAGGGGCGCCCTCCAGTGCGGAGGGCGCCCCTTCGGCGTTGTCGCCGGGGCGGCGCATCGCCGGGCGGTGCATGACCGAGGCGGGGCGTCACCGGGGCGGCGCGTCACCTGGGGGCGTCACCTGTCCCGTCACCTGGGCGACGGGACAGGACCGGCGGACCGGCGCCCACTGGGGCGTCCGGCACCCGGCTCAGGCCAGGGCGGCCTTCACGGCCGCGGCGACCCGGCCGCCCTCGGCCAGGCCGTCGACCTTGGGCTTCACCAGCTTCATGACGGCGCCCATCCCCTGCGGGCCGCTCGCACCGCTCTCGGCCACGGCGGCCGCCACGATCGCGGCCAGTTCCTCGTCGGAGAGCTGCTTGGGCAGGTAGGTCGCCAGCACCTCGCCCTCGGCCCGCTCCCGGGCCGCCTGCTCCGTCCGGCCCGCCGTGTCGAAGGCCTCGGCCGCCTCCCGGCGCTTCTTCGCCTCGCGGCCGATCACCTTCAGCACATCGGCGTCGGACAGCTCGCGCTTCTGCTTGCCCGCCACCTCCTCGCTGGTGACGGCGGCGAGCGTGAGCCGGATGGTGGACGCGCGCAGCTCGTCCCGGTCCTTGATGGCAGCCGTGAGGTTCTCGTGCAGCTGCTCCTTGAGCGTTGTCATTTCCTCTTCTTATCCTTCGGCTGTGGGTGGGCTCAACCGGGTTTCCCTGGGCGTCCACCGGGGTTTCCGCAGTTGAACGAGTATCCCCCGAGAACCCCGGCCGGCATCCCCGACAACCCCGGCCGAGGGCGCCCGACAGCCCGCCGGACGGTGCCGATCCGACCCGGGAACGGGCGGCGGTCGATTCCATGAACAATCGATGCCCGACTCCGGGAACAAGCGACGGGATTCGGCCACGGTGGCCGATAATGCTTGCACAATATCGGCCGCAATGCCGAAAATTGCCGGATCCGGAGCGAAGTTGCCGGTCCCGGAGGGGCAAATCGAACGCTGTGACCGCTTCGCCGAAAATAGTCCGCGTAGTACACTCGTTCGCGCGTCGCTTGAGCAGCCGATGGCGGCGATCACCTCACCTCGAATCACCGTCGAATCATCGCCGAAGACCGCCACGAACAACTGCGACAACCCGTCATCACGTCCCCGATTCATTATTCCACGGCACTGGCACACTGCCGCCCAGGCACCTGGCGGCCCTGACACCTGGCGGCCCGGGTCCCTTGCGCCCCCTGCCGGAACGAGCGCGCACGCCTGCGCTCCGCCCGGCTGCCCGACCGCCCGGCGACAGTGATCGCTTTTCGGAGCGATGGGCGCCGTAAAAGCGGCGCATCGAGTTCTGACTTTTATTCTGCTCACAACAGCAGGAAGCGCGGGGGAATGGACAACAATCAGCTTCGATCGATGTTGGTGACCCAACGGAAGATGGTCGGCTGGAGCCAGGAGCAATTAGCCGAACACTCCACTGTCAGCGTCCGCACCATTCGCAACCTGGAAACCGGCGCCATCAAGAATCCGCGCCGCAGTTCCGTGGAACTCCTGGTGGGCGCGCTGTTCGCCGCGGCGACCAACCGGGACGACACCCTGCTCTCCCAGGTCGTTCACGCGGGCGCCCCGGCCGGGCTGCCGCCCACCCGGCCGGAACCCGGATTCCCGGCCCGCGTCGCCGAGCTCCCGGACAACGCGCGGTGGCGGGGACTGCGGCCCAAGACGGACATCACCGTCGGCCGACGGGCCGACCTGCTGCACGTCGTGACCGCCCTGCGACCGGGCCGTCCGCTGGTGCTCACCGGACCGGCCGGGGTCGGCAAGACCCGGCTGGCGCTGGACTCGGCCGCCCACCTGCTGGACCGCTTCCGGGACGGCGTCGTGGTCCTGGAGCTCGGCTCGGTCACCCCCGAGGCCGTCGACCCGGCGGCCGCCTCGGCCCAGGCCCAGCGCGCGCTCGACGCCCTCCTCCGGGGCTTCGGCCGCGACCCGCGGACCGGCCCCGAGCTGCAGCTGCTGCTGGTCGTCGACAACGCCGAGCACGTCATCGACACGGTGGCCCGGCAGGTCAGGACACTGCTGGCGCGGCACCCGGCACTCCATATCATGATCACCTCGCTGCGGGCGCCCGCCGGGGTCCCCGCCGACCTGTGGGAGGTCTCGCCGCTGTCGGTCGACCACCCGGACGGCCCCTACGGCTGCCCGCCGGCCGCCGAGCTGTTCTGCCACCGGGTGCACTCGGTCGCCCCGACGCTCGACCTCGGCGACCAGATGCCGCAGGTGGTCGAGCTCTGCCGACGCCTCGGCGGCCTGGCGCTCGCGATCGAGAACGCCGCCGTGCGGATGCGCTCGGTGCCCCTGCACGTCCTGGTGGACGAGTGCCGGGTGCTGCCGATCCTCGGCCAGGAGGAGGTCGGCGGGCTCTCCCACCACCGCTCGCTGCACCGCAGCCTCGCCTGGGCGTACGGACTGCTCGACGAACGGCAGCGCCGGGCACTCAGACGGCTTTCCCGGTTCCCCGAGGAGTTCTCCATCGACGACATCCGGCAGGAGCCCGTCGACGGCGGCGGCCCGGCCGGCCGGGAGCCCTCCCGCAACCTCGACGTCCTGGCCGAACTGGTCGACTTCTCCGTCGTCCAGGTGAATCGTGGCCACCAGTACGCGTACCGGGTCCCCCGGATGATGCGCGAGTACGTCAACGCCATTCCGGCCTGAGGCCGGCCCGCGCCCCCGTCGCCCGGAGTGCCGCTCCGGGCGACGGGGGCGCCGGGCGACGGGGTGCTCCGCACCTCCGGGCGGAACCTCCTGACCAAGGGTCAGCCCTTCCGCCCGGCAGCGGCCCACCCCTCTCCGTTCCCCTCCGGCCCCGTAACCCGTCTTCCCGGTTACACCTATCCTGGGGCGCATGACCGACGGAGACGACCCGGTCCCCCAGAACGCGGCCGACGCGACCGGCCCTGCCGACCCGGCCGCCGCACCGCCCGACGGCACGGCCGGCCGGCACGCCCCGCCCGGGCTGGTCCTCACCACCCCCGGAGGCAGCCGCTTCCACTTCGACCCCGGCGCCCTCTGCCTGGAACTGCTCACCACCGGCGGACCCGGCCCGTACGCCCGGTACGAGGTGCTGCACCGGCCCGCCGACCTCGCCGCCTGGCTCCCGCCGTCCCGGCTGCGGCTGCCCGCCGACGCCGTACGGATCTCCCCCGCCGAGCTCACCGCCACCCGCACCCTGCGCGACGCCCTGTGGCACCTGGCCGCCGCCCGCGCCCACGGCCGCCCCGGCGAACCCGAGGACTACACCGTCCTCAACCGGGCCGCCGAGCACCCGCCGCTGGTCCCCCGGATCGCCCCGGACGGCACCGCGGCCGCCCCGCCACCCGCCGACGGAGCCCAGCTGGCCTCCACCCTCGCCCGGGACGCCATCGCCCTGCTCACCGGCCCGTACGCGGACCGGATCCGGGAATGCGGCGCCCACGACTGCCGACTGATCTTCGTCGACACCTCGCGCCCCGGCCGCCGGCGCTGGTGCTCGATGGAACGCTGCGGCAACCGCCACAAGGTCCGCTCCCTGCGCGCCCGCCGGGAGACCGAGGAGACGCCCCCGGCCGCCGCCCTCCCCGCCGACTCCGGGCGTGCGCCCGCTGATCCACCGTCTGAGAGCATGGGCTGATGCGACCGCTGTACTCCGTTCCCCTCGGCATCGCCGCCGCCGGCACCGCCTGCCTCGCCTACTCCGTCGGGTACGAGGTCCGGGCCTTCCGCCTCCGCCGGATCGAGGTCCCCGTCCTCCCGCGCGGCGCCCGCCCGATCCGGGTCCTCCAGGTGTCCGACATCCACATGGTGAGCGGGCAGGGCAAGAAGCAGCGCTGGCTGAAGAGCCTGGCCGGCCTGCGCCCCGACCTGGTGGTCAACACCGGCGACAACCTCTCCGACCCGCTCGGCGTCCCGGCCACCCTCGACGCGCTCGGGCCCCTCATGGAGTTCCCCGGCGTCTACGTCTTCGGCTCCAACGACTACTACGGCCCGGCCCGCAAGAACCCGGCACGCTACCTCCAGGCCATGCGCAGCGGCGCCCACGGCATGAACAACCCCGACGGCACCGCCCGCCGCGGCATCACCGGAGCCGTCCACAACCCGTGGGAGAAGCTCCGCGACGGCTTCGACGGAGCCGGCTGGCTCGACCTCACCAACACCCGCGGCCGGCTCACCGTGAACGGGCTCGACCTGGAATTCACCGGCCTCGACGACCCCCACATCCGCCGCGACCGCTACAGCGACGTCGCCGGCGGCCCCTCCGCCGACGCCGACCTCTCCCTCGCCGTCGTCCACGCGCCCTACCTGCGCGTCCTCGACGCCTTCACCGCCGACCGCTACCCGCTGATCCTGGCCGGCCACACCCACGGCGGCCAGCTCTGCATCCCCTTCTACGGCGCCCTGGTCACCAACTGCGACATCGACACCCGCCGGGTCAAGGGCCTCTCCACCCACACCGCCGGCGGCCACCGCTCCCACCTCCACGTCTCGGCCGGCTGCGGCACCAACCGCTACACCCCCGTCCGCTTCGCCTGCCCGCCCGAGGCCACCCTCCTCACCCTCGTCCCGGCCCCCCGCTGACCCCCGCCGGACGCCCGCCCGAAACCGGATTTCGTGTCTCGGCGAGCGTCCGGTAGAGTTCTACTCGTCGCGAAGGAGACGGAGCGACAAACCGCAAGACCGGGGTGTGGCGCAGCTTGGTAGCGCGCTTCGTTCGGGACGAAGAGGCCGTGGGTTCAAATCCCGCCACCCCGACCCAGTACAGAGGGCCTGCCGGAGAAATCCGGCAGGCCCTCTGTCGTTGTGCGGGGCCGCCCGGGTGACCGATCCTCAGCCGCTCCGGCGGCGGGGGCCTGCCGCCGAGTCCGCCGGTCGGTGGCCGGCGGGTTCCGCCGGCCAGGTGTGCCGGGTCCGGCCGTCGGCCGGGCTCCGGATCGCGGACCTGCGGCGACGCCCCGTCCGGACGGCCCGTCGGAGCTCCCTGGACGCCTGTGGTGCCGTCGCCGGCCGGTTCGCCCGCGGCCGCCTCCGCTCCGGCCCCGGAATCGCGCTCGGCATCGACGGGGCCATCGCGATCGTCGCGGAGGGGCCCGCCGCGCGGCCCCCCGGAACAGGTCGTGGTTCGCACCGTGTTCGGCCCCTGGAAAGCTCCGGAGCGGACGGCGGGAAGGGCCTCGGACCACCAGTGGGGCGGGCACGCGGGCGCGAGTGGACGCCGTGCGCCGGGCGGCGTCGGGTCAGAGGACGGTGGTCAGTTCGGTGCGGGAGGTGATGTTGAGCTTGGGGTAGGCCTTGTAGAGGTGGTGGGCGACGGTACGGGGGCTGAGGAAGAGCTGGGCGGCGATGTCGCGGTTGGTGAGGCCCTGGGCGGCGAGGCGGGCGATCTGGAGTTCCTGGGGGGTGAGGGGGGACTGCGGGGTGCCGGTGGGGGTGGCCGGGGCGGGGGTGCCGGTGGCGGAGAGTTCGGTGCGGGCGCGGGCGGCCCAGGGGTGGGCGCCGAGGCGGTCGAAGGTCTCCAGGGCGGCGCGCAGGTGGGGGCGGGCGTCGGTGCGGCGGCGGGTGCGGCGCAGCCATTCGCCGTAGAGGAGGGCGGTGCGGGCCTGTTCGAAGGGGCGGTGGGCCGTCGCGTGCCGGGAGAGGGCGGCGCGGTAGGCGGTCTCGGCGAGTTCGTCGGGGCCGAGCAGGGCCTGGCAGCGCAGGCGGAGGGCCTCGGCCCAGGGGCGGTCGGCGGCGGCCGTCCAGCGGGCGAAGCGCTCGTAGGGTTCGGCGGCGCGTTCGGGGGTGCCGAGGCGGACGGCGGCCTCGACCAGGTCGGGGACGGCCCGGGTGGCGCTGATGTGGTGCCGGTGCGGGCCGGTGGTGAGGGTGTGCAGCCGGTCGGCGGCGTCGCCGGCGCGGCCCTGGCCGAGGTCGAGCAGGGCGAGCGCCCACTGGACCCAGGCCAGGCCGGCCGCGGGGGCGGCGGTCTGCGGGCCGGTGGTGGCGAGGGCGGTCGCGGCGAGTTCGGCGCAGCGGTCGGTGCGGCCGTCCAGCGCGGCCAGGCAGGCGAGCAGCGCGGTGAGTTGGCTGACCCACTGGTGCTGGCCGGTGTCCCGGGCGAGGCCGAGGCCTTCGGTGGCGGTGAGTTCGGCGTCGCGGTGCCGGCCGTGGAAGAGTTCGGCCTCGGCCAGGAAGAACTGCAGGGTGGGCATCACTCCGACGGTGCCCTTGGCGCGGGCTTCGGCGATCAGTTCTGCGGCGAGTTCGGCGGTCTCCTCGTCGCGCCCGAGGACCAGGGTGGCGCCGCACAGCTGGACCAGGTCGACCGGGCTGTCGGCCCCTGCCCGGCGGGCGGCCTCCACGGCCTCCCGGACGGGCCGAAGCGGCGCGGCGGGCCGGCCGAGCGCGGGCAGGACGGCCGCGGGCAGGTGGCGGGCGAGCGGGGCGAGGGGGTCGTCGGCGGCGAGCGGCAGGACCGCCAGGCGGTCCAGGACGGCGACCACCGGCTCCTCCCCCGCGTACCAGGCGGCGTGGAAGGCCTGGAGCAGCATCCGGGCGGCGTGCATCGGGTCGATGTCGGTGCCGGCGGCGTCGAGCAGCAGCCGGTGGGCGGTCGGGTGCGCGCCGCGCCAGAAGTGCGCGGTGGCCCGGACCTGGTCGAGCAGGGCGTGCGCCAGGACGTTGTCGGTCCGGCCGGAGGCCTCGTCGGCGAGTTTCTCCGCGCGCTCCAACTCGCCTTCCTCGGTGGCGGCTTCGGCGGCCAGGACGAGCCGGCGGGTGGCGCTGTCGCGGTCCGGGGTGAGGCGGGCGGCGCGCTCGTACGCGGCGGCCCCGCCGTGGCCGCCGCGGCGCTCGGCGCGGACGGCGGCGCGCTCCAGCGCGTCGGCGAGGCCCGCGTCGGGGCCGGTGGCGGCCAGCGCGAGGTGCCAGGTGCGGCGGTCGCCGTCCGGCAGGGCCCTCGCCACGGCCTGATGGGCCGTCGTCTTCTGGTGGTGCGGGGCGCGCTGGAGGATCGCGGAGCGCAGCAGGGGGTGCCGGAAGGCGATCCGGCGGTCGGCCGTGACCGTCGCCAGGCCGGACTCCTCGGCGGGCGCGAGGTGTTCGGCGGTGACGCCGAGGGCGGCCGCTGCGGGCAGGACGACGTCCAGCGCCCCGTTCTCCTCCGTGGCGGCGACCAGCAGCAGCGTCTGGGTGGCCGCGGGCAGGCCGGTGACCTGGCCGTGGAAGGCGATCAGCAGCCGGCTGGTGAGCGGCAGGCCGCCCGGCGCCGACATGTGCGGCCCGACGGCGACGGGGAGTTCGGTGAGCGCGAGCGGGTTGCCGGCCGCCTCGGCGAGCAGCCGGTCGCGCGCGGTGGCGGGCAGGCCGGGGCCGGCCCGCCGGGCCAGCAGCCGGGTGGCGTCGGCCTCGGACAGTGCGGTCACCTGTCGTTCGGGCAGCCCCAGCGGGCGCTCCGCCGCGCCGCCGGTGGCCCCGGGGGCACCGGCGGCGCGGGCGGCGAGCAGCAGGGCCACCCCCTCGGCCTGGAGGCGTCGGGCGGCCAGCAGCAGCGCCTCCAGTGAGGCCCGGTCCAGCCACTGCACGTCGTCCATGACGCACAGCAGGGGCCGGTCGGCGGCGAGTTCGGCGAGCAGACCGAGCGTGGCGAGTCCGACGAGCAGCCGGTCGGCGCGCCCTTCACCGGCGGCCGGGCCACCGGCGACCGAGCCACCGGCGGCCGGAACGCCGTCCGCCCCGTGGCCGCCCGGCCGGCCCTCGTCGGAGAGCCCGAACGCCGCCTCCAGCGCCCGCCGTTGCGGACCGGGCAGGGCGTCCAGCCGGTCCAAGCCGGGTGCGAGCAGCAGGCTCAGCCCGGCGTACGGCAGCTCGGCCTCGTACTCAACGCCGGCCGCCCGGATCACCCGGAACGACTCCCCCGCCCGCGCCACCGCGTCGTCCAGCAGCGCGGTCTTGCCGATGCCGGCCTCGCCCCGGAACAGCAGCACCCCGCTGCGGCCGGCCCGCGCCGCGTCCAACAGGCCGTCCACGGCGGCCTGTTCGCCTTCCCTCCCGTACAGCATGCCCCGACCCTACCCACCCGGGCCCGCACCGCCGTCGGCACCGGCAGCGACGCCACTAGCGGCACCGGTACCGGCACACCGCCGCGCGCCCCGGCACACCCCGGCGGAGGCTACGTACCCCCATGCCCATACGTGACGGATTCGCCGCCCGCCGCCCGTCCGTACCGTGGTGAGCACCGGGAACGACCCGGCCAACCACCCACCGGAAAACGGGAGATGACGATGACCGAGATCACCACCGCCGCCCTCCAGCAGCTCGCCGAGCGCTACCTCGCGGTGTGGAACGAGACCGACCCGGCGGCCCGCCGCAAGCTGGTCGACGAGGTGTGGGCCGAGGACGGCCGCTACACCGACCCGCTGGCCGCCGTCACCGGCCGGGACGCCGTCGACGCGCTGATCGGCGCCGCCCAGGCCCAGTTCCCGGGGCTGGAGTTCACCCTCGGCCCGGTCGACGCCCACCACGACGTCGCCCGCTTCACCTGGAACCTGGGCCCGGCCGGCGCGGAGCCGGTGGTGATCGGCTTCGACGTTCTGGCGGCCACCCCGGACGGCCGGATCGGCGCGGTGTACGGCTTCCTCGACCGCGTACCGGGCGCCTGAGCCGCAAACCCGCGTACCGGGTGCCGGGCGCCGGGCGCCTGAGCCGCAGACCGCCGCGCCGCCCGAGGGCGGGCCGCCCCCACCGCGCCCGCCCCTCGGCGCCGGACTGCCCCTCGGCGCTGGACTGCCCTCGGCGCCGGACGGGCCCTCACCGCGTACGGCGCCGCGGACGGCAGTGTCCGGTGGCCGGTGCCCGTGGGCCCGGTCCGGTTCCTGCCGCTGGGAACGCCGCCCGGGGGCCGGTCCCCGCACGCCCCGGAGCGGCCGTGGCGGGATCCCGGCACGCGGGGCGGGTGGCCGAAGCCCACCCGCCCGTTCCCTTCCCTCCCCCCGATCGGGTTGGATGGTCGGATGAGCGAGGAGAAGAGCGCCGTACCGGCGTGGGAGCAGCGGTTCAGGGCGGCCCGGGTGTCCCTGCCCGACTGGGCCGAGGACGCCCCCGACCGGGCGTTGTACGTGTCCAACGCGACCGGCACCTACGAGGTCTACGCCTGGGACCGCGCCACCGGCGCCCACCGCCGGGTGACCGACCGTCCGAACGGCACCACCGACGCCGAGCTGTCCCCCGACGGCGACTGGGTCTGGTGGTTCGACGACCACGACGGTGACGAGTTCGGCGTCTGGCGCCGCCAGCCGTTCGCGGGCGGCCCCGACGAGGAGGCCGTGCCCGGCCTCGCCGCTTCCTACTCGGCCGGCCTGGCCCTCGGCCGCGACGGCACCGTGGTCGTCGGCCGCTCGACGGACGAGGACGGCACCACCCTGCACCTGCGCCGCCCCGGCAGCGCCGAGCCGGTCGAGATCTACCGGCACGAGGAGTACGGCGGCATCGGCGACCTCAGCCACGACAGCACCCTGCTCGCCATCGACCACACCGAGCACGGCGACGCGATGCACTCCGCGATCCGGGTCGTCCGCGTCACCGGGGACGGCGGGGTCGAGACCGTCGCCGAGCTGGACGAGGTCACCGGCCGGGACGAGCCGCGCGGCGTCGCCTGCCTGGGCTTCGCGCCGGTCGAGGGCGACACCCGGCTGCTGGTCGCCCACCAGCGCACCGGCCGCTGGGAGCCGATGATCTGGGACGTCGCCACGGGTGCCGAGACCGCCCTCCCGCTGCGTGACGAGCAGGGCCGCGAACTGCCCGGCGACGTCTCCGCGCAGTGGCGCCCCGGCGCCGGTGAGCTGCTGGTGGAGCACGAGTACGAGGCGCGTAGCGAGCTGTTCTCGTACGGGCTGGCCGACGGCCGGCTGACCCGCCTGGACACCCCGCGCGGCACCGTCGGCGGCGCCACCGCCCGTCCGGACGGCACCGTCGAGTACCTGTGGTCCTCCGCCGCCGAGCCCTCCGCCGTCCGTTCCACCGCCGGTACGGTCGTGCTGCGGGCGCCCGGCGCGGTGCCGCCCGGTTCGGTGCCGGTCGAGGACGTCTGGGTGGACGGGCCCGGCGGGCGGGTGCACGCCCTGGTGCAGCGGCCGTCGACGGCCGGGCCGGGCCCGTACCCGACCGTGTTCGAGATCCACGGCGGCCCGACCCACCACGACAGCGACTCCTTTGCCGCCGGTCCGGCCGCCTGGCTGGACCACGGCTTCGCGGTGGTCCGGGTCAACTACCGCGGTTCGACCGGCTACGGCCAGGCCTGGACGGACGCGCTGCACGAGCGGGTCGGCCTGATCGAGCTGGAGGACATCGCGGCGGTCCGCGCCTGGGCCGTCGACAGCGGCCTCGCCGACCCGGCCCGGCTGGTGCTCACCGGCGGCAGCTGGGGCGGTTACCTGACCCTGCTCGGCCTCGGCGTCCAGCCCGACAGCTGGGCCCTCGGTGTCGCCGCCGTGCCAGTCGCGGACTACCACACCGCGTACGCCGACGAGATGGAGGCGCTCAAGTCGCTGGACCGCACGCTCTTCGGCGGCACCCCGCAGGAGGTGCCGGAGCGTTTCACGGCCTCCTCGCCGCTGACCTACGTCGAGCAGGTGCGGGTGCCGGTGTACATCAGCGCCGGGGTCAACGACCCGCGCTGCCCGATCCGGCAGATCGACAACTACGTCGAGCGGCTGGAGCAGCTCGGCAAGCCGCACGAGGTGTACCGCTACGACGCCGGGCACGGCTCGCTGGTGGTGGAGGAGCGGATCAAGCAGCTGCGGCTGGAGATCGAGTTCGTCCGGCGGTACCTGGGCGCGGCCGGGAGCGACGCAGACGGAGGGGCGGCGTGAGACGTCTGCTGCTGCTCGCGGGGGTGGCGGTGGCCGGGGCCCTGGTGCTCAGCGGCTGCTCGGGGTCGCGGCCGGCGGTCGCCTCCTGCCCGCCTCCGGCCGGCCCGCCGGCGCCGAGCTCCTCGGCCGTCGCGCCCAAGCCGGCCGTGCCGCCCACCACCGCACCGCCGACCGGCGCCGTCCCGCCCGCCGGTGCCACGCCGCTCGCCGGCGCCGTCCCGCCCGCCGGTGCCGTCCCGCCCGCCACGGCGACCAAGGCGAGCGCACCGGGCGCGGGGAGGGCAGACGGGATCGCAGGCGGGATCGCGGGCACGGCCGTCCTGGCGGCGGCCTACGAGTCGACCGACCCGGATGGCACCGTCGAGCTCGCCAAGGGTTCGAAGGGGTCCGGCGGCTCCTCGGGCTCCTCGGGTTCCTCCGGCTCGAAGGGCTCCAAGGGGTCGAAGACCGGTCGCACCGTGCACCACCACATCGACCACTACGACAACGACGACCACAACGGCAGCGGCAACGGCAACGGCCACTGCCACAGCGACCCGACGCCGCTGCCCACCGGCTCGTCCTCCCCGACCCAGCAGCCGCTCCCGACGCCGACACCGGCGGCACCGACACCGACGGCGCCCCCGCCGGCGGTCAAGCCGACAGCGGCACCGGCCCTGCCGACCAAGCGCTGAGAGCGGGGTCGGACCAGGACGCGCCGGTCAGTCCAGGACCGGGTCCAGCCCGAGGGCCCGGTCCTGCTCCGCCTCCGCCTCACGGCGCACCAGGCGGAACCACATGAAGACCACGAACCCGGCGAAGACGAACCACTCCAGGGTGTAGCCCAGGTTCTGGAACGCGCGCAGGGTGAGCCCGTCGCCGCCCTGCGGCTGCACGGTCGGTACCGGGGCCAGCCCGGCGGGCGCGTCGTCGACGGCCACCCAGCCGTCGTACCAGCCGTCGTACTCCAGCACGTTCAGCAGCGACGCCCGGTTGATCATGCCGAGCTGCCCGGTCGGCAGACCGCCCGCCACCGCGCCGTTGCTGCCCACGGCCTCGTTGGCCTGCAGGCGCCCGGTCACCGTCACCTCTCCGCCCGGCGGCGGCCCGGCCGCGGCCGGGTCCCCACCCGCCCAGCCGCGCACCACGGCGACGGCGTGACCGTCGGCGGTGCGCAGCGGGGTGAGCACGTAGTAGCCCTGCTTGCCGTCCACCACCCGGTTGGGGACGAGCAGTTGGTGCTCGCTGTCGTAGGTGCCGGTCACCGTGACCGTCCTGCCGACGGTCTCCGTGCTCACCTGCGGAGTCGCCTGGTTGAGCAGTGCGTCGATCGGCCGGGCGTCACTCGAAGCGGTGACCGCCTGCTTGGCCTCCTGGTGCGTGGACACCCGGTCCTCGAACCGGCCGAGCTGCCAGGAACCCAGCCACAGGCACACCGCCACGGCCGCCACGGCCACGACGGTGCCGCCGAGCCAGCGCGAAGTCAGGAGGAACCGGTACACACCCCCACGGTAACCACTCCTCACACCCGCCCGGCCCCCGGGCCCCGGGCCACGGCCGCGCCCGCGGTCACCCCGCCGTCGGCGAGCCCGACGGCTGCGGCACCGAACCGCCCAGGTTCTGAACGCCGCCGCGGTAGACGGTGCCGCTGCACGCCACGGGCAGGGTCGCCGTGGCGGCCGCCGGACTGCCGGGGGCGGGAGTGTGGGCGATGGTCACGGTGGACGGTGCGGCGGTCGGGCCGCCGGTCGGGGTCGGGGTCGGGCTGGGAGCCGTGCTGGGGCCCGCCGACGGGGACGAGGAGGCCGGCGGGTTGGCGCTGGGCTCGCTGGAGGGGACGGAGGCCGGGGCGCCGGGCTCGATGGCCGGGACGTCCGAGCGCAGGGCCACCTGGTTGACGCCGCTCGACGGGGTGGTCAGGCTGCCGGAGCCGGCACAGGTCCGGTCGGGGACCCAGGCGAACTGCACCCGGTACCCGGCCCGCGGCGCGAGCACCGGGGGCTCCCCGTCCATCGCGGGCAGGCCGGCCGCCGGGTCGCCCGGCGCGTGGTCGGCGGTGCGGATACGGCCGCGGTCGCCGCCGCTGACGGCGGTGACCGCCACCGAGCCCGGCCCGCCGAGCCGGCAACTGCGCACGGAGACGTTGTAGACGGTGAACGAGCCGTAGATCCGCCCGTCGACGTCGGCCGTGCCGACCTGCGCGACGCCTTCGCCGAGGTCCGTCCGGGTGCAGAGCGGGACGATGCCGCCGTCGCCGGCCCCGGAGGTCCCGGAGGGCGCGACGCCGCCGTCGGTTTGCGTCAGCCCGCCGCCGGGAGTGTGCGGGGCCGAGGCCGTACCGGTCGGCGAGATGGCGGCGCCGGTGCCGCCCGCGCCCGTCTGCGCGGCCGCCCCGGTACCGCCGGCGGTACCGGCGGCACCGCTGGGGGACGCGGCAGCAGGGCTCTTGGCGTCGGCCGAGCCGGGACCGCCGGAGAGCCCGAGGTGCTCCCCCTCGTGCAGGACGGGCAGGCCGATCGCGACGGCGAAGGCGAGTGCGGCCGCCCCGGTCCAGGCGCCGCGCCGGGCGGCCCGGCGGCGGGGCACGGCCCGCCGGATCCGCGGCAGCCCGCCCACGGCGGGCTGGATGCCGGAGACGGCGCCGTGCAGCCGCTCGCGCAGCGCCCGTTCGTCGGCGGACAGGTCCAGGAGCTCCGGGACCTCCCCCGCGGGGCCGTCCGCACCGGGCTTCCCGGCCGCGTTCGGACCGGACGCGTGCGCACTGGACGCGTGCGGACTCGGTGCGTTCGGACTCGGTGCGCGCGTACCCGGCGAACTCGACTCGGGCGCCGTCGACTCGGGCGCGTGCGGCTCGGACGTGTTCGGCTCGGACGCGTTCGGCTCGGACGCCCCGTCGACCGGTCGCCGACGGCCGTCGTCCGCCTCAGCCATGTCCGGCCTCCATCTGGACGCGCAGGGCGGCGAGTCCGCGGGAGCCGTAGGCCTTCACCGAGCCGAGCGAGATGCCCAGGGTCTCGGCGACCTGCGCCTCCGTCATGTCCACGAAGTAACGCAGCACCAGAACCTCCCGCTGACGGCGTTGCAGACCACGCAGCGCGGCCTTCAACTGGTCGCGCTCCAGGGCATCGTAGGCACCTTCTTCTGCACTGGCCATGTCAGGCATGGGCTTCGGCAGCAGTCGCAGCCCGAGGATGCGGCGGCGCAGCGTGGAGCGGGACAGGTTGACGACCGTCTGCCGCAGGTAGGCCAGGGTCTTCTCGGGTTCGCGCACCCTGCGCCGGGCGGCGTGCACCCGGATGAACGCCTCCTGGACGACGTCCTCGCACGTCGAGAGGTCGTCCAGGAGCAGTGCCGCGAGCCGCAGCAACGAGCGGTAGTGCGCCTGGTAGGTCTCGGTGAGCAGGTCCTCGCTGGTACCCGCGTCGGTACCGGCGCCGGAGTCCGCCGCACCGCGTGCGGCCGCCGTCATCTGGTCTTCTTCCGGCCTACTCGCAGCCCACGGGGCGCGCGACGGGAAGGGCACCGCGGCTCTCGCCGGGATGCCCGCCCTTGCCCCCACCATCACGTTCGCCACGCACGTTGGACACTCGATCCCCTGTCATGGTTGCCCGGCTCGGGGCCCATTCTTCCGCATCGGCGGAAGAGGCCTCCAGGGGATTCCCCCGGGATTCCGGACAGATTGTGTCGAGGAGCGAACACAGGTATGGACACAGCTGTGGACACAAGCGGGCACTTCGGAACGCGCGAGGGCCCCGGGACCTAGTACTCCGGCTTCTCCGGCCCCGTCGGCCCCGTCGGCCCCGTCGGCTCAGCCGTCGCCGCCGCGTCCAACTCCCCGTCCGGCTCCGCGTCCACCGGCTCGCCCGCTGTCAGCTCCGCCGCGACCAGCTCGGCCAGCTGCACCAGGTTGAGCGCCGACCCCTTGCGCAGGTTGTCCCCGCACAGGAAGAGGTCCAGCGCGTCCGGCTCGTCCAGCGCCCGCCGGACCCTCCCGACCCAGACCGGGTCCGTCCCGACCACGTCGTTCGGCGTGGGGAACTCGCCGGCCGCCGGGTCGTCGTAGAGCACCACGCCGGGCGCGTCCCGCAGGATGTCCTGCGCGTGCTCCTGGGTGACCTCGCGTTCGAACCGCGCGTGCACGGCCAGCGCGTGGGTGCGGACGACCGGGATGTGGACGCAGGTCGCCGAGACCTTCAGGGCGGGCAGGCCGAGGACCTTGCGGGACTCGTCGCGGATGCCCGTCTCCTGGGCGGACCAGCCGCCCTCGCGCAGTCCGCCGGTCCAGGGCACCGCGTTGAGCACCAGCGGGGCGGCGAACGGCCCCTGATCGGCGATCAGCGCGCGCAGGTCACCGGTCTGCCGGCCGACGGCGGCACCCGCCACCAGCCCGGTCTGCGCGCGCAGCGCCGCCTCGCCGTCGCGGCCCTCGCCGTCGGCGGCCTGGTAGGAGGCGACCACGAGCTGCGCCAGCCCGTACTCGGCGTGCAGCGCCCCCACCGCGGCGATCATCGCGAGGGCGGTGGCGGCCGGACTGGCGACGATGCCGCGCGGGCGGATCCGCAGCGCGGCCGCGTTGACCTCCGGGACGACCAGCGGCACGTCCTCGGCGGTGCGGAAGACGGCCGAGCCGTCGATCACCACGACGCCCTTGGCCGCCGCGATCGGCGCCCACTGCGCCGAGACCGGGTCGGGGACGGCGAACACCGCCACGTCGATGCCCGCGAAGGCCTCCTCGGCCAGCGGGACGACCTCGACGGCCTCCCCGCGCACCACCGCCTTGCGGCCGGCCGAGCGCGGGGAGGCGACGAGTCGGATCTCGCCCCAGACGTCCTGGCGGAGGGAGAGCAGCCCGAGCAGCACCTCACCGACCGCGCCGGTGGCGCCGACGACGGCGAGGTTCGGACGCCGGGTCATCGCCCGGCGCCCCGGCAGGACCCGGTGATCCGGCCCCGCGTCCGGGTCATCGCCCGGTGCCGCCGTAGACGACGGCCTCGTCGCTCTCGCTGTCCAGGCCGAAGGCGCTGTGGACGGCGCGGACGGCCTCCGGCACGTCGTCGGCACGGGTGACCACCGAGATGCGGATCTCCGAGGTGGAGATCAGCTCGATGTTGACGCCCGCGGCGGACAGCGCCTCGAAGAAGGTCGCCGTGACGCCCGGGTTGGAGCGCATGCCGGCGCCGACCAGCGAGATCTTGCCGATCGCGTCGTCGTAGCGCAGCGACTCGTAGCCGATGCCCGCCTTGACCCGGCCCAGCGCGTCGATGGCCTTCTGGCCCTCGGTCTTGGGCAGGGTGAAGGAGATGTCGGTCAGGCCGGTCGACGCGGCGGAGACGTTCTGCACCACCATGTCGATGTTGACCTCGGCGTCGGCGATGGCGCGGAAGATGCGCGCCGCCTCGCCCGGCTTGTCGGGCACGCCGACGACGGTGACCTTGGCCTCGGAGGTGTCGTGGGCGACTCCGGAGATGATGGCCTGCTCCATCTCGCCCCCTTCGGGCTTGTTCGGGTTGTCGTTGCTGACGATCGTCCCGGGAAGACCCGAGAAGGACGAGCGTACGTGAATCGGGATGTTGTAGCGACGGGCGTACTCGACACACCGATCGAGCAGCACCTTGGAACCCGACGAGGCCAGCTCCAGCATGTCCTCGTAGGCGATCCAGTCGATCTTGCGGGCCTTCTTCACCACGCGCGGGTCGGCGGTGAACACGCCGTCCACGTCGGTGTAGATCTCGCAGACCTCGGCGCTGAGCGCGGCGGCGAGCGCCACGGCGGTGGTGTCCGAGCCGCCCCGGCCCAGCGTGGTGATGTCCTTGCTGGTCTGGGAGACGCCCTGGAAACCGGCCACGATCGCGATGTTGCCCTCGTCCAGGGCGGTGCGGATGCGGCCGGGCGTCACGTCGATGATGCGCGCCTTGTTGTGGACGGAGTCGGTGATGACACCGGCCTGGCTGCCCGTGAAGGACTGTGCCTCGTGCCCCAGGGATTTGATCGCCATGGCCAGCAGCGCCATGGAGATGCGCTCTCCAGCGGTCAGCAGCATGTCGAACTCACGGCCGGCAGGCAGCGGTGACACCTGCTCCGCGAGTTCGATGAGCTCGTCCGTCGTGTCGCCCATCGCGGACACCACGACGACGACCTCATGGCCGGCCTTCTTGGTGTCAACGATCCGGCGGGCCACGCGCTTGATGCCTTCGGCATCCGCAACGGATGAGCCGCCGTACTTCTGCACGACAAGGCCCACGTGCGCTCCTCGACTCGAAGTCTTTTCCGGGGGCTCCGGGCCCCCGTACCCCCCTGGGGAGAGGGGGGTGCGGTCGTCGTCAGTCTACCGAGCAGGGGTGCTCCGACCGGCGCTTTCCATATGGTGAGACGGTAGTTTCAGCACGTGAGCGGCCGTGCGGGTGGCTCCGCCGTCAGGTCTGCGGGCGATTCGGTACGGCTCCGAAGAATCGGCGGATCGGGGGACGGCGATCCGGCCGGATTTCTTTTCCGGCCGGGCCACTGAGGCATTCATCACAATCCGGGAGGGCCGTCGCGGAATACCGCCTACCGGCTGCCGCCGACCGACCACCGGCTGCCGCCTACCGCCCGAGGCCGAGCTCGGCCGCCATCAGGTCGCCCGCCTGCTGTTCGAGCTGCTCGTCGGTAAGCCCGTCGTCGTCGGTGTCCGCGCCGTCCGGCACCGCGCCGAGCGGGCTGTCCAGCCGGACGTGGGCGATCAGCGACTGCAGGGCCCGCAGCACCGCCGTGCAGGTCGTGCCCCAGTTGGAGAGGTACGAGAACTGCCACCACCACAGCGCCTCGCTGATCCGGCCCTCGCGGTAGTGGGTCAGCCCGTGCTGGAGCTCGCTGACCACGCCGGCCAGGTCGTCCGAGATCCGGAAGGCATTGGGCTTCTCCGGCGGGCCGTACGGGTCGAAGACCTCGTGGTAGACGTCGATCGGCGCGAGCAGCTCGGCGAGGCGCTCGCGCAGCTGCTCGCCGTCCGGCTCGGGACCGGCGTCGGGCTCGAAGCGGTCCTCCGGGACGACGTCCTCGATCGCACCCAGCCGGCCGCCGGTCAGCAGCAGCTGCGAGACCTCCAGGAGCAGCAGCGAGACCGCGCTGCCGGGCTCGTCGCCCTTGGCGACCTCGGTGACGGCGAGCACGAAGCTCTCCACCGAGTCGGCGATCTGCACGGCGAAGTCGTCCGGCTCCGAACCGTGACCGTGGATGTGCGGGGCGTGCGCCCCCGGTTCCCCGTGGGACTGCTGGTGGGGGGTGTGGGGCTGCTGGTTGATCGTCCGGTCAGACATCGAGCAGTCGTCTCCCTTCGAAGGCGCGACCGAGGGTGACCTCGTCCGCGTACTCCAGATCCCCGCCGACGGGCAGGCCGCTCGCCAGACGGGTCACCTTCAGGCCCATCGGCTTGCAGAGCCGGGCCAGGTAGGTGGCGGTCGCCTCCCCCTCCAGGTTGGGGTCGGTGGCCAGGATCAGCTCGGTGACCGTGCCGTCCGCGAGGCGCGACAGCAGTTCGCGGATGCGCAGGTCGTCCGGGCCGACGCCCTCGATGGGGCTGATCGCGCCGCCCAGCACGTGGTAGCGGCCGCGGAACTCGCGGGTGCGCTCGATGGCGACGACGTCCTTGGACTCCTCGACCACGCAGATGACGGCGAGGTCGCGGCGCGGGTCCAGGCAGACCCGGCACTGCTCGGCCTCCGCGACGTTGCCGCAGACCGCGCAGAAGCGGACCTTGTCCTTGACCTCCAGCAGCGCGTGGGCCAGCCGGCGCACGTCGGTCGGGTCGGCCTGCAACACGTGGAAGGCGATCCGCTGGGCGCTCTTGGGCCCGACGCCGGGCAGCCTGCCCAGTTCGTCGATCAGGTCCTGAACCACGCCCTCGTACAACGTCGCGCCTTCCCTCGGATGGTCGATGGTGCCGTATGCCCGGTGGTGGCCGGTGACGGCCGGTAGTGGCCTGCTGGTCCGTGGTGGCCTGGCGGCCGGTGGTGGCCTGACGGCCGGGTGGCGGACGACCGGTGGTACCGGACGGCCGGTGGTGCTCCGGTGCCATCATCCAACGAATCGGGCGTCGGACACAGCGCCCGACGCCCGACTCCCACATAAATCACATAGGTCCGTCGTCTGAACTTCAGACCTTCTGGAACGTAGAGCCGACGTTAGAACGGCCGACGCTAGAACGGCAGGCCGGGGATGCCGCCGCCCAGGCCCTGGGTCAGCGGGCCCATGCGCTCGGCCTGCATCTTCTGCGCGGTCTGGTTGGCGTCCCGGACGGCCGCCAGGATCAGGTCGGCCAGCGTCTCGGTGTCCTCCGGGTCCACGGCCGCCGGGGCGATGGTCAGCGCCACCAGTTCACCGGCGCCGGTCACCGTCGCCTCGACCAGGCCGCCGCCCGCCGAACCGTTCACCTTCGTCTCGGCCAGCTCCTGCTGGGCCTTGGCGAAATCCTGCTGCATCTTCTGCGCCTGCTTCAGCAGCTGCTGCATGTTGGGCTGGCCACCACCGGGGAACACGGCTGTCTCCTTGCTGTCACGGCTGTCATGCGGTGCTTCGTTCGTCACCGCCGAGCCTACGTGCTGCCCACCGCTCCGGGGCCCGGCTCCGGGGCGGCTCAGGGTCGACTCGGGGACGGCCCCGGGGCTCGGGCCCGGACCGGTGCCGTTGCACGCGGGCGGGGCCCCGGGCCCGGCTCAGGAGCCCTGGTGGTGGATCTCCTCCAGCACCGTCGCGCCCAGTTCGCGGATGATCAGCTCCTGCCCGGAGAACACGTCCTCCTTCAGGTCCGGATCGTCCGCCTCCGGGATGTCGTCCTCCGGGGCCACCGACCGCACCGGACGGGCCTGCGCGGCCTGGACCGGCGGGGCCTGCACCGGTGCGGGCTTCACGGGCGGCGCCTGGACGGGCGCCGGCGCGGCCTGGACCGGCGGAGCCTGCACGGGCGCCGGCGCGGGCGCGGGCATCGACGGCGCGGCCGCCGCCGGGCGCGCCGGGGCTCCCCAGCCCCCGCCGCCCTGGGCACCGCCGCTCGGAGCCCCGCCACCCGGGCCGCCGGCGCCGCCGGACGGGTCGACGATGCACTCGATCCGCCAGTCCACGCCCAGCGCCTCGGCCAGCGCGGCGCGCAGCACGTCGTCGCTGTTGCTGCCGACGAAGCTGTCCCGGGCACCGGCGTTGATGAAGGACACCTGGAGCACGCTGCCGTCGAACCCGGCCACCTGGCCGTTCTGGCTGAGCAGGATCCAGGTGAAGCGGCGGCGGTTCTTCACCG
Source organism: Kitasatospora sp. NPDC058048 (assembly GCF_042885555.1). Classification (NCBI taxonomy): domain Bacteria; kingdom Bacillati; phylum Actinomycetota; class Actinomycetes; order Kitasatosporales; family Streptomycetaceae; genus Kitasatospora; species Kitasatospora sp. NPDC058048. The sequence continues at coordinate 89,000 of NZ_JBHVRT010000010.1, read as the reverse complement.
CCTCCAGGATCTGCGGCCACAGCTGCCGCACCTGCGCGGCGCCCTGCTGCGCGGACGCCGACGGCTGCCCGCCGGGGGCCGCCGCCGGGGCGGCGGCCGGAGCAGGGGCCGGAGCGGGCACGGGAGCAGGAACCGCCTGGGCCGGGGCCGCCTGCGGCTGCGCCATGGGGGGCGTCGCCGGAGCCGCAGCGGGGGCGCCACCGGCGGGCGGGAAGCTGCGCGGGATCGGCCACGCACCCGGCGCCGACCCGGCAGGAGCGGCGGGCGGCGCGGCCTGCACGGGCGGCGCGGCCTGCACGGGCGGCGCGGCCTGCACGGGAGCGGCCTGCACGGGAGCGGCCTGCACGGGGGGCGCGGCCGGGACGGGCGCCACCGGCACCTCGCCCACCGGCGCAGCCGCCGCCGGGGCAACCGCCGCCGGGGCCGCCATCGGCATGCCCACCGGGGCCGCCATCGGCGCGGCGAACCCGCCCGCCGCCGCCCGTCGCTCCAGCTTGTCCAGCCGCGCCTGCAGCGACAGCTCGTCGCTGTAGGCGCCCGGCAGCATCACCCGGGCGCAGATCAGCTCCAGCTGCAGCCGGGGCGCCGCGTTGCCGCGCATCTCGGTCAGCCCGGTGTTGACGATGTCGGCGGCCCGGCTCAGCTCGGCCGCGCCGAACGCGTCCGCCTGCGCCTGCATCACCGCGACCCGGTCGGCCGGGGCGTCGATCAGCCCCTTCTCCCCGGCGTCCGGCACGGTGGCCAGGATCACCAGGTCGCGCAGCCGCTCCAGCAGGTCGGTGACGAAGCGGCGCGGGTCGTGCCCGCCCTCGACCACCCGGTCGACCACCTGGAACACCGTCGCCCCGTCGTGCGCGGCGAAGGCGTCCACCACCTCGTCCAGCAGCGCCGAGTCGGTGTAGCCGAGCAGCGACGTGGCCATCTGGTACGTGACGCCGCCCTCGGCGGCCCCGGCCAGCAGCTGGTCCATCACCGACATCGAGTCACGCACCGACCCGGCACCCGCCCGCACCACCAGGGGGAACACGGTGTCCTCGACCTGGATCCCCTCCCGGCCGCACACCTCCGCCAGGTAGTCGCGCAGCGTGCCGGGCGGGACCAGCCGGAACGGGTAGTGGTGCGTCCGGGACCGGATCGTCCCGATCACCTTCTCCGGCTCGGTGGTCGCGAAGATGAACTTGAGGTGCTCCGGCGGCTCCTCGACGACCTTGAGCAGCGCGTTGAAGCCGGCCGAGGTCACCATGTGTGCCTCGTCCAGGATGAAAATCTTGTACCGGCTGTGCACCGGCGCGAAGAACGCCCGCTCGCGCAGCTCGCGCGCGTCGTCCACACCACCGTGCGAGGCGGCGTCGATCTCGATCACGTCGATCGACCCGGGCCCGCCGGTCGCCAGGTCCCGGCAGGACTGGCACTCCCCGCAGGGCGTCGGCGTCGGCCCCTGTTCACAGTTGAGACAACGGGCCAGGATGCGCGCGCTCGTCGTCTTTCCACAGCCACGCGGCCCGCTGAACAGGTACGCGTGGTTGACCCTGTTGTTGCGCAGGGCCTGCTGGAGCGGAGCGGTCACGTGCTCCTGCCCGATGACCTCCGCGAAGGTCTCGGGGCGGTAGCGGCGGTACAGGGCTAGGGACACACCCCCGACGATATCGGGACGGACCGACAAACGCGTCGCCCCTCACCCCTCGCCCCGGCCCCGGGAACGCAAAGACCCCCCGTGCACCCGCCAGAGCCCTCCTACCCTTGCTGCCTTCCGGCCCTGGGGGGGTTCAGAGAGATGACGCCACACGAGGGGCTGACCCCCACAGTACCGGATCCCGGCCCCGACGATCCACAGGCCACCCCATCCCTCCGCCTGCGGGACAGGTGGTCGCGACCACCCCGAAACATGTACTAAGCTCTCCCACGGAGGATTCGCCTAGAGGCCTAGGGCGCACGCTTGGAAAGCGTGTTGGGGGCAACCCCTCACGAGTTCGAATCTCGTATCCTCCGCCGGCAGAAGGCCCGGACCGCACAGCGGTCCGGGCCTTCGTCGTTTCATGGTCGCAGTCGGCAGATTCACCGGCTGTAGAACGCAGCAAACGTCAGTGATCGGTGTCCCAGCCGCGTTCCGACGGCTCCTGTCCGGCGGGAGCTTCCGACTCTGCCGACAGCATGGAGGCGTCTGTCACCTCGTGCCGCGACAACGCGCCCCGGGTCACGCGATTCATGTCGTAGTAGTCGTCCACTGTGTTGAGCCTCTCAGCTCGGTCGGTGATCGGTACCTGATCGACCTGGCCACCGTGATCTCGGTGGCCTTGGTGCTCGGCCCGCTGCTCCTGGACGGTCCCGCCGGAGCCCGGAGAGGGGGTCGGCATCTGCGACTGTTCGCCCTGCGTCTCCTCAGCAGGAGACGCCTTGCCAGGCCATCGACCCGACAGGTGTTGCCGGATTCGCTCCGCGGCGGCGACTCGGCCGGCGGCGTCGGTCGAGCGCGCGATTCGGTGCACGAGCACCTCGCGCTCGGCGGATCCCTCCTTGAGGCCGAGTTCGTCCAGCAGTTGGCGAATATGTTCGACAACGGCCTCGTCCGGTTCCACCACCGGCGGAGCGCTGGGGCCGAGCGGAATCGCCACTCCAGCGCGGTCCTCAGCCGGATGCTCCGGCGAGGCGGGGTCGCCCATGGGGCATACGGGCCCGGGGGTCGAAGCGCCTGCCACGAGGCGCCGGAAAGGCTCGGGGACCTCGGTGTTGTTGGCGGCGGCGGAAAGCTGGGCGAGCGGGCCGATCATGTCCACTGCCTTCTCGACCTCGTCTTCATGGCGTGTCAACCACCACACCACCGCACTACCTGGGCTCTTGAGCACCTCCTCACCGAGGTAGGTCCGCCTGTTCCGCTCATAGTGCCGGTGCTGTTCCCAGGCATCCTCCGTCTTGTGGAGCCTTGCCAGCTTCTCAAGACGGTCGTGGTCAGCCGGGTACAGGGTCAGTGAAACGTCGGTCGCCAGCGAGGTGACACGCGCCGACGCGTCCGCGGCCTCCGCGCCCAGCGTGCCCGCCAACCGATAGCCGGCAGCGACCGAGTGGTATGGATGTTCGTGGTTGGTGACGAACTGCGCCCGCTCCAGTACTGCGGACACGGCGAGGTTCACCAAGTTGGCGTGTGCAAGGTCGGAAAGGTTGTGGGTCGGCCGCCAGCGCACGGTGGCGGAGAACACGAAGCTGTAGTCGGGTAGTGCACTCGGAAGCGCCAGGCCCTCCACCCGGGTCTCTCGGAAGGGCGGTTCCACGGGAGCGCCCGGGCCGACGTACAGCGGCTCCGGCGGTACCTCGACCACCTGGGGAGACGGGACGGGACGGCGCGTCACCAACAGACACAGGCCGGCTGCCACGGTCATTGCGAGGAAGACGTCCAACCAGACCGGCCAGCCCGACAACCGACCAGCCAGGACTGGTGCCGACCCGCAGACGAGGACGAGCAGGATGGGCAGCGACTTGCTCTTGAAATTCATCGGTGCTCCTTTTCTGAGGCACCAAGACGACCGTCAAGGGTCTCGATACCCTGCTCGAAGTCGATCTTTTGCCAAAACCGGTATGCGGTCGCCATCCGGGAGGCCGCCTGCTCGGGCGGCACCTGAGCCCCGGCCTCGGCCCAGTCACGGGCGATCAGGTAGAAGTCGTTCAGGACGGACTGGCGGCCCTCGGCGGCCTGAAGCATGACATCCAACGCGCGCGGCCATTCATCAGCGTCTACTGCGGTGAGCCACTCGTGTGCGATCGGCGCCCAGCGGTCCGCGGGTAGCACGAGCACCGCCTGCCATCCAGCACGCAGGGTCCGCCACGGCGGCGGGAACAGAATCCCAGCGGGTTCCAGAAGTTCGAGCAGCAACGTCAAGTTGGGTCCCGGCGCGGTACGCAATCGGGCGAGCACCCGGTCGACCAACTGTTGGTAGAGGCGCCGGTTCGCCCTGACCAGTTCCAGAAGCTCCGCCCGAGCGGCGTCGATCTCTTCACCACCAGAACGGAGTGCAAGGTGGTGCAGCCGCACGACCGCCTGATCGGGGTGGGTTGGGGCAATGATGTGCCGGCAGACGCCTGTCAGCACGCGGACGAGATCCGGGCCGAGCCGCGGACCAACCGCCCATTCGTAGATCTTCGAGCGGACCTTGGCGCCGTACCGCTCGTGGGTGAGTCCCTGTTCAAGGAGGGTCGCCGCCTCGGTGTTCAACCGTCTGGGGCTGCCAGGACGTGTCCACAGTTCGGCCAGGGTGAAGAGGTCGCCAGGGCGGCCTGCAGCAAGTGACTGCTCGGCGAAGCGGACGACCAGGTTCGACCGGTCATCACCCGTGAGTGCCGGCAGCATGACGGCCCGGCCAACCCAGTTTCGAAGGTTCCCCCGTAGGTCTGGAAAGTTGACCCAGAAGTGAGTCCGTACAGCACTGTCGTAAGCGAGTCGCTCAAAACCGATCCGGCTGTCGTGGTCACGCTGGATATGTAATGACGTCAGCTGCTCACCCAGATCGGCTTGGGCCAATCGGTGCGTCTCGTCACCGCTGTGCTGGAGTTCGGCCAGTAGGCCGAGTGCTCCGTGAAAGACAGCGTCGGAGGTGGCGCCGTTCAGCATGGCGGCGGTGAGCAACAGGGCTCGATTCTGCGCGGTGCGATGGGTGCTGACCTGCCTGGCCACCTCACCGGCCCAGTTGGTGACTGCGGCAACCGCCTCGGCGCGCCAAGAGGAGAACTCGGAGCCGTAGTGGCCGCTGTCCCGCGCGCGACCGATCATCTCAGCGAGTCTGGCGAGCTCGCGCATCGGGGACTCATGCAGGAGTTGTTTCAGTTCTGGTTCGTCCAGCTCTCCCGGGTCGAAGCCGATGCCGGCCACTCGGAGGTATCGGCTGAGCACCGCCGGCCCGTACGGCCTCCCGACCCGTACGACGAGTGGCACGAACTCGGCTTTCAGCAGGTAATCGAGACCAGCTGGCAGAACAACAACCAAACGAGCGCCGCTGTGTTCGACCACCGCTCGGTAGGAGGTCAGGACGCGCTGAGCGCTCAGGTACCTGTCGTCGGGCGTTCCGGACAGATCGAGAAGGAACCGGTCGTGCGGAGCGGCGTCCAGGCCGCCTTCTTCGCGCTCCACCGACAGTTCCTCGAACCTCCCTGTCGGGAGGTCGAGTTGGTGAAGCAGCATGGTCGCTGCGGTCCGTCGACCGCAACCTTCTGCGCTCTCCAGCAGGACGACGGAACCAGGGGCGGTCAGCCTCTCGACGGCGGTGCCGTAGTGGTCGGGCGGCACGAACCAGCGACTGAGCCGCAGCCGATGCTGGTGGGCGATCACCAACGGATTCACGCCTGACCGGATCAGGCGGTCGGAGGTGACAGCGGTGTGCCAGAAGTTGTACTGCGGCCCACTCCCACTGTGGAGTGGGCCCGCTGACTCGCTGACCCAAGTATTTTCCCCGCCGCTCACCTGGCTCCGCCCTCGGGGCGACGGCGGTTGTCGACGTCGGTACGAAGGGTGCCGGAGTGCTTGCCAGCGATGTAGGTGACGCCCATCCCGTCCCCGGAGAACCGCGGAGCTGTGTGCTGATCTCCGCTCCCTGTGTGAACCGGTCCGCTCGGCTCACTGACGAAGGTGCCGGAGAATCCTCCGGCGAGGTTGCCGATGCCGCCGCGTTGACGGCTGCGGACCTCATGGGCTCGGATCTGGACGCCCTGGTACCGGGGGTCGTCATCCTCGGCTGACCGCCGCTGGTCGTCGCCGACCTCCTGGCGGGCGACAGCAGCCAGTTGCGGAACGAGATCGGCCAGGTCGTTCGCGATGCGGGTGAGGTCGGCATCGGCATTGCGCAAGTCCAGTCGCCGATACTGGTGATCCGCAAGTCCAGCCAGCTCCGAGGGTAGTTCCACCCGTCGGAGCCTCGGTGCGCGGTCAACCAGGATAGGAATGATCAGGGCACCGGACTCGAACGCCTCGATGATCTCCCTACGAGTCCAGTCCTCGGGATTGTCGAGTGCCCGCCCCCCGTCCGAGCTCCGCGCGTCCACCCAACGCGAACCGATGACGGGCAGCAGGACACTACTGCGACGGACGGCGGTGATCAGGGCCTCTGGGAAACGCCGGCCTGCTTCGATCGATTTGCTGGCCCGGAAGACGCGCTCGCTGCCGAAGCGTCGGGAGAGCTCCCGCTCGATCAGGGTGGCGGTACCTTCCTCATCGCCGGTGCGGTAGTTGATGAAAATGTCAGGCATGGCGGATTCCCCTCCAGAGGGTCGGTGTTTTCGAGTACAGCAATGGAGCAGTCACATCGGGCTCCCACACGAGGAGGTGCCACGCAGGAGGGAATCCGGTGAAGCGGGATTCCCTCGATCTCAGGCCGGCCCGTGGTATCAGGACCGGCTCGGGTGCAGGGCGCTGGTCAGCGCAGGATGGAGATTGCGGACAGATCGGTTAGTGCGAAAGCGCGCCAACTCCTTCGCAAGACGCCGGATGTCCGCGGTCACCGTGGCCGAACGCACAGCTACGGCCAAATCGAGCAGTTCGCCCGCAATTTCACAGGAGTGTTCGATCTCGCCGGCCGCGGCGTGCGCCAGTGCCCGCCGCAGTCCGTACCTGGCCCGGGTTCGTAGTGCCTGCGGCGAAATGCGCAGGCACTCCCGGTCGAAGACTTCGGCGGCCTCACGAGGCCGTCCAAGGTCGAACAGGCACCACCCAGTCACCATGGCGGCCGGATCGACCAGGTGGCTGGTACCGATCACCGGTCCGGTGCCGGCCCGTGCCGAGGCAGAGTCGAGCAGCTGACGGGCTCGGTCCAGGCTGCGCATGCAGGCCTGCTCGTCTCCGGCCAAGGCGTGTCCCTGTGCCTCGCGTTGAGCGGCCAGCCCGCGAATCCGCGGTGGCAGTCGGCTCTCCTGCGCTCGGCTCGCGAGCGCGATGGTCTGTTCGGCATCGGTGTCGTAGAAGGTGACGAGTGCACGCCGGACAAGGGCGTAGAAGGCGAGGTCACGGTCACCCCCCGCCTGAGCGAGCCCAACAGCCTTGGCGGTCCAGTCGAGGACGGAAGCGTTGTCGCCGGCCTCCTGTGCCATCCAGCCCGTGTAGTCGGCAAAGTGGGCGGCAAGGACGAACAGTCGTGCACCGTCACGCGGACCGCTGCTGGCGGCGACCTTGGCAACGGTACGGGTTTGGGCTTCGAGCAGGTCGAGGAGAGCGGACGGCTCGGTGGCCTGGCCGAGCTGTCGCATCTGATCGAGTTGCGCCCGGAACGGCCCGACAAGTGACACGCCGTCCGGCAGGTCGATCCGTTCACCATCAACTGGACTGAACCCGATCAGCGACGCCGCTCCAGCTGCTAGCAAGCCACGACGTGCCATCAACCGACCTGTCCCGGGCATCCGTCCGAGACGGCTGGACGGGTGCGGGCCCACCAATGCCTGCAAGCGTCCGGCTGATCCGAACAATGCGTCGCACCGCCGGGCCAAGCCGACGGAGGGCCGCTTTTCGCCACGCTCGATTCGGCTGAGATGGCTCCTGCTGTAGTTCACCTCTTGGGCGAGACCCCCAAGGGTGAGACCGGCCTCATCTCGCAGTCGGCGCAGTTCCCGACCGAAATCAAACGACATGATCATGCCAATCCTTCCCATGGCGATGCCTGAATCTGGGTGATCTGGGCGGGTGATCGGAGCAATCCCACTGCTCTGAGGGAGAGTTTGGCACGCACTCCGCCCGCAAAGGGGCGATCCGGACGAGTTGTCCGTTGCCTCTTTGCGGTGACTCCAGAGCACGCCGTCCGACGTTACGGCGCCATGCGTGGAGCCGGGGTTCGAGACCCCGCCGGCCCCAAGCCTCGTCCCGTCGCAGCCCTCACTACGGCGCCGCCGCGACTGGCAGTGCTGCCTCCTCTAACCAATTGAAGAACCTTCTGGCAGAGCCCCAGGTGGAGCGGTCGGAATTCGCGAACAGACGAGCCCGCGACGCACACGAAGGCCTACGCCCACCGACAAGCCAGAGGCAGCTGGTCTCACTTCTGGTCTCGTTCGCCACCGTCCGAAGCCGTTCGGAAGAGGCTGGGGCAATCACACCGCTCCAGGTCAGTACTGGTGTGGACCCCGCTGAACGGAGCCGAGGGGAATTGGAAAGCGTGTTGGGGGCAACCCCTCACGAGTTCGAATCTCGTATCCTCCGCCGGCAGAAGGCCCGGACCGCACAGCGGTCCGGGCCTTCGTCGT
>NZ_JBHVRT010000010.1:0-80701 GCF_042885555.1 Kitasatospora sp. NPDC058048 | reverse complement strand
GTCGTCTCACGGTTGCCGTTCCGGTTGTGGTCGGACGCGCCTCCCGCACCCGCCTGGCGGCGGCCAACGGTTGGCCGGCGCTCGGTCCCGAGAGGGGCGACGGGTGGGCGCGACGGGGAGGCGGGCTGTCGCGGGGCCGTGGGCCGTGAAAGCCAGGGGCGGTGTGATCGTCTGATGATGATTCCGTGACCGTGATCCCGTCCCACGGGTGGTCCCGGACCGATAACGTCTGCTCCGGACGCGAGGGGTGGGGACGGCCGCGCCCGGCGTCGAGGGGAGCGTGGGCATGCAGCCGCTGGCAGCGGACGATCCGCGGCGGGTGGGCGAGTACCGGCTGCTGCGGCAGCTCGGGGCAGGCGGGATGGGCCGGGTCTACCTCGGCCGGACGTCGGGCGGGCGGACCGTCGCCGTCAAAGTGGTCCGTCACGACCTCGCCGGGGACCCCGAGTTCCGGGCCCGGTTCCGCCAGGAGGTGGCGGCCGCCCGACGGGTCGGCGGCACGTGGACGGCACCCGTCCTGGACGCGGACACCGAGGGCGACCGCCCCTGGGTGGCCACCGGCTACGTCGCCGGCCCCGCGCTCAACGCCGCCGTACGGGAGTTCGGGCCGCTGCCCGAGCCGGCCGTGCGAACTCTCGGAGTCGGTCTCGCCGAGGCGCTCACCCATGTGCACCGCCTCGGCCTGGTGCACCGGGACGTCAAGCCGTCGAACGTGCTGCTCAGCCTGGACGGCCCCCGGCTGATCGACTTCGGCATCGCCCGCGCGCTGGACGCCACCACCGTGCTCACCCAGTCCGGCCAGGTGTTCGGCTCGCCGGGCTTCATGTCGCCGGAGCAGGTCAACGCGCTGCCCGCCGGGCCGGCCGGCGATGTCTTCTCGCTCGGCGCGGTGCTCGCGTACGCGACGACCGGCAGGCTGCCGTTCGGCTCCGGGGTGAGCGCGCCCGTCCTGCTCTACCGGGTGCTGCACGAGGAACCCGACCTCTCCGGACTGCCCGGCCCGCTGCACTCGATCGTCCGTGACTGCCTGTCCAAGGACCCGTCCGGCCGCCCGACGCCCGAACGGCTCCGGGAACGGCTGGACGGCGACGGCGCGGCCGCCGCCCGGCTGGGGCAGGGCCACTGGCTGCCGCCGGCCCTGGCGGCGGCGGTCGGGCGCAGCGCCGTGCAGCTGCTGGATCTGGAGGGGGAGCGGGAGGCCCGGGAGGGGACGACCACGGAGGAAAGGGCCCCGGAGGAGAGGACCACGGAGGAGAGGACCGCCGCCCCTGGTGCGGAGCCGGTGGTCGCGGCCCCGGATCCCACCGGGCGCTCGGTGGTCGCCGAGGTGGCGAGGGCGCAAACGGGCGAGGCCGCGAGGGCCGTACCGGGCGGCGGTGCGTACGAGGTTCCCGGTACAGCTGGGGTTCCCGGTACGGCTGGTGCAGCCGGGGCCGGGATGCCGGGCCCGCCGGGTTTCGGCCCACCGCCCGTAGGGCTCGTCCCGCCCGTCGAGCCCTGGACGCCGGCCCCGGCCCCGGCCCCGGTGCCACCGGCACCGCTCACGGCGCCGACGGCGGTGCCGGGCTACGGGCCGCACCCGCCGCGGCCACGCGGCCGACGGAGGTACGGCGCGCTGACGGCCGTGCTGGTCGGCGCACTGCTGCTGGGCGGCGGGTACCTGATGGTCGAACAACTACGGAAGAACGACGGGGACACCGGCGCATCGAACGCCGGGCGGACCGCCCCGACCGGGGGTGGGGCGGCACCCACCGCCCCGGTTTCGAAGAGCCCGGATCCGAAGAGCCAGGAACCGAAGGGCCCGGAACCGACCGGCGCTGCCTCCGCTCCGGCCGACGACAGCCCCTCGCCCGGCGCACCCCCCTCGGACTCGGGGCCGGGCGTCGTCCCCGCGAAGTTCCTCGGGACGTGGGTCGGCGAACGCACGGCCGCCGGCGGGGAGGTCACCACCGTCGTCCTCACCGTCGTCCAGTCGGCGGAGAGCGAGGAGAAGAGCAGGATCCGCACCGAGAGGCCGCAGTCCGGCACCTGGTGCGAGGGCGCGTGGACGCTCTCCCAGGCCAGCGAGAACCGGATCACCTACGCGCACCGGGTGACCGGCTCCTCCCCCGGTACGAAGTGCCTCGCCGACGAGGACCACGGGGTGGTCTATCCCGCGATCACGATGCTGCCGGACAACACCCTCCGGTACAGCATGGACCTGATCAAGCCGGACCAGTTCATGGTGCTGCGGAAGAAGGGCTGAGGCCGACGGCGGCCGCGGGCGGTACCCGGGCGGCCCGCCCGGGTACCGCCCGCGGGTCTGCGCGGGCTACTGGAGGATGTTGATCGCGCGGGCGATCACCAGGGCTCCGACCATCAGTGAGACGGCGGCCTGGGCCATCATCAGCGTCTTGGCCCACCTCCGGATCGCGGAGACGTCGGTCGGGCTGAAGGCCGTGGCCGTCCAGAAGGACAGCGAGAGGTAGTCCGCGAAGATCGGCACCCAGTCGGGCGGTGCGTGGTGCGAGTGCTGCATCTCCGGGAAGACGAACGCGGGGTCGGCGAACGGACGGTACGCCCGCGCGGCCGCCCCGCCCCGGTCCAGGTCCCAGTACCAGAGCGCGAACGCGATGACATTGGTCGCCCAGACCACGCCGCCGGTCGCCAGCAGGCCGGTGGCGTTGTTGGCGTAGATCTTGTTGCCGGTCAGGATGTCGGCCACCAGCCGCCCGGCGGCGAACAGGTTCGCCAGCGTCACGAACGCGATCACCAGGTCGGTGACCACGCGCAGCCACCGCCGCCGGCGGTCGATGCGACCTGGGTCACCGACGACCAGCACGACGAGCAGGACGAGCAGGACCGCCGGCAGCACCCACGGGGGACTCTCCCGATAGGTCTCGGGGAGCAGGACGTGCAGCAGGGCGGCGATCAGCACCGCGGAGACGACCGGCCACCACCGCTCTCCGGCCCGGGCGGGGGCCGTGCCGGGCGATGGGTGCTCGGGCGGCGGCCCCGAGGAGTCCGGTGTGGGCATGACCCATTCTGATCCGGCGCCGCGACCCGCGCGGGGAGCGAGCGCGTCGGGGTGTCGGTGCCGCTTCGGGGCGGGCCCCGGCCAGGCGGATCGGGTGGGCGGACCGGGCGGGCGGACCGGGCGGACCGGGCGGGCCCCGGGTGTCCGATTCGTTCAAGACCGGGTGCGTGGGAGGTGTCTAGCGTGGCAGGCATGAACAGCACATCTGCACCGCAGTTCGCCTTCGTCGGGCTGGCCGTTTCGGACATGACCGCCTCGGTCGCCTTCTACCGGAGGTTGGGGGTGGAGTTTCCGGCAGGGGCCGAGGGGGAGCCGCACGTCGAGGGCACGTTGCCGGGCGGGCCGCTGCTGGTGCTCGACGCCGAGGCCACCATCCGGTCGTTCCATCCCGGGTGGCAGCCGCCGAGCGGCGGTACGCGCACCGCGCTGGCGTTCCGCTGCGCGAGTCCCGCGCAGGTGGACGCGGTGTACGAGGAGTTGACCGGCGCCGGGTACCACGGGGAGCTGAAGCCCTGGGACGCCTTCTGGGGGCAGCGGTACGCCGTGGTGCACGATCCGGACGGCAACGGGGTGGATCTGCTCGCGCCGCTGTAGGGGGAGGCTAGGAGAGCAGTAGCGCGGTGACCGGCATGCCCGTCAACTCCCGTACGTCGCGGGCCAGGTGGGCCTGGTCCGCATAGCCGGCCCGGGCGGCCGTTTCGGCCAGTGGGACGCCGGCGCGGGCGAGGGCCAGGGCGCGTTGCATGCGCAGGATCCGGGCGAGGGTCTTGGGGCCGTAGCCGAAGGCGGTCAGGGAGCGGCGGTGGAGTTGGCGCGCGCCGAGGCCGACCGTCCCGGCCGTCGCGGCGACGGACCGCCCGGCGGCGAGCGAGGCGGCCACCGCGCGGATCAGCGGGTCCTCGGGCGGTGCCTCGGCCGCCAGGCGCAGGGCCAGGGCTTCCAGTGCGGCGGCCGGGTCGGGGGCCGCGCCGATGCGTTCGGTGAGGTGTCGGACCTCGGCGGCTGGCCGCAGGTCGGCCAACTCGACGCGGCGGTCGCGGAGTTCGTGGGCGGGGACGCCGAGCAGGGCGGGGGCGGCACCGGGGCGCAAGCGCACGCCGACCCATGGGCCGCGCAGTCCGGGGCCGGGGCGGAAGGCGCGGGTGTCCGGTCCGGCGACCAGCAGCCGGCCTTCCGTCCACAGCAGGTCCATGCAGCCGTCGGGCAGGACGGCCCCGGCCGAGGCATCGCCCCTACGTCCGGCATCCGCGCCCGTACGTCCGGCATCCGTACGGCCGGGGGCCCGCTTCGTCCACACGACCGCGCCGGGCAGTCGGGACACGCGCTCCAGGTACGGGGAGGACGGGTCCATGAGGTGAGGCTACGCGTCCCGGGAGGCGAGCGCGCGGGCGCGTCGTTGGCCCCGGCCGCCCGGGGCGGCCGGGGCCAACGGCCCGGAGGGGGTCAGCCGACCCGCTCGGCCGTGGGCTCCGTCGGGGTCCCGGCCGTCCCGTCGGCGGTCTTCCGGCCGTCGCGCATCAGCACCAGGGTGAGCGCCGCGGCCGCGACGACCGCGATGCCGCCCACCGTGAAGGTGGTGGAGGTGGCGGTGTTGAACGCCTCCCGGGCGGCCGCGACCAGTCCGCCGTCCCCGGTGGAGCCGCCCAGCGCGAGCGCGCCGGTGATGTCGTGGCGGGCGGCGGTGGGGGCGGCGTCGGGCATCGCACCGGTGTAGGTGCTGGAGAGCACGGTGCCGAGGATGGCCACGCCGAGCGCCGCGCCGGACTGCTGGATGGTGTCGTTGAGCGCGGAGCCGACGCCGGCGTGCTCGCTCGGGATGGCGCCCATGAGCGCGTTGGCGGCGGCCGGCATGCCGAGGCCGGAGCCGACGCCGAGCACCAGCATGGCCAGGGCGACCTTGGTGAAGCCGTCGCCGACCGAGAGGGTGGCCAGCAGCCCGAAGCCGCCCGCGATGATCAGCATGCCGATCGAGGTGAGCACCCGCGCCGGGACCTTCTTGCCGAGCACCGCGCCGAGCGCGTTGAACACCAGCGAGGCGATGGCCAGCGGGATGAAGGCGAGGCCGGTGTCGGTGGGCGAGAACTCCAGCACGAACTGGAGGTACTGGGTGAGGACCAGCATCAGCCCGCCGGTGGCGAAGGTCAGCAGGACGAGCGAGAAGCTGGCGCCGGTGAAGACCCGGTTGCGGAACAGGTTGAGCGGGACCATCGGCGAGTCGGTGCGGACCTGCCGGACGGCGAAGCCGGTCAGCGAGGCCACCGCGAGCAGGAGCGCGCCGAGGGTGCTCACGCTGGTAAAGCCGTCCCGGGGCAGCACGATGATCGACCAGACCAGCGCCGTCATGCCGACCATCGACAGCACCATGCCCGGCAGGTCGGGTCGGCGCCACGGTCCCTTGGACTCCGGCATCAGCAGCACCGCGGCGATGATGGCGACCGCCGCGATCGGCACGTTGAGCAGGAAGACCGCGCCCCACCAGAAGTGCGCGATCAGCGCGCCGCCCAGCACCGGACCGCCGACCAGGCCGACCATGGCCACGGCGGTCCAGGCGGCGATCGCCTTCGGGCGTTCCTCGTCGTCGAAGACGGTGATCAGGATGGAGAGCGTGCTCGGCATGACCAGCGCGCCGCCGACGCCCATCAGGACGCGCCCGGCGATCAGCTCACCGGAGCTGCCGGCGTAGGCCGCGACCAGTGAGGCCGCGCCGAACAGCGCGAGTCCGACGATCATCACCTTCCGCCGTCCGAAGCGGTCGGAGAGGCTGCCCGAGGTGAGCAGCAGGCCGGCGAAGACCAGGATGTACGAGTCGATGATCCACTGGATGTCCTGCGCCCCGGCCTTGAGGTCCTCCGCGATCGGCGGGATGGACACCGTGAGCACCATGTTGTCGATCACCAGCACCAGGCTGCTGAGACAGAGCACGACCAGAATGAGCCAGCGCTGCGGATGACGTTGCACGGCGTTTTCCCCCTTTGAACTTCTCGCGTCGAACCCGGGTTTGAGCTTCTCGCTGCGAACCCGGGCTTCGGGCTTCGGGCTTCGGAATGAGCGCGCGAGCCGTGGCCGTGGCCGGCCGGAGCCGCGCGGAAGTCGTCGCGGGCACACCGCCCTCCGTCCCCAGGGGTACGGTGTGCGCCGCTCCGAACACTGTACGGACACCGCACACTGTTCGCAATGCCGCACGCCGTTCGATCTCCGCACACCGTTCGTTGGGCCGTACACTGTTCGCAGCGACCTGTGGCAAGCTGCGCCGCACCGGACCGGGTCCGGCGATCGACGACTGGCGAGGAGGGCCCGATGGCGGCCAAATCAGAGGACGGCACGACCCCGGGCATCCCCCTGCCGTGGAACCGCCCCCAACGACGGCGGGAGCAGCCCTCCCTCAGTCGCGAGCAGATCGTCGCCGAGGCCTTCGCACTGCTGGACTCCGACGGCATCGACGCGCTGAGCATGCGCAAGCTCGCCGCCCGGCTGAACGCTGGCGCGACCTCGCTCTACACCCACGTCGCCAACAAGGAGGAACTGCTCGCCCTGGTCGTCGACCAGGTCTTCGGTACCCTCCCGCAGCCGGAGGCCGAGGGCTCCGAGGACCCGAAGGTCTGGCGCGCGAAGATCATGGAGTGCGCCGAGAGCATGCGCGCGACCATCATTCGCTACCCGTGGATGGTCTCGGTGATCGGCGACGTCGGGATGATCTACCTCGGCCCCAACTGGATGCGCATCTCCGAGTCCCTGCTGGCCGTCCTGGACACGGCCGGCTTCGAGATGGGCGACGCGAACGACGCGATGAGCGCCGTGATGGGCTACACCATCGGAACCGCCTGCGTGGAGGCCTCCTGGGTGAGCTCGCTGGCCCGCAGCGGCCACGACGAGCAGGAGTGGATCAACCGGCTCCTGCCCACCGTCATCGAGGCCACCAAGGAGTTCCCGCGACTGCACCGGCTGTACACCACCGAGGTTCCGGGCGAGGTCGAGGCGGGCCGGGACAGCAGCTTCGCCCGGGGCGTCAACGTCATCCTGGACGGGATCGAGGCGGCCCGCACCGCCCGCCACGGGGCCTGAGGGCGCCGGCCCTGGGGCGCCGGCCCTGGGGCGCCCGTCACCGCTCCCCGGAGACGCTCAACTCCCGCTGAGGGCCTGCACCTCCGCGTACCCCGGCACCGGACCGACCGGCTCGCCGGCCGCGACGGCCGCCGCCGTGGCCACCGCCGCCGCCAGTGCCGCGCGGTACAGCAGCGAGCCCAGGCTGACCCGGGCCACCCCGAGCGCGGCCAGCTCGGCGAGGCCCGGGCCGGCCGGCGTCCAGAGGATGTTCAGCGGGACGGAGAGCATGCCGACCAGCCGGCCGATGGCCGCCGGATCGGCCAGCCCGGGGACGAACACGCCGTCCGCGCCCGCCCGCTGGTAGGCGTCCAGGCGCCGGAGCGCCCCCGCCTCGGGGGCGTCCTGCCCGCACCAGTAGGTGTCGGTGCGGGCGTTGACGAACAGCTCCGGCACGGCCGCCTTCACCGCCGCGATCTTCGCGGCATGGCGGTCGACGGGGGTCAGCGAACCGTCCGCCCGGCCGTCCTCCAGGTTGATGCCGACCGCTCCGGCCTTCGCCAACTCCACGGCCAGTTCGGCGACTTCGTCCGGATCGTCGCTGAAGCCGGACTCCGCGTCGACGCTGAGCAGGAAGCCGACCCGCCCGAGCCGGCGCGCCAGCCGTACGGTCTCCGCGCGGGTGGCGGCGGCACCGTCGGGCAGGCCGGCGACGGCCGCCACACCCAGGCTGGTGGTGCCGATCGCGGGGTGTCCCTGGGCGGCGAGGGCGACGGCCGAGGCGTGGTCCCAGGCGTTGGGGAGCAGCAGCGGACGGCCGGGGCGGTGGTGCAGGGCGGCGAAGGGGGTCATCGGGTCGTCTCCGTCGGGTCGTTCGTGAGGTTTCCGGTCGCGTTCGCCGGGGTGCCGGTCGCACCCTCCGAGTGGTCGGTCGCACCCTCCGGGTGGTCGGTCGCACCCGCGAGGCTGCCGAGCGCGCCGACCGAGTCCGCGTAGTAGTACCCGGCCCCGGAGACGTGCCGGACGATCTGCCGGAAGCTCCAGCCCGTCCCCGGCGAGTCGTCCAACCACTCGTCCGGCAGTGCGGTGATCCGCCGGGACCAGATCCCGGCCAACCGGGTCAGCCGGCTGCGGGCCTCGTCCAGGTCGGCGGTGGTGAACGGGGCCAGGTCGGCCGGGGTGGTGACCCCGGAGGCGTGCCAGTGGTCGGGCTCGGTCGGCTCACCGGCCACCCGGGCCTCCAACTCGGCGAGGTGGTCGACGAGATGGTCGGCGATACGGCGAACAGCCTTGTGCGGCGTGTAGGTTCGGCCGTCGGCGTTGAGGATCGGGCGACCGCCCCAGGCGGTCCAGCCGGCCGCCAGGGCGAGCACGCTCTCGACCATCTCCGGTACCAGGGAGGCGAGTTCGACCTTCCCCCGATCCGGCACGGTCGGCATGTCCGGCGCCCCGGCGTCCGCCGGATCGGAGGCGCCGTACAGGATGCCCTCGGCGATGACCAGCGCCTGCGAGCGGCCCGGGCAACTCCGGGGCGGAGCGCCGAAGGTGAGCGCGACGCCCTCCGGCGCCCCAGACTGGGCCGCCGCGATGTCGAGCAGGACCCGCGTCCCGGCCGGTACCGCGACCCGGCCGACCTCGGTCGCCCGGGCGGCGAGCCGACGCATCGTCCGGACCGGCGGGTCCGCGCGCAGCACGCCGGCCAGACCGTCCTCGTGCCGGCGGGCGCCCTCGACCAGCGCGGCGGTGGCGTCGCAGGCCTGGACGAGCAGACCGATCCGGTTCGCGGCCGTCTCCTCGTCCCGGTCCCCCGCCGCGTCGTCCCCGTCCTTCGCCGCGTCCTCCCGGTCCCCCGCCGCGTCGTCCCCGTCCTTCGCCGCGTCGTCCCGGTCCCCCACCACGGACAGCAGCCGGGCCACCGCCGCGTCTGCCGCCGGGTCGGCCGCCACCTGGTCGGCCGGCGCATCGGCGAAGTACGCCCGGGACACCGTCGCGACATCCCGCGCCACGGCCTCCGGGTCGGCCAGGCCGAGCTCCGCCGCGAGCACCCGGACCACCCGCAGCCGGACGTCGGACTCGAAGCCGGCGGCCGCGGCCACCCGCAGCCGGTCCGGGTCCAGCCGCTCCAGCTCCGCCAGCACCAGCGCCCGGCGCCGGGCGTGCGGCTCGCCGGAACTGAACCTGGCGACGGCGGACCGCAGCCAGGCCACCGTGCCGGGGGCGGCGCCGGGCGCTCCGGGCGCGGACGGCCCGGCGGGCGGCGGGACCAGCGCCGGGTCGGCCAGCGCCGCCGTCACGTCCTCGTAGCGGGAGAAGGTCATCGTCGCGGGGCCGGAGGCCACCGTGGTTTCGCTCATGCCGTCATCGTGGCCCCGGGTCGTTTCGGCCCCGGCCGAACCGTGCGGGGGCGACCCTGGGGGCATGTCCCCGGCTCCGCTCCCCCACGCGGCCCCGCCGCCGCGACCGCCCCGTCCTCCGTGCGCCGCTCCGCCCCGGTACGCGACTCGGCGCCCGCACGCTCCCCTGTGCCCCGACCATGGAGGCATGACGCTCGCCGCCTTCGCCGCCCTGCTCGCCGACCCCACCCGCGCCGCCATCTGCACGGTGCTGCTCGACGGTCGCGCCTGGACCGCCGGTGAGCTGGCCCGCCACGCGCGCGTGGCGCCGTCCACGGCCAGCGAGCACCTGTCCCGGCTGATCGCGGGCGGGCTGCTGGCCGAGGAACGACAGGGCCGGCACCGGTACGTCCGGCTGGCCACGCCCGCGGTGGCAACGCTGATCGAGGACCTCACCGTCTTCGCCGAGTCCGGCACCGGCACCGGCACCGCGACCGCGCCGCGCAACCTGACCGAGGCCACCCGGCTGAGCGCCGAGGCCCGGGCCCGTACCTGCTACGACCACCTGGCCGGACGCCTCGGCGTGGCCGTGTCGGACGCGCTGTTCGCCCGCGGCCTGGTCACCGAGGAGGGCGGGCTGGCCGTCACCGGGCACGGCCGGGACTGGCTGGCCGCGCAGGCGATCGAGCTGCCGCCGCGCGCGGGCCGCCGGGGCGGACGCCCGGTCGTGCGCGGTTGCCTGGACTGGACGGAACGCCGCACCCACCTGGGCGGGGCGCTCGGCGCGGCACTCTGCCGGGCCGCCCTGGACCGCGCCTGGGTGGAACGGATCGGCTCCGGCCGGGCCCTTCGGGTCACCCCGGACGGCGGCCGGGCGCTGCGCGAACTCCTCGGCGTGGAGCTGCCCTGACAGCCGTCCCCGGCGCCACTCGATGCGCCGATCGAACCGTCGCTCGAACCGCCACTCGATGCGCCGATCAAAGTACCGGGCGACCGCCGCTCAGCCCATCGACTTCGCCCCGTCCAGCGACTCCCGGATGATGTCCGCGTGCCCGGCGTGCTGCGCGGTCTCGGCGATGAGGTGCAGCAGCACCCGCCGGGCCGACCAGGCCGTGCCCGGCGGGAACCAGGGCGCGGGCGGCAGCTCGTGGGCGAGGTCGAGGTCGGGCAGGGTCCGGACCAGCTCGTCCGTCCCGCGCGCCGTCCGCTCGTACTCGGCGAGCAGACCGGCCAGGGTGTCGCCCTCCGCCATCCGGAACTGGGCCGCCCAGGCGTCCGGGTCGGCGGCGCCCCCGTCCCCGCGCCGCATCGCCTCCGCGCCGCCGGTCATGAACCGCGCCCAGCGCGCCTCGACCGCCGCCACGTGCTTGATCAGGCCGCCGAGGCACAGCTCGCTGACCGTGGTGCGCTCGGCCGCCTGCGCGTCGGTGAGGTCCCGTACGGTGCGCCGCAGCAGTTCGCGGTGCTTGTCCAGCGTTTCGACGAGTTCCTCGCGCTCACCCATCGGCCACCCCTGCCGGTCGTCGTCCCGTCGGACGCATCAGACGTCCACCGTCTCCGGCTGCTCCCCTACCCGCCGACCGATGTCGATCAACCCGAAGGCCGCCCCCTGCGGGTCGCCGACCGCCGCGAACCGGCCGAACGGGCTGTCCATCGGCCCGAAATACACCTTGCCGCCACGGGCCGTCAGCCGGCCGATCGCGGCGTCGGTGTCGTCCACCGCGAAGTAGACGCTGATGTACGAGGGCGCCTCGGGCGGCAGGAAGTCCCCCTCCGCGCCCATCCGGCCGAGCACCGGCCGGTCGTCGACCTGGAACATCCGGTAGTCGAAGTCCCCGCCCGCCATCTTCTTCACGCCGAACGGGAAGACCGCCGGGAAGAAGGCGTCCGCCTTCGCGGGCTCGCGGGTCACCACCTCGGCCCAGGTGTAGGCGCCGGGCTCGCCCTGCTTCTCGAAGCCCTCGTGCCGGCCGGCCTGCCAGACGCCGAACACCACCCCGGCCGGGTCCTTGGCGATCACCATCGTGCCGAAGTCGCCGACCTGCATCGGCCCCATGACCACCTCGCCGCCGTTGGCGCGGATCCGCGTCGCGGTGGCACCGGCGTCCGGCGAGGCCAGGTAGAGGCACCAGGCGGACTGGGCCTCCGCGCCCGGCATCGGCGGCACGATCGCGGCGACGGCCTTGCCGTCCGCGTAGGCCTGGGTGTAGTTCCCGAACTCCGACGAGCTCTCGCCGAAGGTCCAGCCCAACACGTCGCCGTAGAAGGCCTTCGCGCCCTCCAGGTCGGTGAACATCGCGTCGGCCCAACAGGGTGTGCCCTCAGGTAGCGCAGCCATCTCTCTGCCCTCGTGTGTGGCGAAAGTGCGCGCGCCGGGGGGCGCACGCCGACCCCCGGTTCGCCAGCCTAGCCACGATGCGGCACACCCGCGCGGGCTGGACCCGCGCGGGTGCGACCCGTCGACGTCACCCGCCCTCCGGCGTCAGCAACCCTCCGGCGTCAGCCGCCCTCCGGCGTCACCCGCCCGCCGACAGGCGCAGCGAGGCCGTCCCCAGGCCGGTCGGGCCGAGCGGCACCGGGGGCGGCGGGACCGACGGGACCGGGGCGGTGGCGGACACCGGAACCTCGGCGGCCACCGCCGTGGCCGCCCGACGGGCCTGCGAGGCCTCCACCAGGTCCCGCTCGGCGCCGAAGTGCCGCTCCAGGTCGGCCGTGGCGTACCGGAGGCAGCCCTCGTGCCAGTTCAGGATGCCCGCGAGCCAGTTCTCCAGCTCCCCCACGTACCCGTCGAGCATCTCCCTGGCCGCCTGCTCCAGCCCGAAGTCCTCGTACATGACCGGGAGTTCCTTCTGCACCACGTGCTGGAACTGGCCCAGCCGCGAGTGCATCAGGTCGTCGACGATCCGGACCGCCGACTCGTAGTCGCAGCCGAAGAAGTTCTGCACCACCAGGACGGCGTTGTGCAGCTCGCCCTCGTACTCGATCTCCTTCTGGTACGAGAAGAGGTCGTTCATCATGCACGCGTAGTCCATCGCGGAGTTCTCCAGCGCGCGCATCGACCCGTGGTCGTACACCTCCGGCGGCACGGTCTGCCCGTGGCCGAGGCGGGAGAGGCTCGCGGTGAGCTCGGAGCCGAAGGTGGAGCGGCGCATCTCCAGGTAGTCCACCGGGTCCGGGATCCGGTTCTGGATCTGGTTGCTCAGCTCCCAGATCCAGCTGTCCAGCATCGCCTCGACCGCCACCCGGAACCGGCCCCTGGCCTCGACGGTCATCGGGCCGGCGGTGCGCTCCCAGATGTCGGCGAGGCCGCGCTCCAGCGCGTTGACGGGCTCCGCCGTGGGGGCGCCGTCCACCGGCATGAACAGGGAAAGCCTCGCGTTGGCGGCCTTGGCGCCGCCCAGGTCGCGGGTCCGCCCGAAGGCCCGGGGGTAGTAGTCGTCGGCCCAGGTGCCCCAGGCCAACCAGGCCGAGGAGATGTCGAGTTGGTCGGCCGTGGCGTCCGGGTGGAGGCCGGCCGCGCAGAGCGGGAGGTCGTAGTCGCGCATCGACTCGGCGTCCCAGATGCCGGATCCGGGAACGCCCGGCTCAGCCGCCAGCAGTCCCATCCGCTCGGCCCACGCGATCACGCGTTCCCGGGCACCGTCCAGGTGCGGGCTCAGCCGGAGCTCGTACGGCAGCTTGAACTCGGGCAGCAGGGACGGCCCGACGGCCTGGTACGGCACGTGGCCGTGCGACCGTGCCCGCCGCGCGGCCGGGCCCGCCGCGCCCTTGGCCGCCGGCGTCGAGCCAGTCGCCGCCGCCTTCGCCGTCTCCGCCGTGGCCGCCGTGGCCCCGGCGGCCGTGCTGCGCAGGATGTCCAGCGCCGAGGTCCCGATGCCGCCGATCGCGTACTGGTCCCACCAGTTGCCGCCTCCGGGCCCTCCCGGCAGACCCGGCAGGCCCGGCAGGCCCACCGGTCCACCGCCCGAGCCGGGAGCGACCTCGCCACCAGGACCGCCCGAACCCGCGGCCGCCCCACCGCCGTTCATGTACCGGCTGGACCGCAGGTGCCACTCGTGCCCGCCGGACTGCCAGTCCTGCAGGCCCTTGACGTACGCCGTGACCCGGGCGCGCCCCGCCGGGTCCAGCCCGGTCTCCGCGAACAGCACCGGCAGTTCGGTGAACACGGTGTTCTCGAACTGCTGGAGCCGCGAGGTGAGCAGGTCGTTGACCGCGTCCGCGGCCTCCTGGGTGGAGCACTCCAGGAAGCGCTCCAGCACCAGGACGCCGTTGCTCAGCTCGCCCTCGTCCTCCACCTCCCGCTGGTACGAGAAGATGTCGTTGCGCAGGTGCACCCCGTCGGAGAAGGCGTCCATCAGCACCCGCAGCGCCCGCGAACCCGACACCTCCTTCGGCACCTCGGCGCCGGCCGCGTACTCGACCAGCTGCGCGGACCAGGGCGCGCCGCCGACCTTGCGGCGCATCTCGATGTACTCGACCGGGTTGGCCACCCGGCCCTCGTTGATGTTGGCGAGCTCCCACAGCGACTCGTTGAGCAGGTTCCGGGTGCTCTCGGCGAACCGGATCCGCCAGTCCTCGCCCATCACCGGCACGGTGCGCCGCCACAGGTCGGCCAGGCCCGCCTCAACCGGGTTCTCCGGCTCGGGCAGCTCGGCGGCCGGGTCGGCCGGCATGAACAGCGGCAGCCGGTCGAGGTGGGCCTTGCCCGCACCGCGGTCGTTGGTGCGCTTGAACATGTCGAGGAAGTGGTCGTCGAAGAAGAAGACCCACACGTACCAGTCGGTGACCAGCGACAGCGCCTCGGCGGAGGCGTCGGGGTGGGTGTACGCGCAGAGCAGGCCGTAGTCGTGGGCTTCCAGGTCGGCCTGATCCCAGATTCCGGAACCCTCCAGCATCCCCATCTCCCGGGCCCAGTCGGTGGAGTGGGCCCGTGCCTCGTCCAGATGGGGGTTGAGGCGTGCCGGGTGCGGCACGTAGAAGGACGGCAGTTCGAACGGCTGGGTCACGGCGGGCGAGCCTTTCTGGACGCGTCGATTGGACCAAGAATGACCCGTCGTCAGCTCGCCGCACCGGCACAACAGAAACAGTCATATGAAATGACTCGTTCCCCCCGTTCGAAGCCACCCGCCCAGCCGAGCGCCCTCCCCCACCACGCACGCCCCCATACCCGCCCCGCGCACTCCTCCCCCGCGCACGCCGCCCCCATCGGAGCGGCGGGTCGGCGGCCGGGCGCCCCCGCCGGGCCCGGCTGCCGGACAGCCCCGGCTCAGGCCGCGAGGGCGAGGACGAGGGAGGCGGCGGCGGGCGCCATGTAGACGAGGGGGAAGGGGGCGTGGGCGTAGGCGCGGGCGCGGAGGACGGTGATCACGGCGCCGAGGAAGTAGAGGATCACGCCGACCGCGGCCGCGTAGCCGACGGCCGGGACGGCGAGGCCGGCCAGCAGGCCGAGGGCGCCGGCCGCCTTGGCGACGCCGAGCCAGGTCCACCAGGCGCGCGGGACGCCGTAGTCGGCGAGCGGCTTCACGACGTACTCGGCGCCGGCGAAGACGGAGTAGGCCGAGAAGCCGACCATGAGGGCGGCGAGGACGGTGACGACGGTGTGGGCGACGGACATTGGAGTGCTCCCATTCGACGGCTGTTCGGTTCGGCACTCCCCTGACCCGGGGCATCCGCCGGATGTGACAGGCGCGGGCAAAAAATTGTCCGCGACACCCCGCCGCTACCCCCGGCAACCGCTCCGCCAACGAACAATGCAGCTCTGGCAAGGCCTTGTACAGAGACGACTTCCCCGGCTACGGGCGTGTTGATCCTGTGCGCCAACGCCGCGTCCACCAGACTGGGCGCCGACCAGACGTCAACTCCGAGGAGGGCAAGCCCGTGAACGTCACCGTTCGGCTCGCACAACAGCCCGAGGCCGACGAACTGCTCGGACGGAGTGCGCTCGCCGCGCTCGTCGGCATGCTGCTGGACCAGCAGGTCCCGATGGAGTGGGCGTTCACCGGCCCGCTGACCATCGCGCAGCGCCTCGGCCACGACGACCTGGACGCCCACGAGATCGCCACCTACAACCCGGAGGAGTTCGTCGCGCTCCTCTCCGCGAAGCCCGCGGTGCACCGCTACCCGGCCGCGATGGCCAAACGGGTGCAGCAGCTCTGCCAGTTCCTCGTCGCGCAGTACGACGGCGACGCCGCGGCGCTGTGGAAGAACGTCCGCACCGGCAAGGAGCTGCTCAGCCGGCTCAACGCCCTGCCCGGCTTCGGCAAGCAGAAGTCGCAGATCTTCCTGGCCCTGCTCGGCAAGCAGTACGGGGTGCGGCCGGAGGGCTGGCGCGAGGCGGCCGGGGCGTACGGCGAGGAGGGTGCGCACCGCTCGGTCGCGGACATCACCGGCCCCGAATCCCTCACCCTGGTACGTGAGTTCAAGCAGGAGATGAAGCGCGTCGCGAAGGAGGCCAAGGCCGCCGCCAAGCCGCGCACCACCACCCGTACGACCGCCGCCCCCGCCTCGACCGGTGCGCGCTGACCGACGGCCCGGCCGCCCGTACCGGCGGTCGACCCACCCGGCCGACCGCGTCGGGGCCGGGCCCTCCCAGAGCGCGACGCGGGCCCCGGCCGCGCCGCGCGACCGGGGCCCGCGAACGGGAGCGCTCCGTCAGATCAGGACGGGCTCCCGCTCCTCGGCGGTGGAGCCGGCCACGGCCCCGGCCGCCTTGCGTCGCCGCGGCAGCGCGAACATCAGCAGGAAGACGGCGAGCAGCACCCCGACGACCCACCACATCGCGTTCACGAAGGCCCCGCCGAACGCCGCCCCGACCGCCTCCGGCGCGACCACGTCGTCCATCGCCCCGAAGAAGGCCACCGACACCAGGCCGAGCCCGAGCGCGTTGCCCACCTGCTGCACGGTGTTGATCAGCCCGGACGCCGAACCGGCGTGCTCGCGCGGCACCTCCGCCAGCACCGCGTCGGTGATCGGCGCGACGATCAGCCCCATCCCGAGGCCCATCACCACCAGCGGCAGCACCATCTGCCAGTTCGTGATCGCCATCCCGTACCGGTCCGCCTCCCAGATGTAGACGAGCACGCCCGCCGCCATCACCAGCGCGCCGGTCTGCAGGACCTTCCGGCCGAACCGCGGCACCAGCTTCTGCACCGACAGTCCGGCCGCCGTGGAGACCGCGATCGAGAACGGGATGCCGGTCGCGCCGGCCTTGAGCGGGCTCCAGCCCAGGCCCACCTGCATGTAGAGGGTCCAGACCAGGAAGTAGATGCCGAGCGCCACGCCGAAGGCCAGCTGCACGCAGATGCCGGCCGCGAAGGACTTCACCCGGAACAGCGCCAGCTCCACCAGCGGCGAGCCGTCCCGCCGCGTCTTGACCTTCTCGTACACCACGAACAGCGCGAACACCGGCAGGCTCCCGGCCATCGACAGGTAGCCCCACAGCGGCCAGCCGGCCTCCCGGCCGTGCGTCAGCGGGTAGATCAGCATCAGCAGGCCGAGGCTGGCCAGCGCCACGCCCACCAGGTCCAGCTTCAGCGCCTGGTCGGCCTTCGACTCGTCGATGAAGCGGCGGCCGAGCAGCAGGCCGGCGATGCCGACCGGCAGGTTGATCAGGAAGATCGGCCGCCAGGCCAGACCGAACAGGTCCCACTCGGTGAGCAGCGCGCCGATCAGCGGACCGGAGACCGCGCCCAGCCCGACCACCGCGCCGAACAGGCCGAACACCTTGCCGCGCTCCTCCGCCGGGAAGGTCGCGTGGATGATCGACAGCACCTGCGGCACCATCAGCGCCGCCGTCCCGCCCTGGAGCAGCCGGGTCGCGACCAGCATCTCCGGGCCGGAGGCCAGCCCGCACAGCGCCGAGGCCAGCGTGAAGCCGCCGATCCCGATCAGGAACACCCGCTTGCGGCCGTGGATGTCGCCCAGCCGGCCGCCGGTGATCAGCCCGATCGCGAAGGCCAGCGCGTAGCCGCCGGTCACCCACTGGATGGCGCTGAAGGAGGCGCCGGTGTCCTGCTGGATGCTCGGGATGGCGATGTTGACGATGGTGACGTCCACCAGGTCCATGAAGGAGGCCACCATCACGATCGTCAGCGCGATCCACCTCCGCCGGTCCGCTGCCGCGGTACTCATTGCGGTCTCCTCTTTTTTCTTCTTCACGTCCACGCCGCTCTTCTCCACGTCCGCGACGGTAACGGCCGTGTAGGTCAGAACCTGTCCCAGTTGGTCGGGCATGCTGGACGCCATGAGCGACACCCCGGCCCGGCTGCTGAGCCTCCTGTCCCTGCTCCAGACCCCGCGCGAGTGGCCCGGCAGCGAACTCGCCGAGCGGCTCGGCGTCAGCCCCCGCACCATCCGGCGCGACATCGACCGGCTGCGCGAGCTCGGCTACCCGGTGCGGGCCAGCATGGGCCCGGACGGCGGCTACCGGCTGGTCGCGGGCACGGCGATGCCCCCGCTGCTGCTGGACGACGAGGAGGCGGTGGCCATCGCGGTCGGGCTGCGCGCCGCGGCCGGGCACGCCGTGGTCGGCATCGAGGAGGCCTCGGTACGGGCGCTCGGCAAGCTGCTCCAGGTGCTGCCGGGCCGGCTGCGGCAGCGGGTCGGGACGCTCAACTCCGCCACCGTGCCGCTGCTCACCGGGGACGGCCCGACCGTCGACCCGGAGGACCTCACCGTGCTCGCCCGCGCCGTCACCGCCCGGGAGCGGCTGCGCTTCGGCTACCGGGCGTACGACGGGGCCGAGACCAGGCGGCAGGTCGAGCCCGAGCGGCTGGTCTCGGTCGGCCGCCGCTGGTACCTGGTGGGCTACGACCTGGACCGCGAGGACTGGCGGCTCTTCCGGGTCGACCGGCTGAGCGGCCCGGCCGCCACCGGCGTCCGCTTCACCCCGCGCCCGCTCCCCGCCGAGGACGCCGCCGCCTACGTGGCGGGCAAGCTGCACCGCCCGTCGCCGAGCGGCACCGTGGTCGCCACCGTGCACGCCCCGGCCGAGCAGGTCCGCCGCAGCCTCCGGCCGGGCGACTCCGAGGTCGAGCCGATCGACGAGCACAGCTGCCGGCTCCGCTCCCGCACCGACTCCCTGGAGTGGACGGCGATGCGGCTGCTCTCGCTGGACTGCGCCTTCGAGGTGCACGAGCCGCCCGCGCTGCGCGAGCACCTGCGCGAACTGGCGGCCCGCGCCGAGCACGCGGCGGGGGCGCCGGACCGGGGCGGGCCTGACCCGTCCCAAGGCCGCCCGTCCCGGGGCCGGCGCCAGGGCCCTTCCTAGACCTCGACCCGGTACCAGCCGTTGCCGGACCGGAACCACAGCACGCCGTCCCGGCCGTAGGCACGGCGGCGGTCGAGCTCGCCGGGCACGTCCGGCCTGCGCTTCCCGGTCCGCTTCCACTTCTTGCCGACCAGCAGGTGCCAGGTCAACTCCCCGCCCTGGGACAGGAAGACGCCCTCCCGGGCGCGGACCGCGAAGCCGACCGGCATCCGGACCGGGCAGGGCACCGTGGACGAGGTCCCGCCGGCCGCCTCGATCCGGGTGAGGTAGCTGCCCGAGGAGCTCG
The DNA here is from genome assembly GCF_042885555.1 of Kitasatospora sp. NPDC058048. Taxonomy (NCBI): domain Bacteria; kingdom Bacillati; phylum Actinomycetota; class Actinomycetes; order Kitasatosporales; family Streptomycetaceae; genus Kitasatospora; species Kitasatospora sp. NPDC058048. Next base: position 61,757 of record NZ_JBHVRT010000010.1, on the reverse strand, counting down.
GGTACCAGGCCAGCCAGGCGTACCGTCCCTCGGTGGCTCCGGCCAGGCCCTCCAGGGGGTACCCGGGCAGGTCCTTCCGGTGGTCCGGGCTCCACACCACCCGGCCGTGGGTGTCGGCGCCCCGGAGTCCCGCGCAGGACATCGGGTGGTCGCCGTAGATGCCCTCGTCCCCGTAGGCCATCCAGATCCGGCCGTCCCGGTCGGCGACCAGCACGGGCGTGTCGTCACCGAGGAGGAGCTCCCGGCCGCAGGTCCCGTCGGGGCCGTACACGAAGCCGTTGGGCCGCCACTCCTCCCCGTCCTGCTCGGCCCGGGCCTCGACCAGCAGCAGCCGGCCGCCCGGCAGCAGCGCCAGGTGGTCCGGCGACCAGTCGACCCCGGACAGCGGCACCCGCCACTCCCCGCGGGGGCCCATCACGACCACCTCGGCCTCGTACGGGAACCGGACCTCCGGCCAGGACCCGGCCGGTGCCGTGTACTGCTCCGGCACCACCAGGACGGCCAGCTCCCCGTCCGGTCCCACCGTCCAGGTCACGGCCCGGCGGCCGGCCTTCCACTCCTCCTCGGGCAGCCGCCAGACCTCGACCGGACGCTCGGATATCGCCAAGGGTCAGACCCCGTACTCGGCGGTGAGCAGCGCCCGGCCCAGGGTGTGGAAGGTGAGGTTGAAGCCCACCTGGGCGGGCGGGGCGTCGGCGGCGACGTCCAGCTTCTCGACGTCCAGCGCGTGCACCGCGAAGACGTAGCGGTGCGGGGCGCCGGGCGGCGGGGCGGCGCCGTCGTACTGGTTGCCCGGGAAGTCGTTGCGGCCGTGGAAGGAGGCCTCGCCGGGCAGGTCGGCATCGGAGGAGCCGGCGCCGCGCGGCAGCCCGGTGGTGTCGGCGGGCAGGCCGAGGGCGAGCCAGTGCCACCAGCCGGAGCCGGTCGGCGCGTCCGGGTCGTAGCAGGTGACCGCGATGCTCCGGGTGCCCTCCGGCAGGCCCGACCAGGCCAGCTGCGGCGAGAGGTTGCCGCCGGCGTGGATGAACTCCCGGCCCAGTGTGGCGCCTTCGGTGATGTCCTGGCTGGTCAGCGGGAAGGACGGCACCTGCGGAAGGAACTCGTACGGCAGCGGCGCGCGCTTGCTCATGGGCTGGTCACCTCTCACGGTCGGATCTCTCGGGCGGATCTCTCGGGCGGAACGACACGAGTCACTGTAATGGGGTGCACGTACGCTTCCGGCGCCCCTAGAGTCGGGGCATGGCCGCCAAATTCGCCCAGTTGTTCGCCGACTCCCGCCGTGCGCTGCTCACCATGCTCGGCATCCAGGCCGTCATCTGGTCGGTGCAGGTGCTCAACTGGCTGGACGACTACGGGCTGTCGCGGGAGTTCGGCCTGCGCACCGAGCAGGTCGGGGACCTCCCGGAGATGTTCACCTCGCCGTTCCTGCACTTCAGTTGGGGCCACATCGAGGCCAACTCCTGGCCGCTGTTCGTGCTCGGCTTCCTGTCCGCCTACCGGGGCATGCGGAAGTTCCTGCTGGCCAGCCTGGTGATCGTGGTGTCCGGCGGGCTGCTGGTCTGGCTGCTGGAGAGCCCGAACACGGTGACGGCCGGCGCGAGCGGCATGGTCTACGGCTACCTCGGCTACGTGGTGCTGCGCGGGCTCCTGGACCGCAACGTGCTGGACGCGGTGGTCGGCGTCGTCGTCGCGGTGGTCTACTCGACCATCCTGATCGGGGTCCTGCCCGTCACCCCGGGCGTCAGCTGGCTGGGCCACCTCGGCGGGCTGATCGGCGGACTGGCCGCCGCCGTCCTGCTCCGCGACCGGCCGGCCGCGAAGCCCGCCGCGCCGCAGGGGACCGCCCCGAGCAGCCCCGGATCCGACCTGCTCAAGCAGCTGGACGAGCTCGGCCTGTAGGGCGTGTCCGACGATTCCCGTCCGGACCATCAGGTATAGACCAACCCCACCCCTGCGGCTAGCGTGGACGGCTCACCCTCCCCCAGCTCCGGAGCCGCACCGTGGAGTCGTCCGTCCTCGCCTTCGCCACCGACCTGCTCGACGAGGGCGCCGACACCTTCTTCGGCAACCTCACCGACCGCGCCGGGGTCGGCGGCGTCACCCTCGCCTCGGTCTACCACGAGGCCCGCGACGTCTTCCCGCACAACCCCCGCCGGGTGGTCCGCTACCTGGAGCCGGGCGCGGCGTACTTCCGCCCCGACCCGGCCGCCTGGCGGGGCCGCCGGCTGTCCCCCGCGCCGTCCACCGCGATCGGCGACCGCGACCCCTTCGCCGAGGCCGCCGCGGAGGCCCGCCGCCGCGGTCTGAAGCTGCACGCCTGGACGGTCTTCTGCCACAACGACCGGCTCGGCTTCACCCACCCCGACTGCGCCCCGGCCAACGCCTTCGGCGACCGCCACCTCACCGAACTCTGCCCGGCGAACCCGGAGGTCCGGGAGTACGCGCTGACCCTGGTCGCCGAACTGGCCCGGTACGGCGTGGACGCGATCCGCGCCGAGTCCCTGCACTTCCACGGACTGCGCCACGGCTACCACCACGAGCGCTACTTCGAGGAGTTGGGCCCGACCACCGAGGCCCTGCTCGGGGTCTGCTTCTGCCCGCACTGCCGCGCCGCCGCCACCCGCGCCGGGGTCCCGGCCGAGGCGGTGGCCGCGGCGGTCCGCGCCGAGCTGCGCCGCCGGCTGGCCGACGAGTCCGCCGCCGCCGAGCCCGCCGACCTGAGCACCCTCGCCGACGGCGCCTTCGCCGCCTACGTGGACGCCTCCGCCACCACCGTCACCGCGCTGGCCGCCGACCTCGCCGAGCAGGCCCGCCGGCACGGCATGCGGCTGACCTTCATGGACGGCGGCGGCCCGGGCACGGGCTGGCTCGCCGGCATCGACCTGCCCGCCCTCGCCGGGGCCGTCGACCGGATCGAGACCCTCGGCTACGCGAGGACCCCGGAGGCGGTCCGGGAGAAGGTCGCCGCCTTCGCCCTGCACGGCGTCCGTCCGCAGTCCATGGCGGTGATCCTGCGCCCGATGTCCTCCGACTGCGACGGCCCGGAGAACCTCGCCGCCAAGATCGCCACCCTGCGCGAACTCGGCGTCCCCGAGGTGGAGTTCTACAACTACGGCCTGATGCGGCTGTCCTCCCTGGACCGGATCGGCGCCGCGCTCTCCGCCTGACCGGCCGGCACCACGCCCCACCGGCCGGCGCCACGCCCACCGACGGGCGCACCGCCCGACCGGTCAGCGCCGCCGCTTGGACGTCCCGAACAGGCTGCGCGAGATCTCCTGCCCGAGCTGCTTCCCGGCCGAGCGCGCGAAGGACTTCACGGTCGGGTTGCTCAGCAGCGACCCGAGCAGCCCGCCCGCACCCTCCTTCTCCCTCGGCGCCTCCCGCCTCGGCGCCCGCTCGGCGGGCGCCGAGGGAGAAGGCCCGGTGGGCGCCGCCTGGGGCCGCGGGGCACGCGCCGCCAGCTTCTCGTACGCCGACTCCCGGTCGATCGCGTCCCGGTAGCGCGCCGTCAGCGGCGAGGCGTCCACCACCGCCTGCAGGGCCGTCGCCCCGATCGGCCCCATCAGCGACTGCGGCGCCCGCAGCCTGGTCGCCGCGACCGGCGTCGGCGCGCCCTTCTCGGAGAGGACGGTGACCACGGCCTCGCCGGTGCCCAGCGAGGTCAGCACCGCGCCGAGGTCGTACGAGGAGCGCGGAAAGGTCGAGACGGTGGCCTTGAGCGCCTTGGCGTCGTCCGGGGTGAAGGCGCGCAGCGCGTGCTGCACCCGGTTGCCCAGCTGCGCCAGCACGTCGGAGGGCACGTCCCGCGGCGTCTGGGTCACGAAGAAGATGCCGACGCCCTTGGAGCGGATCAGCCGCACAGTCTGGGTGATCGCCTCCAGGAAGGCCTTGGAGGCGCCCTTGAACAGCAGGTGCGCCTCGTCGAAGAAGAACACCAGCTTGGGCTTGTCGAGGTCGCCCACCTCGGGCAGCTCTTGGTAGAGGTCGGCGAGCAGCCACATCAGGAAGGTGGAGAACAGCCGCGGCCGGTCCTGCACGGCGGGCAGTTCCAGCACCGAGACGACGCCCCGGCCGTCCGGAGCGGTCCGCAGCAGCTCGGCGGTGTCGAACTCGGGCTCGCCGAAGAACGCCCCGGCCCCCTCGTTCTCCAGCACGGTGAGCGCGCGCAGGATGACCCCGGCGGTGGCCGCCGAGAGCCCGCCGATGGTCCTCAGCTCCTCCTTGCCCTCGGGCGAGGCGAGGAAGGCGATCACCGCGGTGAGGTCCTTGAGGTCGTAGAGCTCCAGGCCCTTGCCGTCGGCGTAGTGGAACACCAGGCTGAGCGAGGACTCCTGGGTCTCGTTCAGGTCGAGCACCTTGCCCAGCAGCAGCGGTCCGAAGCTGGTGACGGTGGCCCGGACCGGGATGCCGGCGCCCTGTCCGCCGAGCGAGTAGAACTCGGCCGGGCAGCCCTGCGGCGACCACCGCTGCCCCACTTCGGCGGCCCGGGCGCCGGTCCGCTCGCTCGGCGCCCCGGGCGCGGCGATGCCGGAGACGTCCCCCTTGATGTCGGCGAGGAACACCGGCACGCCCTGCCCGGAGAGCTGTTCGGCGATCAGTTGGAGGGTCTTGGTCTTCCCGGTGCCGGTGGCCCCGGCGACCAGCCCGTGCCGGTTGAGCACGCCCAGCGGGATGCGCACCTGGGCGTCCGGGTACGCGGTGCCGTCCAGCAGCACGGCGCCGAGGTCGAGGGCGGGACCGGTGAAGGCGTACCCGTCGGCGATCTCCCGGACGGCCGGCGGGGTGGGGTCGGAGGACATCGGTGCACACTCCTGAGCGGATCGGAACGCTTCGGAACGCTTCTGCATCGGCGCGGAACCCGATCGGCGCCGGGCGATGTTCGCGACATTTCCCATCAAACAGCTGCATTCGTCCATGCGCAGTTCACACCGGCGCGCGTGGCGGCGTCGCGGCTGCTGCGCCATCCGCCGTCCGAACGGTAGGCTTTCCGTGTGATCTTCAAGCGCATCGGCAATGGGCGGCCGTACCCGGATCACGGCCGGACGAGCACCCGCCAGTGGGCTGACGTCGCCCCGCGCCCGGTGCGGCTCGACCAGCTGGTGACCACCAAGGGCCAACTCGACCTCGAAACCCTTCTGGCCGAGGACTCGACGTTCTACGGGGACCTCTTCGCCCACGTGGTGAAGTGGCACGGCGACCTCTACCTGGAGGACGGCCTGCACCGGGCCGTCCGGGCCGCGTTGCAGCAGCGCCAGGTGCTGCACGCCCGCGTCCTCGAAATGGAGTGACGGACCCGGTCATCGGGCCGTCGGGCCGCCACGGGCTTTCCGGACCGCCCCTCGCCATCCGGCGAAGGGCGGTCCGCGCGTACCCCGGTACCCCCTTTCGGGTACCGGGGTACGCCAGATGATGATCGTTTAGTACCTTCGAGGCCGTACGGCACTACGCTGCTGACTACGGCCGCGACCAGGGGATTCCGCCCGCACCGGGGAAGTCCCCACCCGGCCGATCCGTCATCCCGACCCCGCCCTGGTACGAGGGGGAGACAAACCGTGAGCATGTTGACTCCCCAAGGCCTCAAGGGGAAGCAGTACCGCGTCACCGGCAACACCTACCCGCGGTTGGGCCGGCCTCCGAAGAAGAGCCGCAAGGTGATCGCCGCGCTCGCCGGCCTGCTCGCCCTGGCCCTGATCGCGCTCGGCGGCGTGCAGCTGTACGACATCTTCACCGGCAGGAACAAGAACGCCTCGGCACAGGCCTGCGCGACCCCGTCCGGCAAGGCACTGGCAGCCCCGACGCCGGGCGCCACCCCGGGTGCCGCCGACGCGCCCGCCGCCGCGCAGGGCGACCCGCACGCCGTCCCGCAGGCCACCGCGGTCACCGTGAATGTCTACAACGCCACCACCAAGGCCGGTCTGGCCGGCCGGACGGCCGAGGAGCTCAAGAAGCGCGGCTTCGTCATCGGCAAGGTCGGCAACGCCCCGGCCGAGCTGGACAAGAAGGTGCCCGGCACCGCCCAGGTGATCGCCGGTCCGGCCGGTGCCGGCGCGGGCACCCTGGTCGGCTCGCAGATCGCCGGTGCCGCCGTCACCGCCGACGCCCGCACCGACCTCACCGTGGACTTCGTGATCGGCGACAGCTACAACGCCCTGCTGGACGAGACCCAGGCGGCCGCCGCCCTCGCCCTGGCCACCAAGCCCTCCCCCACCCCGACCGCCACCGGCAGCTGCTGAACCGCCACCGGACACCGGAGCCGAACACCGAGAGCCCCCGGCAGACGCAGTGCCGGGGGCTCTCGGTGTTCGGTGGTTCGGGTGGTTCGGGTGGGGGGCTCAGCCGGCCGTGCCGTACAGCCGGTCGCCCGCGTCGCCCAGGCCGGGGACGATGTAACCGTTCTCGTTGAGCCGCTCGTCCACGGCGGCGGTGACCACGGTGACCGGCAGACCTGCCAGCTCCCGCTCCATCACCTCGACGCCCTCGGGCGCGGCCAGCAGCACCACGGCGGTGACGTCGGTGGCACCGCGCTCGATCAGCATCCTGATCGCGGCGACCAGGGTGCCGCCGGTGGCCAGCATCGGGTCGAGCACGTAGACCTGGCGGCCGGAGAGGTCGTCCGGCATCCGGGTGGCGTAGGTGGAGGCCTCCAGGGTCTCCTCGTTGCGGACCATGCCGAGGAAGCCGACCTCGGCGGTCGGCAGCAGGCGGGTCATCCCGTCCAGCATGCCGAGGCCCGCCCGCAGGATCGGGACCACCAGCGGGCGCGGGTAGCTGAGCCGGGTACCCAGCGTGACCGCGACGGGCGTGGTGATCTCCACCTCGTCGGTGCGGACGTCGCGGGTGGCCTCGTAGGCGAGGAGGGTCACCAGCTCGTCGGTCAGGCGACGGAAGGTCGGCGAGTCGGTGCGCTCGTCGCGCAGGGTGGAGAGCTTGTGGGCGACCAGGGGGTGGTCGACGACGTGGAGACGCATGTGTCGAGGTTAGCCCGGGTCCGGAGGGGTGTACGACTCGCCGTGCCCCAGCCGGGCGGCGGTCCGGGTGACGTGCCCGTGACACGCCGTGACCTGTCGCGAATGTCCGGACGGAAGTGCCTCCTGTGGTATCAACCGGGCCGTTCTGGGAATGTCACCTCTTATGACGAGCAACCCGAACGCCGGGGACGGCTCGATGGACGAGCCCGTCGACGGGTCGGGCCGGAGCCCGGGCCCGCCGCACGACCACCCCGAGACCGAGGCGGAGCGCCGCAGGCGGCGGGCCGTCTTCCTGCGCGAACTCACCGAGGCGCGCGAGCTGCGGGAGCGGGTCCAGCCCCGGCGGACCAAGGAGCGGCGGATGCGCGAGGCCATGCGGATGCGAACCTTCCGGATCTGACAAGGCCCGGACGGCCCCGCGCCGCCCCGCCGCGCGCCCGGGGGCGAACCCCGGGCGCGGACCCGGGAGCGGCCCGAGGCGGCCCCCGGCGGGCGTTCGGAGCAAATTTCGACCGGCTTCGGACCGCCACGCCCGACTTCGCCGTCCGCCACCCGGCCCTTCCGACACGACCTGCAAAGACGCGCTGCCGAACACCCCCCGCGAGGGCGGGCTTTCTGTCACGATTCCGATGGGACGGTCCGAACAAGCGGACCGCCCCTGGCGCGGGGGCGGCCAGATTTTCGCGTCGCCCGTGCGCGCCGGCAGCCGAGACCGATGATCTTGGGAGTGTCCCTGGTGGCGTACTTCGCTGCAGTGCTTGCTCGCACTGAGGACGGGTGGGATGTGAGCGAGACGGAGCTCGACGACGTCGAAACCCTGGCCGATCTGGCCGACCTGGCCCGCGACTCCGCCCAGGACGACGACAGCGTCCTGATCTTCATCGAACAGGAGGACGCCTGGTTCGCCGTCGTCCGCGTGGACGGCGAGGAGGACCCGCGGATCTTCGTGTCGGACGGCGCCGCGGCCGCCCGCAGCTCCTACGGGTCCGTACTCACCGACGAGTTGGTCGACCAGGCCGGCGAGAGCGAGTTCGGCGACCTGGACCACCTGCTGGACGAGACCGAGGAGGCCGAGGAGCAGGACGAGGAGGACGCCGACGCCCGCGGCGGCGTCCCGGTCGGCCCGCTGGGCGACGCCCACCTGCTCACCGAGTTCGGCCTCGCCTCCGAGGCCCTGCTCGCGCTCAGCGGCGAGGGCGCGGTGCCGGGCGACGCCCTGGAGGAGATCGCCGAGGCCCTGGGCTGCGGCGAGGTCCTGGAGGCCGTCCGGTAGAGGGGTCGGTCGTACCGGTGCCCGCCGCCGGATACCCGACACTGGATGCCATGCAGCCCGCATCCACCCCGCTGACCGTTCCGCGCGTCCCCCCGTTGCCCGCCCCCGTCCGCCCCGACCCGGTCCGCGACCGCTGGGCGGCGCCGATGCGCCTGGCCATGGCCGAGGCCGCGCTGGCGCCGGCCACCGGGGACGTGCCGGTCGGGGCGCTCGTCCTGGACCCGGACGGCGAGGTGATCGGACGCGGCCACAACGAGCGCGAGGCGGTCGGCGACCCGACCGCGCACGCCGAGGTGGTCGCGATCCGGCAGGCGGCCGAGAAGATCGGGGAATGGCGGCTGAGCGGCTGCACACTGGTCGTCACCCTGGAGCCGTGCACCATGTGCGCGGGCGCCATCGTGCTGTCCCGGATCGACCGGGTGGTCTACGGCGCCCTCGACGAGAAGGCCGGCGCGGCCGGCTCGCTCTTCGACGTGATGCGCGACCGCCGGCTCAACCACCGCCCCGAGGTGATCTGGGGCGTCCTCGCCGACGAGTGCGGCGAACAGCTGCGCGCTTTCTTCGACACCCACCGCTGAGAGCCCGCCGCCGAGAGCCCGCCGACCGCCGTGGCGATACGGATTTCGTGACTGCGCACCCCTCCGGTAGAGTTCCTCTCGGTAGCGTGTCCGAGCGGCCAAAGGAGCACGCCTCGAAAGCGTGTGTGGGGGCAACTCCACCGTGGGTTCGAATCCCACCGCTACCGCTCGAAAGCCCGAGGGCCCGTCCGATCCGGACGGGCCCTCGGCGTTTGTCCGGCCGGTGTCCGGGCACGAAAAACGGCTCCGTACCCCGGGCCGATGACCACCGGTGCCCGGTCCGTACGGAGCCTGGAGGGGGAGCGGCTCGGGGGGACTGACCGCTCCCCCGGCGGAGTCCCACAACCGGCGCCGCGTCGGGGGAAGCCGCGGCGACCGGTCCCACAGCGGGGAGCTCCGGATCCACGCACCGGGGATTCCTGCCAGATCCTCGGTACGTCCTCCATCCTGCCGCCCGGCCCGCGACGGGGCATCCGGAGAAAGGCCCCACTCGCGGGGACCTTCGTCCCGCCGGCCGAACGCGTCGCACACTTGATAGCCCGTCCGGGTGGATAAGCTGCCCCCTGCAGGCCGCTCGGGGACCGGATGACGGCGGCCCACGGCTGGGAGGCAGGTCACCCGATGGCGCAGGCGAAGAGGATCGGCATGGCCCTCCTGCTCATCTTCGTGCTCTACTCGATCATCACCTCGCCCTCCCGGTCGGCGGAGCTGGTGCAGCTCGGGTTCGAGGGGATCTCGAACGCCGCCAAGGCGGTCGGCACCTTCATGACCGGTCTGATCAAGTGACGGACGGCCCGCGACCGGCCCCGGCGCACCGGCTACGGTGAGCGGGACCCTCTGTCCCCGTCCGCGAGGAGCGGCAATCGTGATCCGCCACCTGGTCCTGTTCAAGCTCAACGAAGGCGTCAGCAAGGACGAAGAGCGCGTGCTCGCCGGCGCCAAGGCCTTCGACGCGCTCGGCGCGGTGATCCCCGAGCTGCGCGAGTGGGAGTGCGGCTGGAACACCACCGAGCGCGACATCGCGTACGACTACGCGATCAACAGCCTGGTCGAGGACCGCGACGCCCTCCAGGCCTACCTGACCCACCCGGACCACCAGGCCGCGGCCGGCCTCTGGCGCGAGTTCGCCACCTGGGTGATCGCCGACATCGAGGTCTGAGCACCCGTCCGGCACCCGTCCGGTCCCCGTCCGTCCGACCCCGCGCGTCCGGAACCCGCCCCGGACGCGTCCCCCGGACGGACCGTCGCGCCCCGCCCGGCCTCCGGGCGGGGCGCCCTTGCTCCGTCCCGGAACGATCCGTGCGGCACTTCGTCGGCCGGCCCGGGAAAGGTTGAACAGCCCACCAACACACCTCCGTCGGGTGCTTGCCCGATGTGTGCCCACCTTGTGATGCTATGACCGGTTTTGCCGGACATGGCGAGATACCGAGCCAGCCGCGACACCCGATCCGCAGGGCCCGCCGTTGACGACTTTGGGAGGGGTGAGGTGTCCGTGGACGAAGTGCTGGCTGCGATCACCAGCCCGGCCGGCGAGCTCCGCCCGGACCGGCTGCGCGGCCCCGGCGGCCGCCCCGCCGTGGACGTCCGGACGCTGACCCGGGTGCTGTTCGAACGGCTCGCCGAGCTGCCCCCGGACGCCCCCGAGCGGGAGCGGGTGCGGGCCGCCCTGATCGAGGTGAACATCCCGCTGGTCCGCTACGCGGCCACCCGCTTCCGCAGCCGCAGCGAACCGATGGAGGACGTCGTCCAGGTCGGCACCATCGGCCTGATCAACGCGATCGACCGCTTCGACCCCGGCCGCGGCGTCCAGTTCCCCACCTACGCGCTGCCGACCATCCTCGGCGAGATCAAGCGCTACTTCCGGGACAACGTCCGCACCATGCACGTCCCGCGCCGGCTCCAGGAGCTGTGGGTCCAGGTCAGCGGTGCGATGGAGGAGCTGACGGTGCTGCACGGGCGGGTGCCCAAGGTGCCCGAGATCGCCGCCAGCCTGCGGATCCCCGAGGAGGACGTGCGGGCCTGCCTGGACGCCGGGCGGGCCTACAACGCGGCCTCCCTGGAGGCCGCGCAGGAGCACGAGGGCGGGCTCGCCCTGCTCGACCGGCTCGGCTACGAGGACTCCGCGCTGGCCGAGGTCGAGCACCGGGACATGGTCCGCCACCTGCTGGTCCAGCTCCCCGAGCGGGAGCGCCGGATCGTGATGCTGCGGTTCTTCGCCAACCTGACCCAGTCCCAGATCAGCACCGAGCTGGGGATGTCCCAGATGCACGTGTCCCGGCTGCTCTCACGGATCCTGACCAGGCTTCGGACCGGCAACTCCTGGGAAGAGTGAGATTGCAGCCAGTTACCCCGGCGTGACATCTTGCGACGTTCGGGTTTGCCGTGGACCGTGTTCCGGTATGGAGGGGGAAGGCCCTCGCCGGGAACCACCGCGCGACGGCCCCCGTTCAACCGACAGTCACAAGGGGGTGGGTGCATGTCCGGAGAGCTGGGCACTGCGGAGATCCACGCCGGCCGGGCCACCGGCACGGCCGTCGCCGAGGACCTGGTCCCGCTGCAGCGGGTCGAGACGGTCCGGCCACCCGGCCCCGCCGCGGGAACGCAGACGCCGCCCGGCTCCGGGCTGGACACCCGGACGCTCTCCCGCTCGCTGTTCCTGCGGCTGGCCGCACTGGACCCGGGCAGCGCGGAGCACACCTACGTCCGCGACACCCTGATCGAGCTCAACCTGCCGCTGGTCCGGTACGCCTCGGCGCGCTTCCGCAGCCGCAACGAGCCGATGGAGGACATCGTCCAGGTCGGCACCATCGGCCTGATCAAGGCGATCGACCGCTTCGACCCGGAGCGCGGGGTGGAGTTCCCCACCTTCGCGATGCCCACCGTGGTGGGCGAGATCAAGCGCTTCTTCCGGGACACCAGCTGGTCGGTCCGGGTGCCGCGGCGGCTCCAGGAGCTGCGGCTGGCGCTCACCAAGGCCGGCGACGAGCTCTCCCAGCGGCTGGACCGCTCCCCCACCGTCGCCGAGCTGGCGGCCTGCCTGGGGGTCAGCGAGGAGGACGTGGTCGAGGGCCTCGCGGTCGGCAACGCGTACACCGCCAGCTCGCTGGACTCCAGCACCGGCGAGGAGGACAGCGACGGGCCGCTGGCCGACCGGCTCGGCTACGAGGACCTCGCGCTGGAGGGCGTCGAGTACCGGGAGTCGCTCAAGCCGCTGCTGGCCAAGCTGCCGCCGCGCGAGCGCCGGATCATCATGCTGCGCTTCTTCGGGAACCTGACCCAGTCGCAGATCGGCGAGGAGATCGGGATCTCCCAGATGCACGTCTCCCGGCTGCTGACCCGGACGCTCACCCAGCTGCGCGAGGGGCTGATCAACGAGGGCTGAGCCCGCCACCGGGGGCCGGGCCCCGCCCGGCCCCCGGCTCGTCCAGCAGGTTGGCGCGCAGCCCGGCCAGCACCTCGTCGTCCAGCCCGAGCCCGTCCCGCCAGAACGCGTCGAACCCGCCCCAGCCGGCCTCGACCTCCGCGAAGGCCGCGTCCAGGTAGCCGCCGTCGGCCCGGAAGACCGGCAGGAGCAGCTCGGGCTCGCGCATCAGGCCACGGGCGGCGAAGTCGCCCAGCACCCCGCGCACGACCGGAGCCGAGCGCTCGTTGGTGAGCAGGTAGTCGGCCAGGACGGTCCCGCGGTCCACCCCGAGGGCGGTCAGCAGGAGCGCGGCGGCCCAGCCGGTGCGGTCCTTGCCCGCCGAGCAGTGGAACAGCAGTGGCGGGCCCTGCGGGGCGGCCAGCAGGCGCAGCAGGGCCGCGAAGCGCTCGCGCGCCACCGGATCCGTGACGAACCATCGGTAGAGACCGGCCATCAGGGCGGAAGCCCGGCCGTCGCCGAGCAACGCCCGCTGGCGCTGCGGACTTTGGTCGGCCAGCGCGTCGCGGACCAGCAGCGAGATGTCGAAGTCCGCGGCCAGCAGCGGTAGATGATGCAGCGTCACACCGCCTGGCAGGCGGTCCAGTCCGGCGCCGCGGACCTCGTCCATGCTCCGCAGGTCCACCACGCTGCGCAGGCCGAGTGCGCCGAGCGGGCCGAGGTCCTCGGTGGTGACATGGTTCAGGCCATCGCTGCGCAGTGCCACCCTGCGGCGCAGAATCCGCCCGTCAGCCGCGCGGTACCCGCCCAGATCCCGGGCATTCAACGCGCCGCGCAAACCGAGACTGCGTCCGACCAGCGGCGTTCCGGAGGGCTTCGGTGACGCATTCCGTACGCTCAGGAATCCCTCCGGCTCGGTATGCTGATCGACCACGCGAGCGCCTCCATTGCATATTCGGACTGTCACATGGCACAGCGGTGCCCGATATTGCATGAACCTGCCCAACGGGGCGGCGGGATGTGCAAGAGTGTCATGCGCAACGACGACAGTGTAGGTGCCCCGCCCACCCCACCGGGCACACCCTCGGTAACCACGTGTAGCACTCAGCTTCCGGTTTTTCATTTTCAATTCACTATTTGCGCCGCCGGGACGGTTCCGGTCACAATCAGCGCCTTCGTGGCTTCGCCATGAACGTTGGTAACAGGTTCGCTGCACTCTCGCCCAATTGGTCCCTCGCACCGCCGTCCCTCGACCAGGATGGGCCCGGGCAGCCTGCTGCCCGCGAACAGCTACACGGGCAGGCGAGCGCCGAGGAGCGCCGCGCCGGCCCCAAGGGGAGGATCACCATGGGTCGAGCGACCCGAAGAGTCGCCGCGTGCGCGGCGGCAGTCCTGCTGGCCAGCGGCTTGCAGACCACCCTGGCCCACGGCGACACCACGCCGCCCAGGATCGACCTCACCGTCCTGGTCGTCGACGACGGCGGCCCGTCCGTCGCCGCCATCACCGCCGAGCTGAAGAGCCAGGGCACGCCCTACAAGGTCGTCAGCCTCAATGACCCCAACCGTCCCGTGATCAACTCCGCTTTCCTGAGCGACACGGTGAACGGCCTGCCCCGGGGGAAGTTCCAGGGCATCGTGCTGCCCAACGAAAACCCCTTCCCCAACAGTGCCGCCGAGATGACGGCGATCGCGAGCTACGAAGCCGCATTCAACGTCCGTCAGATCGACGCGTACACGTGGGCCAACCCCGCGGTGGGTCTGAACTACGCTCAGAATCCCGGATTCGTGGGCACTCTCGACGGATTCCAGGGCGCCACCACCGCGGCCGGCACTTCGGGCCCGTTCGGGTACCTCAAGGGCAGCGTCCCGTTCGAGGACAACGACACGAACGTCAGCGAGAGCTACGGCTACCTGGCGACCCCGCTCGCCAGCCTGCCGGCCGGCGCCTCGTTCGTCCCGCTGGTCGACGCGCCGATACCCAATGCGACCGCCCGCGGTTCGCTGGTCGGCGAGTACACCCACGACGGCCGCAAGGAACTGGTCGTCACGTTCGTCTACAACCAGTACCAGCAGCAGTACCGGCTGCTGGCCCGCGGCATGGTCGACTGGCTCACCCAGGGCGTCCACCTCGGCTACGACCGCAACTACTTCGCCACCCACGTGGACGACGTCTTCCTGGCCGACGACCGCTGGGACACCACGCTCAAGTGCACCCCCGGCGACGTCACCTGCCCGCCCGGCACCCCGGACACCGCCAGCCCGATCCGGATGACCGTCGACGACGCCGACCACCTCAAGCAGTGGCAGGCCGCCAACAACTTCACCCTGGACATGGTGTTCAACGGTGGCGGCAGCGAGGACTGGAAGGCCGACCACGAGACCACCGCCGACCCCACGGCGGACCGGATGATCGCCGACCAGAGCAGCTACCGGTGGGTCAACCACACCTACACCCACCCGTACCTGGGCTGCGTCCAGAACGTCACCGTGGTGCCGTGGGTCTGCTCCAAGAACAGCGCGGGCGGCACCGTCTGGGTCGACCAGAACACCATCTCCACCCAGATCAAGAACAACGCCGACTGGGCCACCGCGCGCGGCCTCCAGTTCGACGCGCAGACCCTGGTCACCGGTGAGCACTCCGGTCTGCTGACCGCCCCGCAGGAGACCAGCGACAACCCGTACCTGGCCCCGGCGCTGGTCGCCAACGGCATCAAGTTCACCGCCAGCGACGCCTCCCGCGAGACCGGCCAGCGGACCGTCGGCTCGTCCGTGCTGACCGTGCCGCGGTACCCGATGAACGTCTTCTACAACGCCGCCACGGCGAAGGAGGAGACCGACGAGTACAACTGGATCTACACCAGCAAGGCCAACGGCGGCAGCGGCGTCTGCGAGAACAACGCCAACTCGACCTGCCTGCCGCAGCCGCTCGACGTCAACACCGGCTACCAGTCGTACATCGTGCCGCTGGAGGCCCGGATCGACCTCGGCCACGTGCTGAACAACGACCCGCGGCCGCACTTCGTGCACCAGTCGAACCTGTCCGAGGACCGCATCCTGTACCCGGTGCTGGAGAAGATCCTCGGCACCTACCGCTCGCTGCACGCGGACAGCGCCCCGATCGTGAACCTGAGCCAGCGCGAGATCGGCCAGGAGTTCCAGCGCCGCGCGGCCTGGAACAACGCGGTCGCCTCCGGCCAGGTCACCGCCTACCGGGTCGGCAACACCATCACCGTGAACGCGCCGTCCGGCGTTCAGGTCCAGGCCACCATGCCGACCGGAACTGCTCAGAAGCTGGCCATCGGAACGGGCGGGTTCGGTTCGTCCTACGCCGGTACGCTCTCGGGTTGGGTGTCCCCGGGCGCGCTGCAGAGCAGCGTCACCCTGCAGCTGCCGTCCGCGCCGGCCGCCCCGGCCGCCGTCGCCCCGAGCGTCGCGGCCAAGTCCGTCCCGGCCCCGGTGCCGGCGGACAAGAAGGTCGTGCCGCAGGGCGTCGCGACCCCCGTCCCGGTGGGCCCGAGCGACACCACGCGCAAGCCCGCCCCGTCCCTGGTCCCGGGTAGCGGAACCCCGGTGCCGGGCAAGGACGTCACCGCTGGCACCATCGGTCAGGGCGGCGACGGCCGACACGACAGCACCGCTGCGACGAAGAACGGCAAGCCGTCTGGGGGGACGGCCACGCCGAGCAGCACCACCGGACGCTCCGGCAACCGGTAACCGGTACGATCCGCCGCCGGCGGGGGGGGGGGGGGGGCGCCCCCCCCCCCCCCCCCCCGCCACGGCTCCCGTTCCGGCCATCCAGGCCGGAACCGACGCAAGAACAGGAGGGGGGACAGGAATGCGCGTCACCCTGCTCACCGAGGGGACGTATCCGCACCAGCACGGCGGCGTGAGCGTCTGGTGCGACCAGCTCGTTCAAGGCATGCCGGACGTCGAGTTCGACGTCATCGCCGTCACCGGAACCGGGCACGAACCACTGGCCTGGGAGCTGCCCGCCAACGTGCGGTCGGTCACCACCGCACCGCTGTGGGGGCCGGCCTCGGAAGGCCGACCGCCCCGTGGCAAGGAGATGCGGCGCTTCCTCAACGCGTACGAGCGCTTCCTGCACTCCATCCTCGATCCGGTGTACACCACCCACTTCGGCACCGAGCTGTACAACTTCGCCGACCTCGCCCGGCACGGGCTGCTCAGCCCGGCGCTGCGCAGCGAGCGCGCGCTGCGCACCCTCCAGCACGTCTGGACCCGCGACTACCTGCCGACCGCCGTCTCCCGGCCCACCCTGCACGACGCCCTGAACGCCACCGACCTGCTGGAGCACGCCCTGCGGCCGCTCTCGGTCGAGCCGCCGAAGGACGGCGTCGCGCACGCGGCCAGTGGCGGGCTCGCCACCCTGCCCGGGCTGATCGCCGCCCAGCAGTACGGCGTACCGTTTCTGCTCACCGAGCACGGCATCTACCTGCGCGAGCGCTACCTCGGCTACCGCACCGGCCCGTACCGCTGGCCGGTCAAGGCACTGCTGCTCGGCTTCTACCGGATGCTCGCCGAGGAGAGCTACCGGCAGGCCGCGCTGGTCACCCCCGGCAACCGGTACAACCGGCGCTGGGAGGAGCGCGGCGGCACGCCGTCCTCGCACATCCGCACCGTCTACAACGGGGTGGACCCGGCCGCCTTCCCGCCGGCCGGTCCCGAGCCCGAGACGCCGACCCTCAGCTGGGCCGGCCGGGTCGACCCGATCAAGGACCTGGAGACGCTGATCCAGGCCTTCGCCATCGTGCAGCGCGAGATCCCCGAGGCGCGGCTGCGGCTCTTCGGCGGCACTCCCAAGGGCGGCGAGGGGTACCGGGACCGCTGCATAGCCCTGGCCGCCGAGCTCGGCATAGCCGAGTCGGTGGCCTTCGAGGGCCGCGTCGCCGACATCACCGACGCGTACGCGGCGGGCAACGTGGTCATGCTCTCCAGCATCAGCGAGGGCTTCCCGTTCACCCTGATCGAAGCGATGTCCTGCGGCCGCGCGACCGTCTCCACCGACGTCGGCGGCGTGCGCGAGGCCGTCGGCGACACCGGACTGGTCGTCCCGCCGCGCGAGCCCGAGCCGATGGCGGCCGCCGCGATCGAGTTGCTGCGCGACGCCGAACGGCGCGCCCGGCTCGGTGAAGGCGCCCGGCTGCGGGTGATCGAGCAGTTCACCCTCCGCCAGAACATCGACGGCTTCCGCGGGATCTACACCGAACTCCTGGGCACCGCCCGCTGGATGCCCGGCGGCATGGTCGCCGTCACCGACCAGGTCCCCAGCCCCGACTGGGACCAGCAGCTGGCCTCCGCCGCCCGCCCCGAGCCGAGCGAGGTCGGAGCGTGAACCGGCGTCCGGAGCACCCCCGGCCGGCGGCCGGGGGAGAGAGAACCATGGAGAAGCGCGTGTCCCGCGAAGCGGCCGCCGAGCACAACGAGGTCGGAGCATGAGCGGTCCATTGCGACTGGTTCCGGACGAAGCCGGACCCGAGCACACCATGCAGCTGCGCACCCTGCCGCTCAAGCGCCGCCGCCCCGCCCCGCCGGAGCAGGAGCCGGAGCCCGAGGAGTCGCTCCACCTCTCCGCGGACCCGCTGGACGAACTCGCCGAGCGCCTGCGCGACGTCTGCGCCGACGCCGTCCACCCGTACGAGATCGCGGCCTTCCTGGAGTCCGACGGCCTCTCGGACGAGCAGGCCGCCCTGCTGTACGGCCGCCCCGACGCGTTCACCGTCGCCGAGGAGCTGTTCGAGAAGGTCCAGCGCCGCTACCCCGGCCCGAGCTCCGAGTTCGCCAACCCCTGGCGGGCCGATCCCTGGCGCTGCGTGGTGCGCGGCCTGGTGTTCGCCCTGCCGGGGCTCGGCTACCTGCTCGGCGCCAGCCTGTTCGCGACCACCCGGATGCGCTTCGGCCTGCCCTCGGGCATGCTCGCGCTGTCCGTCGCCACGCTGGTCAGCTGGGGCTTCAACCAGGCGCTGGCACACCGCTCCTACCGCTGGCTGGGCCGGATGCGCCGCCGTGAGGCCGCGGTCTGCCTGGCCGTCGGCGCCCCGGTCGGCGCGCTGGTCGCGTCCGCCGCCGCGTACGTGGTCGGCGGGCCGCTCGGCGCGCTGTCCTTCGCCGCCGGGCAGTCCTGCTACCTGGGCGCGGCCACCGTGCTGCTGGTGCTCGGGCGGGAGAAGTTCCTGCTGCTGGCGCTGGCCCCGGCCTCGGTCGGCGCGGGCGTGGTGCTGGCGGTGGACGTTCCGCAGCTGGTCCGCACGGTCGTGCTGCTCGCCTCGGTGGCACTGGCGGTCGGACTGGCCGCCCGGGAGCTGCTGGTCTGCGTCCGCGGCGGCGAGCGCGAGTCCGTGGAGCTGAGGCTGCCGGTCCGCCAGGAGATCCCGCACCTGCTGTTCGGCCTGGCCTGCGGCGCGCTCACGCTGATCGCCGGCCTCGGCGGGACCATCCACCAGGCCGTGCAGTCCGGCGGCCACCCCGCGCAGGAGACCTCGACCACCCCGACCGGACCGGCCATGATCGCGCTGACGCTCAGCCTGGGCCTCGCCGAGTGGCTGCTCTTCCGCTACCGGGCACTGGCGGTCGCCGCACTGCGCACCAGCCACACCAGCGGCCAGTTCTCCCGCCGCACCGGCGCGATCCTGCTCGGCTGCCTGTTCATCTACCTCACCACCGTGGCCGCGCTGGACGCCGCCGCGACCGTGCTGTGGCCCGGCGCCCCCGCGCTCGGCGTGCCGCAGCTCGGCGCGATGCTGCTCCTCGGCGGCTCGCTCTGGCTGGCGCTGCTGCTGAACGCCTTCGGGTTCAGCTGGAGCACCGCCCTCGTCTGTCTGGCCGCCGCGGTCGCCGAGAGCGCCGGGCTGCTGACAGGTGCGGACCCGATCGTCCTGCAGCTGATCGGCTGCGGGGCGGCCGCCGGTGTCCTCACCGCACTCGCCGGGCCCGCGCTCGGCCGCACCACCCAGCACCGCTGAACACATCGAATATCCCGCACGCCTCCATTCGCGTGCACCGCCGTACCCGTTTCACCTGAGACACCCACCGGGCCTGCGGCGGCCGGCCAATGCAGGGCGTCCGGCCGCCCCGGCAGATCGAGAAAGCGAAATCCGCATGAGCAGCGTCGCGGTTACCGGAGCCGAGGGCTTCATCGGCTCCCACCTCGTCGAGACCCTGGTCGCCGACGGGCACCACGTCCGCGCGATGGTCCAGTACAACTCCTTCTCGTCCTTCGGCTGGCTGGAGACCCTGTCCGAGGAGGTGCTGGACTCGGTCGAGATCGTCCTCGGCGACGTCCGGGACCCGGGCTCGGTCAACGGCCTGGTCAAGGGCACCGAGGCGGTCTACCACCTGGCCGCCCTGATCGCGATCCCGTACTCGTACCGCGCCCCCCACTCGTACGTCGACACCAACGTCACCGGCACCCTGAACGTGCTGGAGGCGGTGCGCCACCTGGAGATCCCCCGCCTGGTGCACACCTCCACCAGCGAGACCTACGGCACCGCGCAGACCGTGCCGATCACCGAGGACCACCCGATCAACACCCAGTCCCCGTACGCCGCCTCCAAGGCCGGCGGGGACCGGCTGGCCGACAGCTACCACGCCAGCTTCGAGACCCCGGTCGTCACCCTGCGCCCGTTCAACACCTTCGGCCCGCGCCAGTCGATGCGCGCCGTCATCCCGACCGTGATCGCCCAGGTCGCGGCCGGCCAGACCGAGATCACCCTCGGCGACCTGCGCCCGACCCGCGACTTCACGTTCGTCAAGGACACCGCCAACGCATTCCGCACGGTGGGCACCGCGCCCGCCGAGTCGGTGGTCGGCCGGACCTTCAACGCCGGCACCGGCGGCGAGATCTCGGTCGGCGACCTGGTCACCCTGGTCGGCAAGCTGATGGGCGTGGACCTGGTGGTCAAGGAGGACGAGCAGCGCATCCGTCCGACCAACTCCGAGGTCATGCGCCTGGTCGCGGACGCGACCCGGCTGCGCCGGGCCACCGGCTGGGCCCCCGGCTTCAGCCTGGAGCAGGGCCTGGAGCAGACCATCGAGTTCTTCCGC
Organism: Kitasatospora sp. NPDC058048; assembly: GCF_042885555.1. Taxonomy (NCBI): domain Bacteria; kingdom Bacillati; phylum Actinomycetota; class Actinomycetes; order Kitasatosporales; family Streptomycetaceae; genus Kitasatospora; species Kitasatospora sp. NPDC058048. The sequence goes on along the minus strand of NZ_JBHVRT010000010.1, from coordinate 41,516 downwards.
GACCCGGCCAACCTGGCCCGCTACAAGACCGACATCTACAACGTCTGACCCGCCGTAACCGAGCTTGCTCGTCCTGGTAACCAAGGTTCGTGTCCTGCACATCCTTTCCGTGGGGGAAACACCATGCACGCAGTGATCCTGGCCGGCGGTAAGGGCGTCCGTCTCCGCCCGTACACCACCGCGCTTCCCAAGCCGCTCGTTCCGATCGGCGACCAGCACGCGATCCTGGAGATCGTGATGCGTCAGCTCGCCGCCGCGGGCTTCCAGAGCGTCACCCTGGCCATCGGCCACCTCGGCCACATCATCCGCGCCTACGTCGGCAACGGCTCCCAGTGGGGCCTGCGGGTCGGCTACGCCGTCGAGGACAGCCCGCTCGGCACCATGGGCCCGCTGCTCACCATGCAGGACCGCCTGCCCGAGCACTTCCTGGTGATGAACGGCGACATCCTGACCGACCTGGACTTCGCCGGGGTGCTCAAGCACCACGAGGCGTCCGGTGCCCCGCTGACCATTGCCACCTACGCCCGTCAGGTCAAGATCGACTTCGGCGTGCTGACCGCCGACGAGGGCACCATCACCGGCTTCCAGGAGAAGCCCAGCATCGACTACCGCGTCTCGATGGGCGTGTACGGCGTCTCCCGCTCGGCGCTCGCCAAGTACACCCCCGGCCTGCCGCTGGGCTTCGACGAGCTGGTGCTGGACCTGCTGGCCGCCGGGACCCCGCCGTCCGCGTACGAGTTCGGCGGCTACTGGCTGGACATCGGCCGGCCCGACGACTACGACCGGGCCAACGCCGAGTTCTCGACCATCCGCCCGGTCCTGATGCCCTTCGAGTCGACCGCCACCACGCCGAGCGTCGCGGAACTGCCGATCCCGGCCGCCCGCACCGCCCCGGACGACGAGCACGCCGAGCCCGCCACCGCGGGCGCCGAGAGCGACGGACGGGCCGCGTGAGAATTCTGCTCCTCGGCGGCGACGGCTTCCTCGGCCGTCACGCCACCGCCGTCCTGCGGTCACTGCCCGGTGCCACCGTGCTGACCGCGGGGCGGCGGCCCGCCCACGATCTCCGGCTGGACCTGGCCACCGCCCAGGCCGGCCCGCTCGGCGAGGAACTGTCCGCGCTGGCCCCCGACGCGGTGGTCAACTTCGCCGGCGCGGTGGCCGGCAGCGCGGTCAAGCTCGCCGAGGTGAACGCCCGCGGCCCGGCGGTGCTCTGCGAGGCGCTCTCCCTCGGCGCCCCGAAGGCCCGCCTGGTGCACATCGGTTCGGCCGGCGAGTACGGCGTCTGCGGGCAGGGCGAGTCCCTGGCCGAGGACGCCGACGCGCGCCCGGTCGGCGTGTACGGCGCGACCAAGCTGGCCGGCTCCCTCGCGGTGGCCGGCTCGCCGCTGGACGCCGTGGTGCTGCGGGTGTTCAACCCGGTCGGCCCCGGCGCCCCGGCGGGTTCGCTGCCCGGCCGGCTGGCCGCCGAACTGCGCCGGGTGGCGCCCGAGGGCGCCGACGGCGTGATCACGGTCGGCGACCTCTCCGCCTACCGCGACTTCGTCGACGCCCGGGACGTGGCCGGGGCGGTCGGCCTGGCCGTCACCGCCGAACGTCCGCTGCCCCGGGTGCTCAACCTGGCCTCCGGCCGGGCCCGGCAGGTCCGGGCGATCGCCGACGGGCTGGTCGCCGCGGCCGGCTTCACCGGACGGATCGACGAGAGCGGGGCGGGCTCCGAACGCTCGGCCGCGGTCTCCTGGCAGCAGGCCGACGTGTCGGCCGCCGCCCGGGAGCTCGGCTGGCGACCGGAGACGGACCTCGCCGACACCCTGCGCGACCTGTGGCTCGGCACCGCCGGGCCCACGCCCGACCCGGTGGTCGCATGACCACCGGGCACACCCCCGACGGCCGCCTGCTGGTGCCGCTGTACGTCCACCCCGCGGTGGACCCGGCGGCCTGGCAGGCGGTCGCCGCCGCCGACCCCGCCCGGATCGCCGCCGTCGTGCTCAACCTCGCCGACGGTCCGGGCGAGGTCCCGGACCACGTCTTCGCCGAGGCGGCCGACCGACTGCGCTCCGCCGGACTGCCGCTGGTCGGCTACACCGACACCGACTACGGCCGCCGGCCGCACGCGGCCGTGGTGGCCGACATCCTGACCTACCGTCAGCGCCACGGCATCACCGGCGTCTACTTCGACCAGGTCACCACCCACCCGGGCGCGCTCGCGCACTACCGGCGGCTGGCCACGGCCGCCCGCGCGGCCGGCTGCGGCACCGTGGTGTTCGGCCACGGCGAGCACCCGGACCCGGGCTACGCCGAGGTCGGCCTGGCCGACCTGCTGGTGACCTTCGAGGGCGACTGGGACGCCTACCGCGACATGACACTGCCGCTGTGGACCGGCCGGCACGCGGCCTCCCGCTTCTGCCACCTGGTCTACGACGTCCCGACCGAGAACGCCCAGGACGCCGCCGCCCTGATCGCCGCCCGGCGAGCCGGCGTCGGCTGCGCCGTACCGGGAGCCGGGGAGAACCCCTGGCGCACCCTGCCGTACGGCCTGAACGCCGCTGAACTGACCTGACCCGATCCGGAGTTCGACTACCGTGAACCGTCGCAACCGGCTGCTTCCGGCCACCCTGGCCCTCGCCACCGCCACCGCCCTGCTGGTCAGCTCGTGCAGCAGCTCGGGATCGGAGGACGACCAGGACTCGGCCGACGGCACCCCGAGCAACTCCCCCGCGGCCACCGCGCCGAGCACCCCCGGCACCCCCGGCACCCCCGACGCGGCCACCACCGCCCCGGACACCCCGACCCCCGGGCCCACCACCCCGGGTACCGGCGCGCCGGCCCCGGGCACACCCGCCGGCAGCCCGCCGCCCGTCACCCCGCCGGGCACCGGCACCCCGCCGGGCAACCCGGCACCGCCACCGGCCGGCGCCCGCTGGCAGCCCACCCCCGGCCTGGCCTGGCAGTGGCAACTCGGCGGCGCCGTCGACCAGTCGGTGGACGTCCCGGTCTACGACATCGACGGCTTCGAGAACGACGCCTCGGTGGTGGCCGCGCTGCACGCCAAGGGCCGCAAGGTGATCTGCTACATCAACGCCGGCTCCTGGGAGAACTTCCGCCCCGACTCCGCCGCCTTCGCCAAGTCCCTCCAGGGCTCGGACACCGGCTGGAAGGGCGAGAAGTGGTTCGACATCCGCAAGCTCGACCAGCTGAGGCCGCTGATGGCCGCCCGCTTCGACATGTGCCGGAGCAAGGGCTTCGACGCCATCGAGCCGGACACCATCGAGGCCTACAACCAGAACAGCGGCTTCCCGCTGACCGCCGACGACCAGCTCAAGTACAACCGGATGCTGGCGCAGCTCGCCCACGAACGCGGCCTGGCGATCGGCCTGAAGAACGACCTGGACCAGATCCCGGCGCTGCTCGCGGACTTCGACTTCGCGGTCAACGAGGAGTGCTCGCAGTTCGACGAGTGCGACCGCGTCGCCCCCTTCGTCAAGGCGGGCAAGGCGGTCTTCCACGTCGAGTACAAGCTCGACACGGACCGGTTCTGCGGCAAGGCCAAGTCGCTGGGGTTCAGCTCGATGCGCAAGAAGCTCGAACTGGACGCCTGGCGCAAGCCCTGCTGAGGAGCTCAACTCCCGTCGCGCGGGTGACCCGGACGAGGGTCACCCGCGCGAGGGTCACTTGACCGCCAGCCAGATCACGCCGCCCAGGGCGACCAGCACGACGACGGCGATCAGCGCGATCACGCCGGTGCGGCTGCCGCTCTTGCTGCTGCCGTAGGTGGAAACGTTGCCCGGGGCCTGGGGCGCCGGGCTCTCGTCGACGAACGCCCGGAACATCTGGGTGCTGCCGGCGGGGTCGTAGTCGTTGTCAGCCATGGCACGGACTCTAACGAATCCGCCCACCTCGGGCACACCCCGGACCCCCGTCGCGCGGAACACACCACCCCCACGTGCGACGGCGGTACGACGGCTCCGTGAAGACCGCGCGGTTCACGGAATGCCCAGCCGCGCAATCCGGTTGACTTCTCCCATGACCGGAAACCACAGCCGGGTCCGCCTCGGCACCTCCGACCTGTCCGTCTTCCCGCTCTCCCTCGGCGGCAACGTCTTCGGATGGACGGCCGACGAACAGCAGTCCTTCGCCGTCCTGGACGCCTACGCGGCAGCCGGCGGCAACTTCGTCGACACCGCCGACGTCTACTCCGCCTGGGCCCCGGGCAACACCGGCGGCGAGTCCGAGACCGTCCTCGGCAACTGGCTGCGCAGCCGCGGCAACCGCGAGGACGTGGTGATCGCCACCAAGGTCGGCATGCACGCCGAGCGCAGCGGCCTCGGCGCCGCCAACGTCAAGGCCGCGGCCGAGGACTCGCTGCGCCGCCTGGGGGTCGAACGGATCGACCTCTACTACACCCACCGGGACGACGACACCCCGGTCGAGGAGTTCGTCACCGCGCTGGACGAGCTGGTCCGCGAGGGCAAGGTCCGGGCGGTCGCCGCCTCCAACATCTCCGCCGAGCGGCTCACCGAGTCGCTGGCCTTCGCCGAGCGCGAGGGCCTGGCGAAGTACGTCGCCGTCCAGCCGCACTACAACCTGGTCTCGCGCGGCACCTTCGAGGGCCCGCTGGCCGACGCGGTCGCCGAGCACGGTCTGGCCACCGTCCCGTACTACGCGCTGGCCTCCGGTTTCCTGACCGGCAAGTACCGTCCCGGGGTCGACGGCGTGGACAGCGCCCGCGCCGAGGGCGCCGCCCGCTACCTGGCCGAGCCGCGCGGCCCCAAGGTGCTGGAGGCGCTGGACTCCGTCGCCGCGGAGCTGGAGGTGGAGCTCGCCTCCGTCGCCCTGGCCTGGCTCGCCGCCCGTCCGACGGTCGCCGCCCCGATCGCCAGCGCCCGCACCGTCGAGCAGCTCCCGCCGCTGCTGGCCGGCGCCACCCTGGAGCTCACCCCGGAGCAGACCGCCCTGCTGGACGCCGCCTCCGCCTGAGCCGGCCCGGCGGCCACGGCTGCTCCGCCCCGCAGCCGCCCTGAACACGGTCCGGGCCCCGACAGCGGCGCGCTGTCGGGGCCCGGTTCGGGTTCCGCGGCTACGGCCGCCCGAAGTGGGTCGGGTAGTAGCCCGGGCTGAGGGTCGAGATCCGGACGGTCGTCCCCGGCCGGGGCGCCTCCACGAAGGTGCCGCCGCCCAGGTAGATCCCCACGTGGTGGATCCCCGAGGCCCGGCCGCTGTCGGACCAGAACACCAGGTCGCCGCGGCGCAGTTGCCCGGCGCTGATCGGCGTGGTCGCCGCGTACTGGTCGTCGGCCACCCGCGGCAGGCTGATCCCCGCGCGCCGGTAGGCCTGCTGGACCAGCCCCGAACAGTCGTAGCCGGACGGGCCGTTGCCGCCCCAGACGTACGGCTTGCCCAGTTGGGCGAGCGCGTAGTCGATGGCCGCCTCCATGTTTCCGGGGGCCGGCGAGGACTTGGCCGACGGACGGCTCGCGGGGGGCGCGGGCTGCGCGGGGGCCTGGGCCGAGCCGCCGGACTGCCCGGTGCGGCTCGCGTAGACGTCGTAGTGACTGGTCCAACGCCACTCGCCGCTGCCGTTCTTGAACCAGTACTTCGACCCGTCCCAGCCCTGGCGCATCCCGGCGGAGGAGGCCGAACCGTTGGAGGCGGCCTGGGCGGTGGCGCCGGCCCGGGTCGAAGCGCCGGCCGAGCCGGCGGACTGCCCGGTGCGGCTCGCGTAGACGTCGTAGTGGCTGGTCCAACGCCACTCGCCGGAGCCGTTCTTGAACCAGTACTTCGACCCGTCCCAGCCCTGCTTCCCGGCCGCGGCGTGCGCGGATCCGGCGCCGGCCGTCAGGCCGACGACGCCGGCGCCCGCCAGCACGGTGGTGGCCAGACAGGTGCTCCGCACGGCCCGGTGTATTCGGCTGCCGCCGGCCGCCGCCGCGGAGCGGGCGGCGCGCGGCCGGACGACGCAGTTCGGGCAGCCGCAGCCCGCGATCGCGGGGATGCTGCCGAGTCGCTCCTCGAAGCCGATCAGACCGGGATCACCGTCGGGACCGCCGGAGCCGATGGCGACGACGGGTTCGGCATACGCGCCGGTGGCTATCCTCATGCGGGTCGTCCTTCCTTCCGCCCGGCGCGGGCGGCCGGGGACGGTACCGAGGCGGCCACTCCGGCCGGGGCGACGAAGGCGACCAGCAGCTGTTCCATCAGCGCGCTGCGGGCGGCCTCGTCCAGTTCGTGCGCGGTCGCCCGCTCCAGACGGCGGACGGCGAGCGCCGCCGCCTCCACCGCGTCGTCCACCAGCACCGTGCGCAGGCCCGCGTCCAGGTCGGCCAGCCGGCGCCGGCGCATCGACTCGGCCACCTCGGGCGCGTACTCCAGGGCCAGCGGCTGCACCGAGTAGACCTCCAGGCCGGCCGGGGCCGCCTCGGCCGCCAGCGCCCTGGTCATCTCGTCGGCGAACCACTGCCCGTCGCGCAGCGCGGGACCGGGGGCCGCGTTGCTGTCGCACGGCAGGGTGGACGCGGTGCGGGTGAGCACCGCCTGGACCTGCTCGCGCAGGTAGCTCTCGTGGTCCTCGATCGCCAGCAGCGCCCGCGCGGTGTCCTTGACCCGCCAGACGATCAGCAGCCGGACCACGATCGGCGTGCCGGTGCGGTCCACCACCTTGACCGGCTCGCTGCGCCAGTGCCGCAGCCGCACGTCCACCCGACGACGGCGCAGCAGCGGGTTGACCCAGACCAGACCGGCCCGGCGGACGGTGCCCCGGTAGCGGCCCCAGCGGGTCAGCACCCGGGTCTCGCCACCCGCGTTGGCCAGCAGTCCGGCGAGCGCGAGCAGGACCAGCAGGCCGGCCGCGGCCGCCGCGGCGATCCACTGCGCGTCCACCTCCACCCGGCCGCTCTCCTGTGCGGCGGTGCCGCGCAGGTCGGGCAGCGCGTCCCAGTACGGGATGACGCCGGTGCGCAGCAGCACGGACAGCACACCGGACACGCCGATCAGCACGGCCAGCAGGGCGATCCAGCCGGGCAGCGCGGCGGCGCGGTGCTCGCGCAGCGCCTGGTCGGCGCGCGGCGGGCGCCGGGAGGTGGTGGCGGTCGCGGTTCCGGCCGCCGTGGCGTCCAGCAGCTCGACGGTCTCGGGGGCGGCCGTCTCCAGCGGGTCGCGCCGGTCCGCCGGGCCGCCCTGCGCGGGGCTCGGGACGACGGCCAGCGGGGTGGTCGCCGGCCCGCTGTCGGCCGGGCCGTCCGCCGTGACGGTCCTGATGGCCGTGGTTCTGGCCAGCGGGCTGGAGCCGAAGGCGGAACGTTCCGGCACTGCCGGCGGAAGCACCTTGGGCAGATTGTCGGGTCGCTGCGAAGAATCGCGGGTGACGTCCATGCACGGATCCTCTGGGTCGGTGTGTCGCGCAACGGGCGGCCCGGATCTGACGGGCAGTGCCAGGGTCAGGCTAAGTTCATACGTCATCAAATGCGACATTTGAACCGAGGTGTGTCGACATTTACTGACGAATCATCCAAAGCCGACCTGACGCGCAGGCACATGAGCGGATGGTCGGGACAGTTCGGCGCCGATCAGCGTCGAGGAGCACCGGCCCTGCGGGCGAACACCCGACGGGTGATCAGCCCCAGGCCGGTGAGCACCAGCAGGACTCCGGCGAGTCCACCGCGCCGGCCGGCCTCCCCGGGCGGTCCGGACGCGCCCTGCGACGCCTCCGCCGGAGGCGCCGCCAACGGCCGGGCCGCGTCCCGGGTGGACGCGACGGGTTCGGCGGCGGCCCCGGCCGAGTCGGCAACTCCGGCGGCCGTTCCGGCGCTTCCGGCCGGCGAGGGCGCGGACTGCACCGCGGCGACGGCGGCCGGCAAGGCGCCGACACCGTCGGCCGGGGCCGGGGCCGGAGGCGGAGCCGGCGAGACGGTCGCGGTGGGCAAGGGGATCGGGGCGACGGGCCCGGTGGACGCGACGGACGCGGTGGTCACGGTGGCCGCCGCCGGGACCGAAGCGCTCGGACGCGACTTCGCTGCCACCGACGACGCCGTCACCGGACCCGCCGTCACCGGCCGGGCTCCCGCCGACGGAACCACGATCGGCAGCGCCGCGGGCACCTGCGAAGGCACCGCCGCGACCGACGGACTCGGCGAGGCCACCGCCGAACCCTGAGCACTCGGGCCCGACCCGGCGAGGTGCGACGGCACCGCCGACGCACCGGACGCCACCGCCGACGCACCGGCCGCCACCGGGCTCGGCGCCGCCGACCCGGGTGCCACAGGACTCGCCGCCGGACCGGACGCCGTCACCGTCGTCGCTGCCGTCGTCGGGCTGGGCCGGGCCGAGGCCGAGGCCGACCGGGTCGGGCTCCCGGCCACCGGGCTCGACACCCCCGTGGCCGGAGCCGAAGCCGTCGGACCGACCGCCGTCGAACTCTGTGCCGTCGGGCTCGGCGACACCGAACCCGACACCGCGGGGCCCGACGCCGCCGGACCGGGCACCGCGGGGCCCGGCGCCGCCGGATCGGGCACCGCCCCCGCGGCGGCGACCCGTACCGGCACCGGCTCCGCCGCGACCTCGTTGCCCGCCCGGTCGGTCGCCGTGACGAGCAGCCACTGGTCCCCGTCCGTCAGGTCCCGGTTGGCCGTGCAGCTCCAGCTCCCGTCGAACGCCGCCGTGGCCCCGCAGAGCACCGTCCGCCGTTCCGTCTCCGAGGACGCCCCGGGCCGCACCGTGACCAGCACGTTCCCTCCCGGCTCCGCCCGGCCGGCCAGCTTCGGCCGACTGACCCGCACGGTCTCCCCCGGGGCCGGGGAGGTGAGCACCGGCCGCTGCGGCAGGCCGGTGTCGACGACCAGCTCCACCGGCGGCCCGGCCGTCCGGTTCCCCGCCGCGTCGACCGCGACCGGGGTGAGCAGGTGCTTCCCGTCCGTCAGGTTCTCGACCGGCAGGCACGACCACCGGCCGTCCGCCGGCACCCCCGTGATGCACAGGTCGTCGCCCGAGCCCCGTTCGGCCACCGAGACGGTGCTGCCCGCCTCGCCGGTGCCGGTGAGCCGGAGCCCCGGGTCGTTGGTGTAGGCGGGGACGGTGAGCGTGGGGGCGCCCGGCGGCACGCTCTTCACGCTGACCCCGACCGGCTCGCCGCGCAGCACCACGCCGCCGATGGTGGTCTCCACCGGGGTGAGGGCGTGCGGACCGGCCGCCAGCCCGGTGTCGGGGCGGCAGGACCAGTCGCCGCCGCGCAGGACCTTGGCCTTGCAGAGCGCGGTGTCGCCCTCGACGACCTCCACCGTGGCACCGGACACCGCGCCCCCGCCGGCGATCCGCGGGCGGGCGTCGGCGAGCACGGCCCCGTCGACCGGCTCGGCGATCTCCGGCAGGGCCGCGCCGACGGTCAACTCGATCCGCTGGTCGGTGACCTGTCCGGAGTCGGCGAACCCACCGGAGGAGACGAGCTGGCCGGCGTCGCGGCCGATCCGCAGCCGGGCCCAGGTCCCGCCGGAGGCCGCACCGGCCGGGACGGTCCACTCCAGGGTGGCGGTGTCGGCGCCCGGCGGGACCTCGGTCTGCACCCGCTCGGCGGGGTCGAACCGGCCGGTGCGGTCGAAGTCGATCCAGCCGGCCAGGGTCGCGGGCTGGTCGCCGACCGCGACCGGGACGGTGAGCCGGTAGTAGCTGCCGATCGCGGCCTCGGCGGGGAAGACGATCGCCGGGTCGGCGCCCTGGTACTCGCCGCGGCCGGGCTGGAGCCCGGCCCGGGGGCCGTCGAACGGGCTGTGCGGGGCCGCCCCGTGGTCGGGCCGGACCAGCGGCCCGCTGCCCGGGTCCTTGGCGGAACGACTGCCGGCGGTGCGCGCCGGAGCGGCCGCGTCGGCGCCCAGGAAGAGGTCGGTGACCACGTGCGAGGCGTTGCCGTAGTCCTGCGGGGCGGTGCCGAGGCCCTCGTCGACGGTGACGGTGTAGGCCTGGCGCAGGACGGGCGGGGCGGTGGTGCTGCCGGCCCGGGCGACGGAGCGCTGCTCGACCCGGAACACCGCGGTGCGGACCGTGCCGGCCAGCTCCAGCGAGCCCTCGGCCGCCGAACCGGGATCGCCGTCGGACGCCCCGTCCGGGCTCGTGGGGGCGAGGACGTTGCCCTCGACCGTCCAGCCGGGCCAGTCCGTGCGGTCGACCAGGGCGGGGGCGGCCGGCGAGCCTCCGGTCACGGTCAGCCGGGTTGCCGTGCTGGTGCTACCGGAATTCCCGGTGGCGAGCGCGGCCAGGCCGCTGAGGTGCAGCCGGGGATTGCGGACCGGGCGGGAGAAATCCAGCCGGAGCGTTCCCACGGTGCGCCAGGAGCCGTCCGCCTGCGGGCGGTCGGGGGCGAGGTCGAAGGTCTGCGCGGGATCTCCCGGCCGCATTCCGTCGGCATAGCGGGCGGCGGGGAGACCGGCGGCGGAGCGGTCCGCCAGTTCGCCCGGTGCGGCGGTGACGCTGGTGCCCGGGGCGGCGTCGAGATCGAACCGGACCGAAAGCCCGGAGGGCAGCACCGCCCGGTGCTCGGAAGACCAGGTGTCGGGGGACTGGCGGGCCTCCGAGAGCGGGGCGTTCCACGTGGTCAGCAGCCCGGTCGCGAGGACGGCCAGGGCGGCAGCCGTAAGGGAAAACTGTCGGCTCATCCGGCTCTCCTTCGCGGTCGGCTGCCGGGCTGGCGGGCAGGCGGGCAGGCTGCACAAGATCCGACAAAAAGGAATCACGACCCTGGGCCGGGCATACGGCGACACCTGTGCTTTTGGCCGTGTCCCACCCGATCGGCGGTCATTCGGGCGGCAGGACGGGATGTACCCGAAACAGCTGCATTTCATCCATTAGGCGGCAATCGGCACCACTCGAACGGACGCAAGAACGGGAACTCCGGACCCATCCGGGGGACACCGGCCTCCGGGACGGAACCATCCACCGCAAGGCTCTGTTCGAATCAGAGGTTCGGCGCGCCGGGGAACGGAAGAAGCCCCCGGCCGGTGGCCGGGGGCTTCTCGATGGTGCGCTCAGCAGGATTCGAACCTGCAACCTCTTGATCCGTAGTCAAGTGCTCTATCCGTTGAGCTATGAGCGCAAGGAACGGGCGAACCCGATCTTGCGAAGGTTGGTGCGCTCAGCAGGATTCGAACCTGCAACCTCTTGATCCGTAGTCAAGTGCTCTATCCGTTGAGCTATGAGCGCTCGCCCTGGTGAACGTTGTCTCCGGGGCGTTGCGGGGACAACATTACATGACCTGCGGCGTAGGACGAAATCGGTTGATCCGGGCCCCCGCCGGCCCCCTCCGGCCCCGCCGCGGCCGCGCTCGGGGCCCCGCTCCGGGCCGCAGCCGCACCCGTACCCGCACCCGTACCCGCACTGTGTCCGGGAACGCGAAGAGCCCCCGTCGACGAGATCGTCGACGGGGGCTCCCGACTGGCGGAGGCTGAGGGATTTGAACCCTCGATCAGGAATAACCCCGAAACCGCATTAGCAGTGCGGCGCCATAGACCGGACTAGGCGAAGCCTCCCCACATGGATCGCATCCGCGCGAGCGGACCCGTTCCGTGTGTCAGTGATGATGCCACAACCGTGGGGCTCGGCACCAACCACCGCCAACGTTACTAGGCGGGTCGACCCCGCCGCAAAGAAGAATGAGATACTGCCGTCTCCGGAGGAGCTGCCCCGAGCCGAGGAGACCTGTCGACGTGAGCAGCAGGCCGATCCGAGGCGCTGCTCGCCTCGCCGCCATACTCGACGCCCTGCCCGACGCGTTGCTGCTGGTGAACAGCAACGGCACCGTCGTGGACGCCAACAGCGCGGCGGTCCAGGCGTTGCAGGCGCCGGGCACCTCACTGGTCGGCATGGGCGTGCTGGGTCTGCTGCCGGAGTTCGACCCCAGCCGCATCCCCGGCTCGATGCGCCCGGCCACCCGCGACGACGAGGCCCTCGACCGCCCGGTCCGGATGACCGCCCACCGCACCGACGGCACCACCTTCCCGGTCGAGGTCTCCGGCAACGACTTCGCCGACGACGGCGACGGCCGCGGCTACGCGCGCTCCCCGTACGACTCGTACCGCGAGAACTCGCCCTCCTCCTCCGACCTGCTCCTGCTGCTGGTCCGCGACCTCTCCGGCCGGCTCGGCGTCGAGGCCGAGCTGCGCCGCCAGCACAAGCAGACCGAGATGATCCTGCGCGCCGCCGCCGAGGGCGTGCTCGGCGTGGACCTCGAAGGCCGCTGCGTGCTGGTCAACCCGGCCGCCGCGCACATCCTGGAGTACCGGGCGAGCGAGCTGGGCGGGCGCGAACTGCACCCGCTGATCCAGCACTCCCGGGCCGACGGCACCCCGCTGGCGCTGGAGGAGTCGGCGCTGCTCGACACTCTGACCTCCGGCCGCAAGCACCGGGTGCGCGGCACCGTGCTGTGGCGCAAGGACGGCCGGCCGGTCACCGTCGACCTCACCACCGCCCCGGTCCGGGACGGCGACCAACTGGTCGGCGCGGTGATGACCTTCACCGACCGCAGCCGCGAACTCGCCCTGGTCGCCCGCAACGAGCACCTCACCGCCGTCCTGGAGAGCGAGCTGGGCGGCGCGCTGAACGCGCTGAACCAGCGGCTCGACGCGCTCGCCGCCGACCCGGCCGGCCAGCTCTGGCCGGAGGCCAACTGGACACTGCGCCGGCTGGCCGCCGAGTGCCGCCGGTTCGGGAAGCTGATCGACGGGGTGCTCGACCACCAGCGCTGCGAGGCCGGCGAGAGCGCCGGCAGCGAGGCCAAGGACGGCAAGGACAGCAAGGACGGCAAGGAGCCCAAGGCCGGCAAGGACGCCAAGGACGGGCGGACGCCCGCGCCCCGGGTGCCGGTCGGCCTGGACAAGGTGGTCCGCCGGGCCGTCGACGTGGCCGGCGAGCTGGTCGGCCCCGGCCGGGTGCGGTTCTCGGTGCACGCCGCCGCGGTCGAGGTGATCGCCGACGAGCGGCGGCTCGCCCAGGCACTGGCCCACCTGGTCGCCGACGTCAGCGGCATCGGACTGGCCCTGGACCCCCCCGACGCCCCCTCCCCCGGTCTGGCCGTGCCCGGGCTGAACGGCGCCGCCACTCCCGCGCTGCCGCCCGCACCCGACCTGCCGACCGTCGTGCTGGCCGCCGCCCAGCGCGGCGAGGTCGCCCGGGTCGAGATCCGCGGCCCCGGCGTCGGCGGCAGCCCCGTCCACCTGCCGATAGCCCGCGCGGTGGTCGAGCGCCACGGCGGCGTGCTCCAGCCGCACGAGCTGCCCGGCAAGGCCGGCACCACGTACGTCGTCGAGCTGCCGCTGGACCCGGTCGCCGCGAAGGCCGCCGCCGAGCGCGCCGCCGCCGAAGGCCGCTCCGACCGGCCCAAGGAGAGCGACAGCGCCGTCCTGCCCGAACTTCCGGGCATCCCGCAGCTGCCCAGCAGCGGTGAGAGCACCGAGCCCGCGGCGACCGCCGAACAGCCCGGCGCCGAGGCCCCCGCAGCCCCCGCCGCGGAGCGGGCACCCGCCGAGGAGCCTCCCGCCGAACGGCGCGGCCGCCGAGGCCGACCGGCCGCCGAGGCCCCGGAGGCCGACACCCCCGGCGTCCCCGGCACTCCCGGCACTCCCGATGCCCCCGACATTCCGGCCGACCAGTGGCCGAACGCCCCCGCCCGGGTCGAGCGGGCCGTCCCCGAGCAGTGGAACGGCACCGGCAACGACCCCGCGTACGGCCGCCAGGGCCTGCCCGGACCGGACGGTGCCCAGAGCGACCCGTGGGGCAAGGACGACGGCCGCTCCGGCCCCGCCTACGCCGTGCCCGTCGAGGGCCACCGGGCGCCGCCGAACCGCCCCGGCGGGCGCGAGCCGCTCGCGCTCGGCCCGGCCCCCGCGCCCACCGCCCCGGACGGCACCCCGCCGACCGGCACCCCGACCGCCCCGACCACCGAGGCCGGTCAGGAGCAGGCCCCGGGCGAGACCAAGCACCGGCGCCGCCGCGCGCTGCCCTCGACCGAGGAGTCCTCCGGCGGCTTCGCCCTGCCCGGAGCGGCCGACGCCCCGGTCTACCCCGGCCTGGAGCACGCCCTGCCCGCCGGTCCCGCGCCCGCGCTGCCCGAACCGGGCGCCGCCGCGCCGACCGGACGCCGCCGCCGACTGGCCGTCCCGCCGGGACCGGACCCGGAGGCCCTGGTGAACGCCTCCGTTCCGGCCGGTCCGGTCGGCCAGGTCGAGCACGTCGGCCAGGTCGGCCAGGTCGGCCAGGCACTGCCCTCCCCCGGCACCGCGCTGGCGCCCGCCCGCGCCGCCCTGCCCGCCGCCGAGGAGCCGTCCGGCCCCCGCCCGGTCGGCACCGGCCTGGGCGAGCTCGCCCCGCCGCGCCAGCTCGGCCCCGCGCCCGTGCCCGCCACCGCGCCGCAGCCGCCCGTACCGGCCGAGGCCCACCGGACCGCGCCGCGCGCGATGGCCGAGCTCCCGCCCGCCGACGAGCGGCCCGCAGACGAGCAGCCGTCCGCCCCGACCGGCGAACTGGCCAACACCCGTCGGCTGCTGGTCTGGCCCGAGCCCGACCCCGCCACCAAGCAGGCCCTCCAGGCGCGCGGCTACCTGCCGGTGATCGTCCGCTCCCGCGAGGAGGTGGACGCCCAGGTCCCCGGCTTCCCCGCCGCCCTCTTCGTCGACCCGCTGACCGGTCCGATCACCCGCACCGCGCTCCAGTCGCTGCGCACCGCGGCGCTCAACCGCCGGGTCCCGGTGCTGGTCACCGCCGGCCTCGGCCAGGCCACCCGGGACGCGGCGTACGGGGCCGACCCGGCCGTCCTGCTGCGCGCCCTCGCACCGCGCGACGGCGAGCACCACGCCCCGCGGGTGCTGCTGGTCGAGGGCGACCCGGACATCGCCGCCGCCATGATCAGCAGCCTGGAGCGGCGCGGCATGCACGTCGAGCACGCGGTGGACGAGAACGACGCGGTGGCCCGGGCCAGCAGTGTGCAGCCCAACCTGGTGGTGATGGACCTGCTGCAGATCCGCCGTCGCCGGGTCGGCCTGCTGGACTGGCTGCGCGCCAACGACCGGCTGCACCGCACCCCGCTGGTGGTCTACACCTCCGTGGACCTCGACCCGCGCGAACTGCCCCGGCTGCGCACCGGCGAGACCGTGCTCTTCCTCGCCGAGCGCTCGACCAGCGAGGACGTCCAGTCCCGGATCGTCGACCTGCTCGGGCGGATCGGTGCGATGGGCGAGGCGGGCGTCGCCGCCGCAGGCTGACTCCGCCGCGGGTCGGCTCTCTGCGACTCCCGGGCACTCGGGCACGTGAAAGGGCCGGCCGCCCCCGTTCCGTACGGGGGCGGCCGGCCCTTTCGGCCGGTCACTCCTTGCCGAGCACCGTGACGTCCAGCTCCTGCGCCGCGTAGCCGGCCCGGATCACCTTCTTGTCGAACTTGCCGACCGAGGTCTTCGGCACCGACTCCACGATCGCCCAGCGCTCCGGCAGCTGCCAGGAGGCGATCCGCTCGCCCAGGAAGGCCCGCAGCTCCTTCAGACCGACGGTCGCGCCCGGGCGCAGCACCACGGTCGCCAGCGGGCGCTCGCCCCACTTCTCGTCCGGGACGGCGACCACGGCGGCCTCGGCCACGTCGGGGTGGGCCATCAGGGCGTTCTCCAGCTCGACCGAGGAGATCCACTCGCCGCCGGACTTGATGACGTCCTTGGCCCGGTCGGTGAGGGTCAGGTAGCCGTCCGCGGTGATCGTGCCGACGTCGCCGGTGCGCAGCCAGCCGTCCTCGGAGAACTTGTCGTCCGGGCGGACCGGGTCCTGGCCGGCGCCGCCGTAGTACGCCCCGGCGATCCACGGGCCGCGCACCTCCAACTCGCCCGCCGAGACGCCGTCGTGCGGCATCCGCTCGCCGCCCGGGCCGATCAGCCGGGCCTCGACGGAGGCCGGGAAGACGCCCTGGGTGACCCGGTACGGCCACTCCTGCTCGGGGGTGAGGCCGCCCGGCGGCTGGGCGAAGGAGCCGAGCGGGGAGGTCTCGGTCATGCCCCAGGCGTGCAGCACCCGGATGCCGTGGCGCTCCTCGTAGGCCTTCATCAGCGACGGCGGACACGCGCTGCCGCCGATGACCACCATGCGCAGGCTGGAGGTGTCGTAGTCGCCCGCGTCGAGTTCGTCCAGCAGACCGGCCCAGATGGTGGGGACGGCGGCGCTGACGGTCGGGCGGACGGCGGCGATCATCTCGGCCATCGGCTTGGGCTGGAGGAAACGATCCGGCATGAGCAGGTTGGCGCCGGACATGAAGGCCGCGTGCGGGATGCCCCAGGCCTGGACGTGGAACATCGGCACCACCGGCAGCGCGGTGTCGCGCGGAGTGAAGGCGAAGTTGTCGCCGGTGTTCACCTGGAGGCAGTGCAGGTAGACCGAGCGGTGGCTGTAGAGCACGCCCTTCGGGTCCCCGGTGGTGCCGGAGGTGTAGCAGAGCACGGCGGCCCGCCGCTCGTCGATGTCGTGCTGCCACGGGTACTCGGTGGGCCGGCCGGCGATCAGCTCCTCGTAGTCGTGCACGGCGCCCGCGAAACCGGCCAGCACCGAGCGGTCGCCGGGGCCGCTCACCACGATGTGCCTGAGGGTCGGCGCGAGGTCCGGGAGGACGGCGGCGAGCAGCGGCAGGACGGTGCCGTTGACGATGATCACGCGGTCGGCGGCGTGGTTGACGATGAACGACAGCTGCTGGGAGGGCAGCCGCAGGTTCAGCGTGTGCAGCACGGACCCCATCGCGGGGACGGCGAGGTACGCCTCCAGGTGTTCGGTGTTGTTCCACATCAAGGTGGCCACCCGGTCGTCCGCGGTCACCCCCAGCTCGTCGCGCAGCGCGCACGCGAGCTGCGCGGCCCGCGCGCCGACCTCGGCATAGGTCCGGACGACCGGCCCGGTGCCGTCCCAGGTGGTCACGGTCGAGCGGCCGTGGATCGTCGACCCGTGCTCCAGGATTCGGGCGACGGTGAGCGGTACGTCCTGCATCGTGCTGAACACGGGTCCTCCTCGACCTGGCGGCACTGGGGGCTGCGCCTGCGGCACCTACCGGGCGGTAATGCGCGCGGACGTGCCCGATTGTGCCGCCCCCACCTCCCGCTGTCAGTATCCCGGCCCCGTTGCACGGATCACGGATTCGTCCCGGTTCCGCCCTCCGCCCGCTGCCGCACCCCCTCCGGCAGCCGGACCCGCACGTCCTCCGGGACGGCCCGGTACTGGCCGGCGGTGAGGGTCCGGCTCCGCCACACCCCGTCCGGGCCGGGCTCGACCACCCGCACCTCGTCCTCGGCCCCGACCGCGGCGCGATGCCGATCGGTGAAGATCCACACCTGTCCGCCGCCCGCCTGCCACCGGTACTCCGGCTGGTCCTTACCGCTGTCGTAGAGCGTGTCGTCCCGCCACAGCACGTCCTTCAGCGCGCCCTCGCCGCGCTTCGCCGGCGTGTACGCCCGCACCACCCCGCGCCACCGCTTGCTCCCGCCGGCGTCCGAGCTCTCCTCGACCAGCAGCGCGTACCGGTCGTACGGCGCGCGCACCCAGTAGTCGGGCCGGGCCTCGCTGCCCGTGTGGATCCGGTTGGTGTGCTCGGCGGGCGCCTCGTCCGCCCCTCCGCCGCAGCCGGCCAACGCCGACGTCAGCACCAGGGCCGCCAGCGCTCCGCTCCGTCGATGCGACTTCCGGTGCTCCGTCACTTCTTCGGCTGCCCACTGACGGTCGTGAGCACGTTCCCGTCCGCGTCGAGCCGGACCACCGACTCGCGGGGCCACGTCAGGTGGAACCGGAACGACTCCGCCTGCCCGAGCGAGATGACGTCCCCGATGCCCGCCTTCTCCTTGTCCGTCGAGTACTTGGGGTTCGGGTCCATGACGTCGTTCCAGGTGCACGCGGACTTGATGTGGACCTCGTACGTCCCGTCGGGCAGTTTGACCACCTGGCGGTTCCCCTTGATCCCGAACCCCCCGGCGGTGCTGTCCGTACCGTGGAGGTATTGGTAGCCGACCATTCCTTCACCGTTCTGGATCTCCATGGCCGTCGTGAGGTCGAAGCCTCCCGTACCGCCGTCTGGATGCTTCCGGACCGCCTCCTGCGCGATGTCCTCGAACTTCTTGTCCAGCTTGCCGTTGAGGGTGGTGTTCGCGCTCATGTAGTCGCTCCAGGACCTGTCATTGACGATCGACCAGTCTCCACCGCCGGTCAGATACCGCTCCAGAATCGCCCGGCCCGCCCAGTCACTGTTGAGATTGTCGTTGCTCCCGTCGCCTCCCTGTTCCCGGCCGGAGGCGCGGTCGCTCTCCTGCCTGCGGCCCCCGCGTTCGTCGCTGCCACGGAGCCAGCCGTTGGTGTTCGACGAGGTGTCGGGCTGGGCGAGGTTGAAGGAGAGGGCGGCGGAGAGCTCCTGGTCCGCCTGGGCGGCGAGGGTGAGCACGGCGACGACCCGGTCGCGGACGGCCGTCGCCGCACGACGCATGGCCGGCTCGTACTCCGTGTCGTGCTGGTCCGCGTAGCTCGCCTTCGGCCATTCGACGGAGGCGTCGTCCCGGACCGTGAACTCGGCTTTCCGTGCGCTCTCCAGCGCGTCGTTGAGCCCCTTCTGGGCCACGGAGAGCGCCCTGTGCGCGCGACGCAGCGCCTGGGCGTTGGCCCGGGTGGCCCTGGCTCCGGCATGCAGCGCTTCGCAGATCGCGCCGACCCGCTTCTTGGCGGCCTCAGCCGGATCACCCTTCCACTGCGCGCCGTCGAGAGCCGCCTTGAGGTCGCGATCGGCGTCGCTGGCGACGCCGTCCAGCCTGGTCGCCTCGGCGTCCCAGGCCTCGGCGGCGCCGAGCAGAGGGCCGAGCGAGAGCCCGCGGAGCTGTGGAACGGAAACCACCGTCAGTTCCCCCCGCCGAAGTTCCCCGATGTCGCCCGCTCGTGGGCGACGTAGGCGTTGACGGTCTGCCGTATGTTCTCCGCCGTCTGCCCGAGGTCGCTCTTCAGCGCGTTGAGGTTCTTCTCCCAAGCGTCGAGGGCCGACCCCACCACCGCGCCGGACGGCCAGGCCTCAAGCTGCTTCTGCGCGTCCCTGGTCTTCTCCGACACCTCGCCCGAACCGGCCTGGAGCCGGTTGAACAGCCCGTCCGCGTGCTCGCCGATCGGACGGAGCTTGTCCGGGTGCACTTCGACATCGGGCGCTGTCGGCGCCGGTCCCGGGGACGGGGCCGGGGCCGGTACCGGCGTGCCGGCCTTGGCCACCGGCCCGCCGCCGAAGGCCTCCCAGATCCTGTTCGACACCCGATCCCCCCGGTTCTTCCGGTTCCACGCCGTCCGGACGAATCTAGCCGGGGCGCGGGCGGTGATCCGGGGAATCGTCGAGAACCGGCGGTGAACGGCTCGGTGCGGCGGCGGGGAGGTCAGGGGAGGTCGGGGCGGGTGAGGCGGAGGGAGTTGGCGGGATCGGGGAGGTAGGCCGGGTCGAGGGTCCAGCCCTGTTCGGCGGCGATGCGCAGGGCCTGGTGGGCGCCGGCGCCGCGGTAGGTGGCGCGCTTGAGCTGGATGCGGTGCGCGGGGGTGGTGCCGGGGGTGCGGGCGGCGGCGCGGATGCGGGCGGCGTCGCGTTCGAGGATGCGGCGGATGTGGCGGTCCCAGGCTGCGGGGCTGTTGGTGAACTCGGCGCGGAAGGCGCGCGGGCCGACGGTCCAGCGGGCGCCCCAGCGGTCCCAGTGGTCGGGCTCGGGGCGGCTCACCCAGCAGGTGAGCAGGCCGTACACCGGGACGTAGAGGACCTGGAGCAGGAGGACGAACGGCAGCAGCGGCGCGAAGCGGACCGGCTGCGGGCCCCACGGGGTGCCGGGGGCGGCGGGCGGGTCCTGCGGGGAGGGGGCGTTCAGGGCGGCCGGGGCGGGGAAGTGGCGGGCGAGGCGGACGTGCCCGGTGTCCGTCCCGGACGCCACGCCGTGCCAGCCGTGCCGCTCCGCGAGCCGGACCACGCCGGCCGCGCCGAGACCGCGGTAGAACCGCAGCGGGAGTCCGACCCGCATCACCCGGCCGAGGTCGGCCCGCACCTCGCCGTCGCCGGCCGCGTGCGCCGCCTCGGCGGCGGCGATCCGGCGGGCCAGGATCGGGGCGACGTAGCGCTCCCAGTGCTCCGGCCGGCCGGAGAGTTCGGCCCGCAGCCGGCGGGGCGGGACGAAGCTGCGGTTGACCTTCAGCCAGCCGTCGGAGTCGGGGCCTCCCCCGTTGTAGTCCGCGAGGAGCAGGACGACGAAGAGCAGCACCAGGCCGAGGATCCAGAGCGGCGCGTAGATCCACTGGAGAACGAACTGGACCAGCACGGCCAGGCGGTTGCGGCGCGGCGCGGGGCCGGGGAAGCCGCCGGGGCGGGCGGCTCCGGGCTCCGGCGGGGCGCCGAACCGGTCGGCGGCGTACGGCTGTTGGGGGGCAGGGTGGGCCGGGTGGGCCGGGTGGGCCTGTTGCGGCGGGACGGCCTGCGGCTGCCGGGGCGGGTAGGGCTGCGGCGGCGGCACCGGCTGCGCGTACGGGTTCTGCTCGTACGGGTTCTGCGTGTAGGGGTGCTCTCCGTACGGCGGCTGTCCGTACGGGTTCTGCGGCGGCGGCGCGCCGTACCCGCCGGTGCTGCCGCCGTGCCCCTGCCCGTTCGCCATGCCGTTCCCCCGTGCTCGATCGGGGGCCACCCTACCGGCGAGGCTCAGTGGGCGGTCGGGCCGTCCACGTGGTTGCGGTCGACGGTGAGGGTGGCGCCGCCGAAGGTCTCCTCGACGTTCCCGTGGTACTGGTGGACGCGCTGGTGCAGGCTCCAGAGGTCGGGGGCGAGGCTGCCGGAGCCGTCGGTGTCGGCCCGGTCGTCCCAGCGGGCGTACCAGAGCGCGTCGGGCAGCGGGGAGCTGCCGGCGCGGGCGGCGGCGGCGAGGTCCGCGATGCCGGAGTCGAGGCTGGAGTAGAAGCCGGAGCGGTAGTCGGCGTCGTGCAGGGCCGCGGTCCAGCCGAGGGTGAAGTCGACCACGGCCTGGCCGCACGCCGGGTCGCCCACCGGGTAGGCCTCGATGTCCAGGTAGACCGGGCTGCCCTTGGCGAGCCCGAGCGCGCGCAGGGCCCGGGCGGCCTCCTCCGCCTCCTCCCGGCCCTGCTCGGCGGCCTTCGCCGGGTCGATCCGCCGGGGCTTGTGGCTCAGCTCGGCGCACGGCGCCTGCAGTCCGACGTGCACCGGCAGGAACCGCCAGCCCAGTGCCCGCGCCTGGAGCACCCACTCGGCGGTGAGCCGGGGCTGGTCGCAGCCGCGCTGGGAGCCGCTGGTGTAGATGCCGACCGCCCCGTACGGGGAGGCGTCGCGCCAGGTCTTCAGGGTGTCGAGCGACGGTGCGGTGCAGGCGTCGAAGGCGGGGCCGCTCCAGGTGTCGCGGACCCGGGGCGGGCCGGACCGGTCGGGCAGCGTGACGGCCCGGACGCGGGGGGCGGCGACGGCGGCCGGGACGGTGGCTTCGGCGTTCACGCCCGTCCCGTCGGTGGCCGGCAGGAGCACGAGGGCGGCGGCGAAGAGGGCGGCGGGGCGGAGAAGGCGCACCCCGCCTTGATACTGACGGTCCGTCTGGGGTTTGCCGCAACCACGCCGCAGCACCCGCGCGAGCCCACCCTTTCGGACGCACCCGTCCGCATCCGTCCCGATTTTTGTAACGAGCTTGCCCGTTCATCACTCCTTACGGCAAACTCACAAATATGCCCACCTCCCATACCAGCGAAACCCCTGCCGCCTCGTCGTCGGCCGCCGCCGTCGCCGAGGCCCTGGCCATGCCGCCCGCCCCCAAGGGCGAGCCTGCCGGCGAGCGGGGAAGCTGGCGACGAGGTGGGGCCTCCGGCCCCTCGGCGCCACCCGGGATCGACCCCGGCCGGTCCACCGGCCGGTTCGGCAAGGCCCTGCGGCGCCCGGAGAGGATCCCGGCGCCGCTTCTCTGTCTGACCGCGATGTTCCTGGTGCAGACCGGCATCGCCCTGTCCAAGCCGCTGTTCGGCCCGCTCGGCGTCAGCGGCACGACCTTCCTGCGGCTCGGCTTCGCCGCCGTCATCCTGCTCGCCGTCACCCGGCCCAAGCTCCGCGACAAGCGCCCGCGCGACCTCATCGCGGCCGCACTGCTCGGCGTGGCCTCGGCCGGGATGACCTTCCTGTTCGCCGGGGCGATCGACCGGCTGCCGATGGGCACCGCCGCCACCATCGAGTTCCTCGGCCCGCTCGCGGTCGCCCTGGTCTTCGCCCGGCGCGCCAGCCACCTGCTCTGGGCGCTGCTCGCGGCCGCGGGCGTGGTGCTGCTGACCCTGCTCGGCGAGGGGGACGGCGGCGGGTCGCTCGACCCGGTCGGCCTGCTCTACGCCTTCGGGGCGGCCGCCTGCTACGCCCTGTACATCCTGTTCACCGACAAGGTGGGCGCGACCTTCCAGGGCTTCCAGGGCCTGGCGGTGTCGATGACGGTCGGCGCGCTGGCGCTGGCGCCCTTCGGGCTCGGCCAGGCCTGGGACGGGCTGACCGCGCCCGGCGCCTCGCCACTGGGGCTGCTCGCCGCGGTGGCCGGGGTGTCGCTGCTGCTGCCGGTGATCCCGTACGCGCTGGAGATGACCGCGCTGCGACGGATGCCGCAGCGGGTGTTCAGCGTGCTGGTCAGCCTGGAGCCGGCGGTCAGCGCGCTGGTCGGGCTGGTGGTGCTGGGCCAGCTGCTGGGCGTGCCGCAGCTGGCCGGGATCGGCTGTGTGGTCGCGGCCAGCGTGGGCGCCACGCTGACCGGGCGGCGGTAGCCGCGCCTCCCCGGGGGGTCCTCCGCCGGGGAGGCGCGCCCCGGGACGGCCTGCTCCGGGACGGCCTGCCCCGGGGACGCCCTACGGCCAGAGCAGGGTGCGCGACCACTCCGGGGAACTGACCGGGCCGGTACGGGTGTAGCGCAGCCGGATGTGCCGGCGCTGGGCGTCGCCCTGCCAGAACTCCACCTCGTGCGCCCACAGGGTGTAGACCGCGTGCCCCGGCGCGACCGCGTCCGGGTACGTCTCCAGCCGGCGACGGGCGACCGCCTCCGCCTCGTCGTACTCGTCGACCGAGCCCAGCGGCTCGCTCTGCCGCCCGACCAGCGCGCCGACCCGGGCGGCGGGCGAGCGGGTGGCGAACTCGGCGGCGGCGACCAGGTCGGCGGCCCGCTCGACGGTGCCGCGCACCCGGACCTGGCGGCCCAGCTGCGGCCAGTAGACGGTCAGCGCGGCGGCCGGGTGACCGGCGAGCTGACGGCCCTTGGGGCTGTCGGCGGCCGCGGAGAAGTTCCAGCCGGTGCCGGCCGCGTCGACGTCGCGCAGCACCAGCACCCGGGCGTCCGGCATGCCGTCGGCGTCGACGGTCGAGAGGGTGAAGGCCTGCGGGTCCAGTACTCCGGCGTGCAGCGCGGTGGCGAGCCAGTCCACGAACAGCGGGCCGGGCTCGGTGGGGGCGGCCGCATGGTCGAAGGAGGGCAGCGGGCGGGCCATCGGCGGGCGGCCGAGCAGCAGCTCGGGGACGGACCTGGGCCCGGGCCGGTGCTCGTGGACCGGCTCGGCGGACGGCTCCGGGCGCGTGTCCGCCGCGGGCTCCGGTGCAGGCCTGGCCTCGCCCGGGCCCGTCAGGCCCTCCTCCTCCGCCGCCATCGCGCGCCCTTCCTTCCGATTGCCGCGGTCGCCGCCCCGGCCGGGCCGGCCCTTCGGGCCCGGGCACGTGGTGCGCTGTCGGAGCGCAACCGTACCGCCGTACGCCCACGGCTCCGGGCGCGGGCCCTCCGTGGACGGATCCGGGCCGGTCGGCGGGCGGTTCCGGGGCGGGCGCCGGACGCGCCGGCACCGGACACGCTTGTGGGCGGTGCCGGTGTCGGCACCGCCCACGAGGCCGGTTTCGCGGTGACCCTTTCCGCGGCCGGTCGAATGCGCTGTTCCCTCTGCTGTCCTGCGGTGGTACCTCGGTTTCCGTTACAACCGTTCCAACCGATCCGGCCGTTCCGACCCGGTCCGGGCCCGTCCGCGGCTGCTCAGCTCAGCCGCGGCCACCCACGTCCGGCGCCCCCGCCTTCCGTGGTGCCCGGTGCCGCATCACGGCGGTCAGTTGAAGGTCGGGGCGACGACGACGTTGACGTCCTTGTTGCCCTGACCGGCCTGGACGTTCCCCGCGTTGTCCTTCACCGCGACGGTGTTGTCCTGGTTCGAGCCGCCGGAACCGGTGGCGGTCTGCTGGGTGGAGACGTAGTTGCCGTCGACCCCGCCGAACACGTTGCCGGTACCGGTGGTGGAGACCGCTCCGGCGTTGGAGCCGCCCTCGGCACCCGCACCGTCGGCGGCGGCGGCGCCACCGGCACCGGCCAGCAGCAGACCGGCCGCGAGTGGGCCGGCGAACAGTAGTCCGACTGTTCGACGGGTATGGATGCGAGCCATGAATGCCTCCAAGGAGCTGTTCACCGGGCAATGGTCGATCAAGGTGTGCAAGGTTCGTCGACCGGACGAACACCTGCGGGCTGCGACGCCGGAACACAGCCTTCCGCAACAAATCGACAAAGCACTAGCTCCCGCAGTGATTTTCCCCCGTTAGCGTGATATCCAGCCGAGCGGCGCATGGCGGGCCGCAAAACCGGACCATGCGTCGATGCACCCCGTCCGAGCTGGGAATTCACCCGGACGGCCGAGGATCGGGGCGCCTCGGCGAGCGGCGCAAACGGCGTCACACGGTCCGCCGGTCGCACCACCCCGGCGCATGCGAACCCGTGAACGCGCCCCCGAAAAGTTCGGTCACCCTTCCATGTCGACTTTCCGACCATTCACCGACCATCGGAATGTCACACCAGGGCAGCAGGAGTGAAGACTTCGCCCGATCCGACGAGATGACTCAGTGGAAATCAGATCATCTTGCCGGGATTCAGAATTCCCAGCGGATCGAAGACCGCCTTCAGCTGCCGCTGCAGGTCCAGTGCCACCGGGCCCAGCTCACGGGCCAGCCAGTCCCGCTTCAGCAGCCCCACCCCGTGCTCCCCGGTGATCGTGCCGCCCAGCTCCAGCCCGAGCGCCATGATCTCGTCGAAGGAGCGCTGGGCACGGGCCGTCTGCTCCTCGTCCGAGGCGTCGAAGATGACGATCGGGTGGGTGTTGCCGTCCCCCGCGTGACTGACCACCCCGATGGTCAGCCCGTGCCGCTCGGCGATCGCCGCGACACCGTTCAGCATCTCCGCCAGCCGGGAACGCGGCACGGCCACGTCGTCGATCATCGTGGTGCCCAGCCGGTCCAGCGCGGGCAGCGCCATCCGCCGGGCGGCCAGCAGCAGATCGGACTCCGCCTGGTCCTCGGCCGGCACCACCTCCGCCGCCCCGGCCTCCCGGCACAGCTCCGCGACCCGCGCCAGCTCGGCCACCCGGTCCGGCCCGTCGAAGGCCACCAGCAGCAGCGCCCGGGTGGACTCCGGCAGACCCATCCGACCGAACTCGTTGACGGCCCGCACCGAGACCGCGTCCATCAGCTCCATCAGCGACGGGGTCAGACCCCGCGCCATCACCTCGCAGACCGCCGCACCGGCAGCGTCCGCGCTCGGGAACTCCGCCGCCAGCGCCAACTGCGGAGCGGGCGCCGGCCGCAGCGACAGAACCGCCCGGACCACCACACCGAGCGTCCCCTCCGAGCCGACGAACAGCCTGGTCAGGTCGTACCCGGCCACGCCCTTCGCCGTCCGGCGCCCGGTGGACAGCAGCCGCCCGTCCGCCAGCACCACGTCCAGCCCGAGCACGTACTCGCTGGTGACGCCGTACTTCACGCAGCAGAGCCCGCCCGCCCCGGTACCGATGTTGCCGCCGATCGTGCAGGACTCCCAGCTGGACGGGTCCGGCGGATAAGAGAGCCCCAACTCCTGGACAGCACGGGAGAGTTCGGCGTTCACCACACCGGGCTCGACCACCGCGATCCGGTTCACCGGGTCGATCTCCAGGATCCGGTTCAGCTTCACCAGCGACAGCACGACGCAGCCGTCCACCGCGTTCGCCGCACCCGACAGCCCGGTCCGGGCCCCCTGCGGCACCACCGGCACGCGCAACCCGGTCGCGGTGCGCAGCACGTGCTGCACCTGCTCGACCGTCTCCGGGAACACCACCACCGCGGGCTGCCCGGCCGCGCAGAAGCCCGCCATGTCGTGGCGGTACGCGGCGGTCACGTCCGGATCCACCACGACGGCCCCCTCCGGGAGGCCCTGCGCCAGTCGGTCCGTCAGATCACTCATCGCCGCCTCCACTCGCCGCCCGCCCGCCTCCACCTCCGCACTCTGCCCGGACGACCGGGGCCGAGCAAGTGGGCCGCGGGGCGGTCGGGGAACAGGAGGCGAACGGACCGGGGAACGCGGGGTGGCTCAGGCCCGGCGGAGGGCCGGGGCGGCCAGGGCGGCGAGCCCGGCGGCGGCGGTGGCCAGGGCGCAGAGCAGGGTGGGCAGGGCCGCGCCCGCCGCGTCCGCGAGCAGGCCCAGCAGGGAGTTCGAGAGCACCAGTGCCAGGCTCTGCACGAGCGTCAGCAGCGCCTGGACCCGGGAGAGATGGGTCGGCGGCGCGCCGGCCAGCACGAGCGGGCCGACGTGGCAGGCGAACAGCCCCGAGCCGAGGCCCGCCACCGCGCTGCCGGCCACCGCCGCCACCGGCCCCGCGGCCGACGCCAGCAGCGCGATCCCCACCGAGGCCACGCAGAGCCCGGCCGCCGCCCCCACCCCCGCCCGGGGCGAGGTGCCCCGCCGGGCGATCAGGCCGGCCACCGCCAGCACCCCGGCCGCCTGGCCGCCGCCCACCAGTCCCGCCGTCCCGGCCGCCCAGCCGTGCGTCCGGGCGAGCAGCGGACCGAGCAATGACACCACCGGCAGCAGCGCCCCGGCCGCCGCGCCGGTCAACAGCAGGGCGGCCCGCAGCAGCGGGTCGGCCACGGCGAGCCGGACGCCGGACGCCGCCTCGCGGAGCAGTCCGGCCCGCGGACCGGGCTGCCCGTCCTCCGGGGGCCGCACCCGCAGCAGGACCAGCAGCACGACCCCGAAACTCGCCGCGTCCGCGAGCGCCGCGCCGGACAGCCCGCCGGCCGCGACCAGCAGGCCGCCCAGCGGTGCGCCGAGCAGGACGGCGCTCTGCCCGCCGGCCTGCCGCAGGGCGAGTGCCCGGGGCAGCCGGTCCGCAGGCACCAGCCGGCGGGGCATCGAACCGCCGGCCGGGAGGTAGAAGGCGTCGACCGTCCCGATCACGGCCGCCGCCGCGACCAGCAGCCACAGCGGCGTCCCCCTGGAGGCCGCCACCAGCGCCAGCGCACCGGTCGCGACCAGCATCACCGTGTCCCCGGCGAGCATCACCCGACGGGCGCCGAAGCGGTCCGCGACCGCGCCGCCCAGCAGGACCAGCGCGGTGCGCGGCACCGTGATCGCCGTCAGGACCAGCCCGGCCGCGCCGCCGCCGTGCGCGGAGGCGGCCCAGCCGAGGGCGAAGTACAGCGCGGCGTCGCCCAGCAGTCCGGCCTGGACACCGGCCAGCCAGAGCAGGTACCTCCGCGGCAGCGCGGCCCACGAACCGACAGTGGCAGTGGCAGTGGCAGTGGTCATGCCGGGCGACGCTATGGCCCTCTCTTTCGGATCACGTCGGACCAGTGGGCGTCGTTGGAGTGCGTGCATCGGCGGTGCGGAGGAGGGAGTCCATGCGGAGCATCGGCGACCGACGACAAGCCGACGAGGTGCGTGCTCCGGCGGCGACCGCCTGGCGTGATCCGAAAGAGAGGGCCTAGGGCCCTCGACCCGGTCGAGGGCAAGCGCGGCTACCGCCGGACCACCGGCTCCTGCAGCTCGGTGACCCACCCGGCCCGGTCCTCCGGGCACTCCAGGTACAGCTCCCGGGCGTAGCCGGCCGAGCGGTAGCCGTTCTCCTCGATGAAGCGGGCCAGTTCCTGGCCGGTGCCCAGCACGTCGTCCATCGGGCCACGGTGCACGATCGTCGCCGCCTCCTCGATCGGCGGCAGGTCGAGCACCTCGAAGTCGTGCTCACCCGGCCGCACCGACGGGCCCACCGGGACGGCCACCAGGACCAGCACCGAGCCGTTGCCCTCCGGCGCGTCCTGGTAGCGGGCGACGGACGGGCCGGCCGCCTCGACCCCGGCCGCGGCCAGCCTCCGGCACAGTTCGGCGAACAGCGGCCCGATCACCGGGCCGATGTCCTCCGGCTCGTAACTCGCGGCCGCACCGGCCAGTTGGGCCACCCGGACGGACGGCACCGGCTTCACCACGACATCGTGTGCGGACATGGTCCCCTCGCTCTCGATCGTTCGGAGCCTCGCCTCCACCCGGGCGAGCCGCAGCTCGTCGGCGGCGATCGCCTCGGCGAGCTGGGCCCGCCGCAGCCGCAGCATGCCGCGCAGTTCGGCCGCGTCCACCTGCTCGTCCAGGACGGCGCGCACCTGCTGCAGGGTGAAGCCGAGCTCCTTGAGCGCGATCACCCGGTTGAGCCGGGCCAGTTGGGACGCCTCGTAGGAGCGGTACCCGCTGACCGGGTCCACCCGGGCGGGCCGCAGCAGCCCGATCGCGTCGTAGTGGCGCAGCATCCGTACCGACACCCGGCCGTGGCTGGCGAAGTCTCCGATGTTCAACATGGTGCGACCACTCCATCCCCTGCCACCGTGTCAGGGTCAACCCGGCCGCCCGCATCCGTTCCACGACGGTTCCGCGGCCTGCGCCCGCGACCGCCCGGGAAACACCGAGGGCGGGTGCCGAGCGAACTCGGCACCCGCCCTGAGCAGGTGGTTCTCCTACCGGCGGAGAGCGTGGGATTCGAACCCACGGTACGGGGTCACCGCACGACAGTTTTCAAGACTGTTCCCTTAGGCCGCTCGGGCAGCTCTCCAGGCGGAGGTCAGCCTAACGGGTCCGGCGGGGTTCGGCGCACACGTTTCGGTGCGGGCGGGGGTCACGGCTGGTCGCCCTCGCGCTGACCGAGGGTGACCTTGGTGTTGAGGGTCTGGCCGTTGCGGGTGTACTCGACGTCGACGGTCTCGCCGGGCTTGTGCGTCCAGATCCGGCTGACCAGGGCCGGGCCGTTGTCGATCGGCACGCCGCCGAGCTTGGTGATGACGTCGCCCGGCTTGAGGCCGGCCTTGTCGGCCGCACCGCCGGGGGTGACGGCCGGCTGGCCCTGGATGTCCTTGGTCTGGATCTGCGCGCCGTCGCCCTTGTAGTCGTCGTTGCGCAGCACGTCGAGCTTGGCGTAGACCGGCTTGCCGGTCTTGATCAGGGTGTCCGCGACCCACTTGGCCTGGTTGATCGGGATGGCGAAGCCCAGGCCGATGCTGCCGGCCCGGCCGTTGGCGGAGGCGTTGGACTGGATCGCCGAGTTGATGCCGACCACCGCGCCGCCGGAGTCGAGCAGCGGGCCGCCGGAGTTGCCGGGGTTGATCGAGGCGTCGGTCTGCAGGGCGTTCATGTACGAGGCCTGCGAGCCGGTGTCGTCGCCGGAGGCCACCGGGCGGTCCTTGGCGCTGATGATGCCGCTGGTGACGGTGGACTCCAGGCCGTACGGCGCACCGATCGCGACGGTGGCGTCACCGACGTTGACCTTGTCGGAGTCGGCCAGCGGCAGCGGGGTCAGCTTGCTCTTCGGCGGGTTGTCGATCTTGACCACGGCGACGTCGTAGCCCTCGGCGTGGCCCAGCACGGAGGCGCTGTAGGAGCTGCCGTCGGCGAACTTGACGGTCAGTTTGCCGCCGTTGAGGGTCGGCGCGACCACGTGGTTGTTGGTGAGGATGTGGCCCTCGGTGTCGAAGACGAAGCCGGTGCCGGTGCCCGACTCGCCGTTGCCCTGCGCCTTGATGGTGACGACGCTGGGCAGCGCCTTCTGCGCGATGGCGGCGATCGAGCCGGGGGCGGGCTCGTTCTTCTGGGTGTCGCTGGCCTGCACGGTGGTGCTGCGGTGGTCGTTCGCGGAGCTGTCGCGGTCGGCGTTGTCGGTGGCGGTCACGCCGAGCACGCCGCCGGCCACACCGGCGACCAGCGCGACGGCCGCGATCAGGGCGACCAGGCCGCCGCGCTTCTTGCGCGGGCCGCCGGGGCCGGCCGGACCGCCGGGGTAGTCCGCCGGGTAGCCGAGCGGGCCCGCCGGGCCGCCGGGGTAGCCCGCGCCGCCGGAGGTGGAGTCGTGGGTGGGGCCCCAGCCGCCGAGCGGCTGACCGGCCCCGAAGGGGTGGTGGCCGTGCGCGGCGGGGGCGGCGGGCGCGACCGGAGCGGCGCCGTAGCCCTCGTGCGCGGCGGGGGCGGCGGGCACGGCCGGAGCGGCGCCGTAGCCCTCGTGCGGGCCGGCCGCCGGGACGCCGTGGGTCGGGGTGGCGTACGGGTTGTCGGCCGTCGGCGGCAGCGCCGGGGCGGACGCGGCGGCCGGGGCGGGCGCGGCGGCCGGGGCCACCGGAGCCTGCGGGGCGGGCGGCAGGACCGGCGGCGGCGCGTCGATGTAGCCGGTGGCCGGGTCGACGGCCGGCTGCTCGGCGGCGGGCGCCGCGGGGGCCGCGGGGGCCTCCGGTGCGGGCACCTTGGTGAAGGCGACGGTGGGCTTGTGCCCGCCCTCGGCCGGGACACCCTCGGCCGGGACACCCTCGGCCGCGACGGCGTCGACGGGCGGCGCCGCCTCGACGGGGGCGGCCTCGACGGCGCCCGACTCCGGTTCGGGCACCCGCCGGAAGGCCATGGTCGGCTGGTGCCCACCCTGAGCGGGGCCTTCGGAAGCGGACTCGGCCGCCCCCGGCCCGGCGGGCTGCTCCCCCTGCGGCCCGGTGGGCCCAACCTCGCGCTCGGTGCTCACGGACGACCTCCATAGCTGGCAGAACCAAGGACCATAGTTTTTCGCACTGTCGATTCGATTGCCGTAAGGACCCCTCTGAAGAACTCATAAGAATCCTTAGCCGACGCAGACGCCGGCACCCGACACCGGCACCGACACCGGCACCGACGCCGGTACCGACGGCCGAGGCTCCCCTCCCCCGCCGGGCGTCCCGCGATGCGGACCGCGCACCCTCGGCCTTGGGCGATCGCCCCCGTGCCGGTTAGCCTGTCGCTCCAAACTGACACGCGGGAGCTTGGACCCACCAGGCTGAGAGTGCGCATGTCGACCGTACGCCACACGAGTGACGGACGGTCGAGGGGGCGCTGACCGCCGGAACCTGTCCGGGTAATGCCGGCGTAGGGAGTATCGGCCATGCCGCCTGCTTCGCCATCCTCTTCTTCGGGCGCGAACGTTCCCGCCCCCGGCGCGGACGCCTCCGCCGCGGGCGCGACCGCCCTCCTGGAGCGCCCCGAGCACGTCGAAGCGCCCCTGGTGCTGGACACCGAGCCGCCGCGCACGCTGCGCTTCCGGGACCACTTCGCGCTCTGGATGAACCTGGGCGTCAGCCTGATCGGCTTCTCCACCGCCGCCACCGTGCTCGGCGCCCCCGGCAGCGAGCTGTCGCTCGCCGCCGCGGTGACCGCGATCACGGTCGGTACGGCGGTCGGCACCGCGATGCTCGGCGTGGCCTCGCTGATCGGCGCCCGCACCGGCGCCCCCGCGATGGCGAACCTGCGCGGGCTGTTCGGCACCCGGCTGTCGTACCTGCCGACGGTGCTGAACATCGTGCAGTGCATCGGCTGGGGCGTGTTCGAGCTGCTGACCATCTCGGCGGGCGCGCAGACCGTCGCGCACACCACCGGCTACCGCTGGCTGTTCGTCCTGCTCGCGGGCGCGCTGACCACGGCGCTGACGATCTGGCCGCTGGGCTCGATCGCGGTGCTGCGCCGCTTCGTGGCCGGGGCGGTCGCGGTGGCGATGGTGTACTTCACCGTCCAGCTGGGCCGCCAGGGCGTGCCGGACCCGGGGGCGGGCAACTGGCACGGCTTCCTGGGCGCCACCGACGCGATGATCGCGGTGTCGGTCTCCTTCGTCCCGCTGGCCGCCGACTACACCCGGCACTCGCGCACCCCGCGCTCGGCGTTCTGGGGCAGCTTCTCCGGCTACACGATCGCCCAGGTCTGGTGCTACGTGCTCGGCCTGATGGCGCTGCTGCAGTCGGACGGCGATCCGAACCGGATCTTCGACTCCTTCCTCGGGGTCTGGGCCGGCTGGCTGTTCCTGCTGGTGCTGGTGCTGCGCGAGACGGACCAGTCCTTCGCCAACGTGTACTCGACGGCGATGTCGGTGCAGAACCTGCTGCCGAAGGTGGACCGCCGGGTGCTCTCCGGCACGATCGGCGTGCTGATCACCGTGCTGGCGCTGCGGATCGACGAGTTCACCGACACCTACTACGGCTTCCTCGGTCTGATCGGCTCGGTGTTCGTGCCGCTGCTGGCGGTGCTCGTGGTGGACTACTTCCTCGGCGCCGGGCGGCGCGGCTGGGACCTCTCCGCCGACGCGCCGTCCCGCTGGCCGATGCTGCTGCCGTGGGCCCTGGGCTTCGCGGTCTACCAGTTCATCGCGCCGACCAAGGTGGCCGGCTGGTGGACGGACTTCTGGACCTCGGCCCAGGAGTCGCTGCACTTCACCCCGCAGGAGTGGACCTCCGCCTCGCTGTTCGCCTTCCTGGTGCCCGCCCTGGTCACCTGGGCGCTCACCCCGCTCTCCCGCCGCGCCGACCGGCACTGAGCGCCCCCGCCCCGCACCGGGCGAAGCGGGGGCCGCCCGGCCCCGCGGGCCCGGCCGGGACGGCCCCGCCGGCAGGAAGACGGCCCCACAGGTTGGGGCCGTCTTTGTCCGCGCTTCACCTGTGCCGCCTATCGTTGGGCCTGTGACCAGCCCAGACCTGTCCTCGCCGGCGGCGCGCACCGTGCCGTCCGTCCAGGTGATCGCCCACCGCGGTTCCTCCCACGCCCTGCCCGAGCACACCCTCGCGGCCTACCGGCGCGCGCTCGACGAGGGCGCCGACGCGCTGGAGTGCGATGTCCGGGTCACCGCCGACGGCGCGCTGGTCTGCGTGCACGACCGCCGGATCGGCCGGGTCTCCAACGGCCGGGGCACCGTCTCGGCGATGACCCTCGCCGAGCTGGAGGCCTACGACTTCGGCGCCTGGAAGACCGGCCGCCCCAGCGTCGACCCGGAGCTGCGCGGCGTGCTGCGGCTGGAGCGGCTGCTGGAGCTGGTGGTGGAGTGCGGCCGCCCGGTGGACCTGGCGATCGAGACCAAGCACCCGGTGCGTTTCCGCGGCCGGGTGGAGGCCGAGCTGCTGCGGACGCTGGAGCGGTTCGGGATCGGCGCGACCCGGGGCGGCGACCGCCCGTCCGCCCGGATCATGAGCTTCTCCTCGATCGCGCTGAACCGGGTGGCCGCCGCCGCGCCGCAGTACCGGCGGGTGTTCCTGTTCGAGCGGACCCTGCCGCTGCTCGGCCGGCTGCGCGAGGGTTCGCCGCTGCCGGGCGGGGCGCGGATCGCCGGCCCGGGCATCGAGCTGGTGCGGGCCCGCCCGCAGCTGGTGACCAGGCTGCGCGAGCTGGGGCACGAGGTGCACGTGTGGACGGTGGACGAGCCGGCCGACGTCGAGCTCTGCCTGGAGCTCGGGGTGTCCGCGATCATCACCAACCGGCCCGCGGAGGTGCTGGCGCAGCTCGGCCGGTGATCCGCCGGCGCGTCCGGGGCCGCACCCGCCCGAACCGGTCGCCCCGAACCGGTCGCCCCGAACCGGTCGCCCCGAACCGGTCGGCCCGAACCGGTCGCTCCGTCCGGTCACTTGCGTCCGGTCGGCCCGGTCGGATCCTCCCGATCCGATCACTCCGGTCCGATCACTCTGGTCGGCAGTCAAACCTTCCTTGCGCGAAATTGCCGGAATTCTTGCACCCGGGCGACAGAGGGTGAGCACGGAATGACCTGATGTCGACTGTCGGTCGCCGCACTCGAAATGGGCTCGCGGGATCGTCCGGTGCTCGTTTCCGACGCATTACCAAGGGGCATCTCTCCCTCGGCATACGCTGAAGGAGGTCCGGGGGTGGCGTTGATGGTGGCGCGTGAAGTGCCGACTTCATCGACCATGGCAGTGCCGCACGGCCCAGCGAGTGTCGGGGTCGCACGGCGCCGACTGCGTCGAGATCTGGGTGACCGGCAGATACCGGAACCGGTCATCGATGATGCTGTTCTGATCCTTTCCGAGCTGTTGAGCAACGCCTGTCGATACGCCCGTCCGCTCGGCCCGCTGCCGGCCCTGGGCCGCAGCGGCCGGGCCGAGGTGCTCGGGCAGATGCTGGTCGGCGTCCCGTCCGGGACGCGCGCCGCACCGGGCGGCCGGGAGTCCGCCGAGGGCTCGGACGAGCCGGACGGCGGCGTGCTGGTCCGCTGGCAGATGCACGCCGACGGGGTGCTCACCCTGGAGGTCACGGACGGCGGGGCGGCCACCCGGCCGCTGCCCGCGAGTCCCTCGCTGACCTCGCGCGGCGGCCGCGGCCTGAGCATCGTCGACCAGCTGGCCAGCGACTGGGGCGTGCGCGACGCCCCCGGCGAGGTCACGGTCTGGGCGGCGCTGCCCGCCCGGGCCCGGCACGCCCGGCGCACCGGGGGCGATGCCCGTAGCGCGTGAGCCGGGCGCGGGGAATGTGTCGTTAGGCTTCCCGGAACACAGGACCACCGTTTCCGGGAGAGCCGCAGCATGGGCAAGAAGGCCGCCAAGAAGGCGCCGCAGCGCCAGTCCACCACCGCCGTCACGGGCGAGATCCCCGTGGTCGGGGCCCGCGAGGACTGCCCCTGCGGCTCCGGCCGCCGGTACAAGGCGTGTCACGGCCGGGAGGCCTCGCACGCGGTGCAGGAGCTGGTGCACCGCCCGTTCGAGGGCCTGTCGGGCGAGGCCGACTGGGTGGCGCTGCGCGAGCTGGTGCCCGCCGCCACGGTGCCGCTGACGCTGGCCGCCGGGGTGGCGGACGGCGCCACCGGTGACGTCCCGTCGGTGACCCTGGCCACCGTGCTGCCGCTGGCCTGGCCGGCCCTGCGCCGCCAGGACGGCTCGATCCTGCTCGGCCTGCAGACCCAGTCCGCCTCCGGCGACCTCAGCCGCGACCTCGCGGACGCCCTGGAGCTGGCCCTGGCCACCGAGCCGGGCAGCCCGGTGCCGGCCCGCCGGACCGTCCCGGGCGGGCGCCGCCTGCAGGACCTGCTGGACGCCGGGGCCGCGTTCACGCCCACCGTGCACACCGGCTTCGAGTTCTGGCTGGAGGACGCCGAGGCCGCCACCGGCGAGGTCGCCGCCTCCCTGGAGCGCGCCAACGCCTCGGCCATCCCGACCGAGAAGCTCGCCGGCGTGGACTCCGCCTACTGGTGCGGTACTCCGGACAAGAACCACCTGCGCTGGGTGATGACCGTGCCGGAGGAGCAGCTGCTGGACGCGCTGGCCCGGCTGAACGCGGCCGGCGAGGCCTCGCTCGGCGCGGACACCCGCCTGGTGGGCTCGTTCCGCGCGCACGGCCTGACCGTCCCGGTGTGGGACCTCCCGCTCGCGATGACCGCCGACGACTGCGAGAAGCCGGCCGCCGAGTTCGCCGAGCGGCTCGCCGCCGTGCTCGCCGACGGGACCCCGCTGACCGCCGAGGAGCGGCGCGCCCGCGCGAACCTGGTGAACCGTCAGGTCACCCTGAACTAAAGCGCGCAGGATCCGCGTGATACGCGTCACATTGTCGCGGTGAACGCGCAATTTCCGGGCGTGGAGGGCGTCTTGGAAATTGGCGCGGGCGCAGATCCTTGTTACTGTCTAAAGAGTCCGGCCGCTGGTGCATCCCCCGTCGCCAGCGGCCGGATCTTTTGTTTTTCCGGAACGCCCCGGTGAAGGCCCCGACGGAGGCCCCGGCGCGAGCCCTCGCACAGGCCCCGGACCCGCCCCGCGGACGACCCCGGCGCCCCGCCCGGCGCCCGCGGTCCTCAGTAGGCCGAGCGTCCGCTGTCCAACCGGACCGCCGCCTCCACCAACTCCCCCAGCAGCGGCCCGACCTGCGGCAGCCAGACCCCGCCGCCGGCGCCCGGCCGCGGTGCCAGCACCCAGCGCACCCTCCCCCGGCCCCCGGCCGCGCCGCCGGGCGGCAGCGCCAGGAAGCCACCCGGCCCGTGATAGCGCAACGAGCCAGGCACCCAAGGGAGTTGGGCGAGCATCTCACCGAGCACGTCCAGCGAGTACGGGGCCACCAACAGCGCGTAGCGGCCCGGCATCGCCAGCACCGGTCCGAGCGGCAGCCGCAGCGCGCCCAGGTAGACCAGCGCCCGGGCGCCGGCCGCCGCGGGCAGGCTGACCGCCGAGACCGTGGAGCCGGTGGCGGCCAGCACCGGCGCGTCCGGGCTCTGCCGCTCCCACCACCAGCGCACCATCCGGGCGTCCGTGGTGGCGGCCAGCAGCGAGGGGTCATGGGGGTGCGCGCCGGGGACGGTGCAGTCCAGGTCGCCGCAGGAGCACCGGCCGTCGCGCAGCACGGCGCCCGGCACCACGGGCCAGCGGTGGTCGACGGCGGCCGCCAGGGCCGCGGCGAGCCGGGCGGAACGCTCCTCCGACCGGTCCTTCGGATTCTCACGCATGGCGCTCGTTCCTTTCCCTGACCGCTCGGTTCGCTCCGCCCCGCCGGCGTCCGTCGGGATCCTCCGTGCGGGCCCGCCGCGGCACGGTTCCCGGGCGGCGCGGCGCGGGGCGGGCGGCGCGGCTTCGACGTGGAGCGGGTGTGGAGCACGACATGAAAGGGCCGCGCACCGGCACAGCCCTTGGAACGAGAATCCCGTACGCGACGGATGGACGCCGCCCGGGCACGCTTGGTTCCACCGTACGAGTGAGAGAGTTCCGGCCAGCCCGGCTCACGGGCGGCACGGACATACGATCCGGACGGCCGCCCGGGCCGTCCTCCCGGTTCTGCCCGTTCGCGGCCCGCTCCATGCCTCCCGGCCCGACCGGCGCGCGTACCAACCCCGCGCGCCCCCCGACCGGGTCGCGATGGATGTGGAACAGGCCACCGCGTCGTCCTGGATCTGGACATGCCCCGAATGGCCTGTGTAGAAGTGGTGGCATTGCTGTCGATCAATGACGAGTAGTAGCGAA
Organism: Kitasatospora sp. NPDC058048; assembly: GCF_042885555.1. Lineage (NCBI taxonomy): Bacteria > Bacillati > Actinomycetota > Actinomycetes > Kitasatosporales > Streptomycetaceae > Kitasatospora > Kitasatospora sp. NPDC058048. The sequence goes on along the minus strand of NZ_JBHVRT010000010.1, from coordinate 4,486 downwards.
TCGAGGCGAAACGCGCCCTAAGGCCGTGCTCGCTCCACATTGGCCGTATCTGGGGGTTTCGCATGGCACGTAGCACCGCGTCAGGAGTGACGGCATGAACGAGTCCCACCCGTCGACGGCCCTCCCGTCGACGACGACCGCCGAGCCGGGCGAACCCGGCTGCGCAGGCGGGCTCACCGTCCTCGACCTGCCGGACCTGCCCGGCCCCGTCGACGCCCTGGACGGCACCACGGACGCCCGCACGGCGCCGTCCGCCGCCGTGCAGGACCGTTTGGCCGGACGCCTGTCCGAAATCACCAGCCTGCACGAGCACACCGAGCGGCTCGCCCGCACCCGCGGCCTGGCCGCCACCCTGGACACCGTCCTCGCCTCCGGCGCCGCCCTGCTCGGCGCCCGGCGCGGCGTGCTGGTCACCAGGCGGCCCGGCGGCGGTCCCGGACAGCCGGTCGGCTTCGGCCTCGACCGCGCCAGCCTCGGCGCCCTGGAGACCGTCCCGACCGAGCAGAGCCTGCTGGCCCGGCTGCTGCGCGAACGGGACCGGCCCGCCCGGCTGCACTCCCGCGACCTCGCCGAGGACCCGGCCATCGGCGCCCGGCTGCGCGAACTCGCCGTCCACCTCGGCCTCGGCGGCGCCTACGGCCTGCCGCTCGCCACCGCCGAGGACGGCCCGCTCGCCGCCGCCCTCTGGTTCTACGACGAGCCCGCCGAACCGACCGAATGCCAGCGCGAACTGGCCCGCCACTACTGCGAGATCGCCGCCCCGCTGCTCGCCAAGCAGTTGGAGGCGGACCGGATCGCGCGCACCACCGAGGCGCTGCGCCGCGGCCTGCTGCCGGACCGCCTCCCCCAGGCCGCCGGGCTGCGGCTGGCCGCCCGGCTCGTCCCCGCCGGGCTGGAGCGCTCCGCCGGCAGCGACTGGTACGACGCGATCCCGCTGCCGGACGGCACCATCGGCCTCACCGTCGGTTCCGTCTCCGGCGACGGCCCCGGCGCGGGCCCCGGCTCCGCCCCCGGCGCGGCCGCCGCGATGGGCCGGGTCCGGGCCGCGCTGCGGGCGTACGCGGTGCTGGAGGGCGAGGACCCGGTCTCCGTCCTGGGGGACCTGGAACTGCTGCTCAAGACCACCGAGCCGAGCCGCTCCGCCACCGCCGTCTACGCCTGGGTCGAGCCCGAGGAGCGCCGGGTCACCCTGGCCGGCGCCGGGCACTGCCCGCCGGTCCTGGTCGGCCGGCACGGCGCCGAGTTCGTCGAGACCTCGCTCTCCGCCCCGCTCGGCATGCTGGCCTGCTGGGAGGCCCCCGGGGTCGAGTTCACCGCCGAGCGCGGAGACACCCTGCTGCTCTACACCGAGGGCCTGGCCCGCCGCTTCGGCCCGACCCTGCACGCCGGGCAGGCCAACCTGCGCCGCGCCGCCGCCGACGCCCCGCGCGACGTGCGGATCGACCCGGACCGGCTCTGCGCCCACCTGCTGGCCGTCTGCCCGGCCCCGCCGGCCGCGGGCACCGCCACCGACGACCTGATGCTGCTGGCGGCCCGCTTCGAGTGAAGGTTCGGACCCGAAAGGGGCGGGCGGCCCGGCGTCCGTACCATGGACGCACGGCCGCCCGCGCGTGTCGCGATCCGACACCTCCCCCGAGGGGCGGCGGTACCACCCCCCAAGGAGGCGTTGCACGTGACCGAGGACCGTACCCCCGCGGTGGCCGAGAACCCCGAGGCCGAGGGCGGCGAGGAGCCCGAGCAGCACAAGGGCCGCAAGAACGGTCTCTACGGCGAGATCTCCGACGAGCTGGCCGCCTCGATGAAGTCCGGCTGGGCCGACACCGAGCTGCACGGCCTCTCCCCGGTCGCCCAGGCCCCGTACGCGGCCGAGCGCCGCGCCGCGCTCTCCGCCGCCTTCCCCGGCGAGCGCCTGGTCGTCCCGGCCGGCAACCTGCGGGTCCGCTCCAACGACACCGACTACGCGTTCCGCGCCTCCAGCGAGTACGTCCACCTCACCGGTGACCAGACCGAGGACGCGGTGCTGGTCGGCGAGCCGACCGGCGACGCGGGCCACGCGTTCGTGCTCTACCTGCTGCCCCGCTCGAACCGCGAGAACGGCGAGTTCTGGCTGGACGGCAACGGCGAGCTGTGGGTCGGCCGCCGGCACAGCCTGAGCGAGCAGGAGCAGCTGCTCGGCCTGCCCGCCCGCGACGTGCGCCAGGCCGCCGAGGAGCTGGCCGCGAAGGCCGCGGACCCCGCCGTGCCGACCCGGATCGTCCGCGGCTACGACGCCGGCCTGGAGGCCGCGCTCGCCGACGCCCTGGACGAGGACAAGGACGCCGGCTTCAAGGAGTTCCTGAGCGGCCTGCGGCTGGTCAAGGACGCGTGGGAGATCGGCGAGCTGCGCGCCGCCTGCGACGCCACCGTCAAGGGCTTCACCGACGTGGTCCGCGAGCTGGGCCAGGCCGTCGCCACCTCGGAGCGCTGGATCGAGGGCACCTTCTGGCGCCGCGCCCGGGTCGAGGGCAACGACGTCGGCTACGGCACCATCGCCGCGGCCGGCCCGCACGCCACCACCCTGCACTGGGTGCGCAACGACGGCGACGTGCGCCCCGGCGAGCTGCTGCTGCTGGACGCGGGCGTGGAGACCAGCACCCTCTACACCGCCGACGTCACCCGCAGCCTGCCGATCAACGGCCGCTTCACCGGGCTCCAGCGCCGGATCTACGACGCCGTGTACGACGCCCAGGAGGCCGGCATCGCCGCGGTGCGGCCCGGCGCCCGGTTCCGCGACTTCCACGAGGCCTCGCAGCGCGTCCTGGCCGAGCGGCTGCTCGCCTGGGGCCTGCTGGACGCCTCGGTGTACGACGTCGAGAAGGTCCTGGAGCTCGGCCTCCAGCGCCGCTGGACCCTGCACGGCACCGGCCACATGCTCGGCCTGGACGTCCACGACTGCGCCCACTCGCGCCGCGAGGAGCACGTCGACGCGCTGCTGGTCCCCGGCATGGTGCTGACCGTCGAGCCCGGCCTGTACTTCCAGCAGGACGACCTGACCGTGCCGGAGGAGTACCGCGGCATCGGCGTCCGGATCGAGGACGACATCCTGGTCACCGCCGACGGCAACGAGAACCTCTCGGCCGGCCTGCCCCGCAGCGCCGAGGACGTCGAGGCCTGGATGGCCTCGCTCGCCTGAGCCGCCGCACGACGGCCGTGACGAGGTCACGGTGAAGGGCCCGGCCTCCCGAGCAGTGGGAGGCCGGGCCCTTCGGCTTCGGTGCGGGCGGCTGTTACCGGCGGCCCTGGGGGTCGAAAGCGTGCCGGCGGGCGGCCTGGTGGCCGTTCGCCTCGGCACCCACCTGGACGTCCACGTCGAACTGCGGGGCCTGCTTCATGGTGATCCGGAAGGAGTACTCGACCGAGTCGCCCCAGCGGTTGGCCTCCAGCCCGGTCGGGGTGACCGCGGTCAGACCGTTGCAGTCCTCGCGCACCTCGACCGGCTTCCAGGCGCCGCCGGCCATCACCTCCAGCGTGACGTCGTCCGGGGTCAGCCAGTTGGCGCTCGACAGGCCCACCACGGGGTGCAGGTTCGCGGTGCCGTCGGGCGCGGCGACCACGAAGCCGAACTCGGCGGGGGTCGTACCGACCTTGAGGCTCGACGCCGACACACCGGTCACCTCCGGGGCGTGGCGGTCGACGACCACGGCGTTCAGCTCGGCCTTCGCCATGTCGCGGTAGTCCGCGGAGTTCGGCACGGGGGCGTCCGCCTCGATCGTGATCCGGCCCGGACGGTTGGCCGAGGACAGCTGCATCCGGTACTCGATGGTCCGGCTCTCACCGGCGGCGAGCGTGAAGGCCCCGTCCTTCCGGTTGATCACGTAGTCCATCCCGGTGCCCGCGCTGAGGTTGTCCAGCTTCTTCCAGCCCGAGGCGTCCTTGCGCTCCAGGGTGCCCTCCGCCATCGCGATCATCGAGCAGGGCGCGCCCTCGTACAGCTGGGTCGACACCACCGGGGCCACGTTGCGGGTGCCGGTGGCGTCGTTGTTCTTCCAGGTCACGGAGAAGGACACCAGGTCGTTCAGCTCGATCTGCTGGTTCTCCTTCAGGCCGCCGAAGGTGATGCCGACACCGCTTCCGCCGGGCTGGGCGCCCTTCGGGGCGGCGGGCTTGGCCGGCTTGGCGGGCGCCGGCTTGGCGGCGACCGGCTTGGCCGGGGCCTTCGCGGCCGGCTTGGTCCCGGCGGCGGGGGCCTGTGCCGCGGGGGCGTCGGCGGCGGGTGCGGCGGCGGGCGGAGCCGCCTCGGTGGTCGGCGCGGCCGGGGCGGGGGTGGTCGGGACGGCGCCCGCGCCGGGGGTGGCCGAGGAGGTGACGGCCGGGGTGGAGGCGGGAGCGGAGGCGGCGACGGACGCTCCGCTGTTCGTCGGGCCGCAGGCGGCGACACCGACGGCGGCGACGACGGCCAGCGGGACAATCTTCGCAATACGGGCGATAACGGACGCGTTCATGTGAC
>NZ_JBHVRT010000009.1:149266-272025 GCF_042885555.1 Kitasatospora sp. NPDC058048 | reverse complement strand
GAGCCGAACTCGACTGCTGATGCCGAGCCAACCGCGGTAGCCCACGCGGGTTCGAGTGCGATCCCGTCCAGGAATCTCGGAACCTGCGCGCTTCACAACGAACCGATGCGAAGGCCGGTCATCGCGACGCCTTGACTCGGGTGCCCGTCGGCAGGGCCCTCGTGTGCGGCGCGACGGCGATCGGAACGCCTGCGGGAGTTCGCCGGGCGAAGACGGAGCGCACCCGGGCGGCGCCGGCCCGCAGGCCGCTTCGGGCGGCGGCGCGCTCGGCGGCCAACTGCAGGCCCGTGGCGGCGCGGTCCAGGACCAGCTCGGACCGCCGCAGTGCCAGGTGGTGTCCGCTTGGATCGGCGGTCCACGTGGAGCCGGTGGCGTGGTCGTGCCAGATGCTGCGGTTGGCGGCGCCGAGGTGCTGGTCCACCTCGGCGAGCCCCAGGGCGGCGTCCCGCAGGGCCATTCCGGCGGAATGGGGCGCCGTGCCGGGAGGGCGGGACGCGGTGAGGTCTGCCGCGAGCGCGACGACGGACAGGTGGATCTGGCGCAGTGCCTCGATGTGCGCGGGCACCAGGTGCAGGGCGGCCGGTCGACGTAGGGCGTCGAGGCCGGTTCGGGCGATGCGCACGTGTTCGGCGGCACTGGACAGGGAGGCGGACAGGTGGGATTCGGGGGAGGGCAGGGACGGACTCCAGGAGTGGGGGATCAGAGCCGCTTGGTCGTGGAGGGGCAGGCCGCGGGCTGGTGGTCAGGGTGTGCGGCGTCGGGACCGGTGCGGTACGTGCGGGCGAAGGCGGAGCGCAGGCGGGCGGCTGCTCCGCGGGCGGGGCGGCCGGCCTCAGCGACGGGGCGGGTGGACTTGACGGCCGATCGGGGCGCCGGGCCGTTGTCACGCAGGTGGAGGGCGGCCGTGGAGAGCGTCTGGGCGGCTTCCCGGTACAGCCACTGGGCGTGCTGGCAGGCGAGGGGCGTCGGTGCAAGCTGGTGGGTGTCGGCGAGTTCGAGGACCTCGCTGACCCGCTGCAGTGCCACCGCTGACATCGAGACCGCCCGGGTGGTGGCCCGCCGTTCGCGGCGGGCGGCGGCGGCCTTCTCGGGCGCGGCGAACGCATCGCCCGGCGCCAGGGCGGCGTCGGCCAGTCGGCCGTGGAGCAGACGCAGGTGGACGAGCTGTACGCCGACGGTGCCCGGGGCGGGCAGAGGGCCGTGCGCGTGTACGCCGGGCCACGAGGTGGCGACCTCGTCGAGCATCGCCGCGAGCTCCCACGCGGTGGGGTGCGCAGTGGACAGAGCAGGGCTCCTGGGGGTCAGTGGCCCCGGCGCAGCGGGATGACCGGCGCCGTGGGGGTGGCGGGTTCGAGGTGGCTGGTGCTCGCGGGCTGGGCGCTGACGATCCGGGACCGGGCGGCGGCGGCCGCGGCCTGCGCTGTGCGGCGCTGGTGCAGTTCGTCGGTGTGCAGCGGGACCACCGGTGCCGGGGCTGTGTCGGTGAGCAGGTCGGCGACGGTGCCCAAGTCGCGGGCGGTATTGGCGGCGAGGGCGTCGGCGTCGGCGATCGCCTGCTGGACTCCGTGGGCGCCGCCCGGGTCGAGGAGCCGGGTTGCGGCACCGGCCACGGCAGCCAGGGCCTCACCGGTGCGCGAAGCGGTGGCGGCGAACGCGGCGAGGGCAAGGCGGTCGGCCTTGGGGTCGGCGACCTGGAAGAGGTACTCGTCCGACGCCTCGGCGGCGATTGCCACCAGGTGGGTCATCGGCCATGCGGCCTGGGAGGGGTGGTCGGTGATGCCGGGAAGCGTGCGGCGTACAGCCTCCAGCCGATCGGCCAGCGATCGCATCACGGCCGTGGGGTCGGTGTCGTTCAGCGCACTCCGATCGTCAGGGGGGGGCACGGCGGGGGTCACCGGCGAGGGGCTGCCGGGGGTGGTGATGCGGCGGGCGAGGGGGGCCGGGAGACCACCCGGGAGGCCCCGGCCCGCCGCGCTACCGTGTCGGCTGTCTCCTTGAGCACTGAGGCCTGGCCCCTGGCTTTCGCCCGGGCGGCGACCGCCCGGGCCGCAGGCTCGGTGGGGTCTGCCACACCCTGCTGTTGCTGCTCCAATTCGCGCGCGCGGACTCTGCCGAGCCCGGTGCGGAAGCGGCGGATCGTGGCGATGACCTGGGTGAGATCCGTGTCGGCTGCGGCGAACTGGGCCGAAACGCGCAGGTCCAGACCGGCGGCTTGGAAGTGCGAGCGGTACGTGCTGCGAGGCCTGCTCTGGCTGGCCAAGTCGCAGGCATCATCCAGCAGTTCGGTGAGCTTGTGCAGGACGGGACTGGTGCGGGTGGCGGCGAACGCGGGGCCCCAGTCCTCGCCGTAGTTCGCCGCCGCCGGCCCAAGGCGGTGGGAGAGCTCGGCACGCAGCCGGGACGCGAAGGTGATGTAGTCCGCCAGGGCGCCGATGTCCCGCGCCAGCAGATCCGGCCATTCGGCCCGCGGCCGTCTCGCGGTCTGGCGAAGGCCGCGGCGGATGACGGCGAGGCGCTCGGCGAGGTCGGTCAGACGCTGGACGTCCTCCTCGCGGATATCGGTCATCGGCGGCGGCCCGCGGCTGTGGCCGGCTGGCCGACGGCAGAGGCAGGCACCGCGGCGCAGACAGCGGGTGCACGCCTGGACCGGGGGGCCGGCGGCGCAGCAGCGGCCGGCAGCCGTCCGCTCAGCATGACCAGCTCGCTCCCCGCGGCGACGGCGGTGTTGCGTCCCTCGGTGACCGCGCACAGCATCTGGTAGCCCAGGCGCCGCTCCCGTTCGACAGCCTCGGCGTCGTCTCGTCGAGCCGGAGGCCCGTCGTCGAGGAGGATGGCCAGGGCATGGGCGAGGTGATGGTGGACGGTGGCGGCCCGCGCCCGCCCGGTGCGGAAGGCCGATGTCACCGCCGCCAGGCGTACCGGGTCCTGGGCCGGTGTGGAGCCGGCGAGGTCGTGCATCCGGGTCGAGCAGTGCCGCAGCACGGTCCTGGCGTTCTCGCACTCCTCGGTGACGGCCTTGACCATGCCGGAGCGGCCGGTCACACGGGCTGTCCCGTCGAGAGACTCCGCGATGAACGTGAAAACGGAGGCCATCTGCGCCAACTCGGCTTCGTAGTCGCGGGCTTGGGTTTCCGGTCGGGGAATTGGTGGCTCCTGGATGGGACTAGCGGCGGTGTGCTGCGGCCGGGGCGGGGGCTGCGACAGAGCCGGCCGACGGGGTGGTGAGCGAGGTGGGGGAGGGCGCCCCGGCGGTGCGGGCGAGGGCGGCCCGGCTGCGTACTGGGGGCAGGGCGGCGGCGCCGCGGTCCGCGCGGGCCTGCTGGCGGAGGGTGTCGCCGGCGTCGGTGAGCGCGAGCCGGGTATGGGACAGCGAGATGTTCAGCTCGCGTTCGGCCCGCTCCCGGACGGCTTCGGCGTTCGGGCTGTTCAGGCCCGCGACCTCATGGAGGCGAGCGGACATGGCGACGGCACGGCTGATGGTGGACATCGCCCGCCCTACCTCGGCGCCGGCGTCGGCCAGTGCGCGGGCTGTGGCCCGCCGGGTGCTGTCGGCACCCGGTGACGACGCCAGCACGTCGGCGGTGGCGATCAGGTGGGTGTACCGGTCGCTGATGTGGCCGACGTGCTGGGCCAGCTCGCGGACACCCGGAGGGCCTCCCTCGCGGTAGGCACCGGGCAGGGCGGCGGTGACGACATCGAGATTGTCGGCAGCTGCCCGTAGCCGGGTGGCCTCGGGGCTCGGAGGTCGGGGAGAACTCGTGGAGGGCAGGGCTGGACTCCTTCGAAGGGGCTAGTGCTGTGACCATGAAGGTTCGCCGGGTTGGTCGGGCTGCGGCGGGGACCGCTCCAGCGGACGCGCTTCTCGCCGCAGAGGCGGCGTGTTTCGGCGCTAACGTGGCTCCGTGACGCAGCGAATGAGCACGGTGGTGCTGATGTGTGGTCTTCCGGGAGCGGGCAAGACCACCTATGCGATGGAGCTGGTGCGACGCGGTTACGTTCGGCTCTCGATCGACGAGGCGGTCTGGCAACGGCTCGGACAGCGGGACGCCGGCCTGGTGCTGGAGACGGAGGCGTTCGACCAGCTCAAGGAGGAGGTCCGCCGCCAGCAGCGGCAGGAACTGGTCGAGCTGATGTTGGCCGGGCGCGACGTAGTGGTGGACTACAGCTTCTGGAGTCGCGCCGCCCGCGATGATTACAAGGCACTGGCTGAGAGCCACGGCTGCCGCTGGGAACTGGTCCACCTCAAGGCCGACCGGACGACGCTGGAGCGTCGCCTCGCGGTCCGGAACGGTGAGGAGGGTGCCAACTCCGTCACCGTGGATGAGAAGCTGTTCAACCGCTACGTGGCCAACTTCGAAGAGCCGAATGGAGAGGGCGAGCAGGTCTTCATGCAATCTTGGAGTTGAAGACCTGAAGCTGTGCGACGGGGAGGGGACGCCCGCCCCAACGCAGGCCCTTCTCGCTGTGGATGCGCGCGCGCTCGCGGCGTTGGGCGGCGAGGACGTCGGGGTGGCGGGCGTTGGCGTTGCGCCAGCGCAGGTAGGTGTGCAGCGCGCGGGTCTGGACGGTGTGGTTGGGGTGGTTCGAGTTCGCGAGGGTGAACTGCCGCAAGGGTCCGAAGTGCGCCTCGATCGGGTTGGCCCAGGAGGCGTTGGTCGGGGTGAAGCACAGGTGGACGTTGTTGTTCTTCGCCCAGCGCAGGATCTTCTTGCCGTTGTGGGCGGAGAGGTTGTCCAGGATCACGTAGACCGGTGCGCCGTCCGGGCGGGCTGCCCGGATCGACTTGAGCGCGGCCAGGGTGTTGACGGTGCCCTTGCGGCGGCGGTTGACGCCCCACAGTTTGTCATCGCCGACCGAGTAGCAGCCGTGGAAGTAGGTCACGCCTTGCGTGCGGTGGTAGGTCGCCGGGAGTCGGTCGGGTCGGCCCTGCTCGGCCCAGCAGGTGCCGGCGGTGGGGCGGATGCCGAGCGGGCCGAACTCGTCGAACGCGAACGTGCGGTCGGGGAAGTGTTCCAGGACGTGCTCGATCCGGTCGAGCTTGGCGTCGAACTCGGGGTCGGTGGACTCCTTCCATGTCTTGGTGCGTTGGAAGGTGATGCCTCGTCGGGTGAGCAGGCAGCGCAGGGCCTCGCGGCCGATGCGGATCACCCGGCCGTGGACCCGGCGCAGGTAGATGAGCAGTTTGCGGATGGACCAGCGGGTGAAGGGCTGGTCGAGCTTGGTCGGACGGGTGGTGGCCGTCTGGACGACGAAGTCCTCGTCGTCAGGACTGAGCAGGCGGGGACGGCCTCCCGCCCAGCGAGGGTCCAGGCAGGCCAGGCCGATCTCGTTGAACTTGTGGATCACGTCCCGCACTGTGTCCTCGTCGGCCTGGACCAGCTGGGCGATCACCGGCACTCGGTTGCCGCCGGCCGAGGCCAGCAGCATCATCGCCCGCCGGTAGCGCACCGAGCTGGTGCTGCCCCGGCGCACGATCCGCTGTAACTGCTGGCCCTCCTGGTCGGTCAATCGACGCACCTTGACCGGCTCCGCCACCTTGCCTCCCCCACCAGATCGGATGTCCGCCCACATCCAACCGGTTCAGGCGCTCCCACCGCCAACCCGGCGAACCTTCTCGGTCACGGCACTAGCGGGAACGGGTTGGGGTGGGCCGGGTGGGAGGTTCGGCGAGCCGGACGGGGCGCGGGAGGGCATGGGGGGAGGAGCGGACCGTGGTGCCGCGAGCGGTGGCGGCTACCGCGCGGTCGGAGGCCGGGCTGGTGCCGGCACGGCGCACGGTGAGCAACTGCTGGGTTCCGGCGTCGGGCGGGGCTGCCTCGACGACCAGGTCGCCCGGGCGAAGACCCGCGGCGCTGACCCGGATGACCTCGGCGCCCCGGCCGTGCCAGTCGGGCAGCCAGCCCAGAGACTGGAGGGCGTCCTCCAGCGTCATGGCGTGGCTGTCCATTTGGGTGCGTAGGGCCGGCTCTGAGATCTGGCTGAGCCGAGCTCAGTCCGGCAGGCCCATCCGGCGGCCGAACGCCGCCCACGGGGCGCCGCCGCCGAGGCCGTTGCGGTGGAAAGGCTCCTCGGTGATCGCCTGGCGGGCGGACCAGCAGGCGTCGATCCGCCTGTAGATCGTGGTCGCGGTCGCGTTGGCACGTGGGTCGACCGCCCACATGTAGACCGGCTTGGTCTCGCCGAACGCCGTCAGCGGCTGGTCGTCCCTGGCGGAGCCGGGGCCAAGGGCAAGGGCGTCCTCGATACTCAAGTCCTGTAGGGCGACGCGGCGGTAGAGCGTGTGGTAAGTGGTGCCGATCTGCTCCGCCCAGCCGCGCAGGGTCATGGTTCGGCCGTTGAAGATGTACTCGGGAAGCGTCTGGTCGTGCTTCTCGGTGCCGATGGCGCGCTCCGGATCCCAGCCGAGGGCCAGCCGGGTGCGCAGCGCCTCCTTCTTCACCATGCAGCGGGGATCGGCGGCCCAGGCGCGCAGGCTCTTGGTCTCGCCGAACGCCGACACCTGGCCGCGGGCGAGTTCCCAGTTGTAGCGGCCACGGCGGGTGTCCGGTGGCCTGACGGCGCGGGCGGGGTGTTCGGGTTCGGTCAGCGGGTGCTCCTGACAGGGGATCCGGGCGGCGCCGCGGCTTCGGCCGGGGAAGGGGAGACAGTGCCGCGCGGGACGGCGGCGGGAACGCGGCTGCGCGCGGCTGCGCGCCGGTCGGTCCCGCTGGGGATAGGGGTGGGGCCGGTGCGGAGCGGCGAGCCGTTGGAGGTGCGCCAGCGATCCTGGACGGCCTCGGTGATACCGAGAGCGTGCAACGCGCAGCCGAGCAGGCGAGCGGCCGGCAGGGAGGAGTCTCGGGCGAGGAGGCGTACGACTCCGGCCGATGCGGCACTCTGGCGCAGGACCGACGCACGCAGGACCCGCTCGCCCCAGTAATGCGGATCGCCGGTGAGGCCGTTGCGGGTGGCCGCGCGCACGCCGTCGGCCGTGATGGCGCCCGCGGCGATGGCACCCTGGCGCTGTGCCTCCCAGAGCACGGTCAGCGTGTCGACCGGCTCGCCTCGGCGGGCGAGAGCGGCCAAGGCCTGGAAGACGGCGCCGTGGCCGCGGTCGAGGAAGTCGCCCGGGCGCAACCACCGGACGATCTGCTGCAGCCCCTCGGGAGCTGCGGTGGCGGAGGAGAGCAGCGCGGTCTCGTGGGTCGCGGTCGTCTCGCGGACGGCGTCGGACAGTTCGAGCGGCCACGGGCCGGGCAGCGGACGAGGCCGCTCATCCAGGGCGCCCCAGAGGTCGGCCAGTTCGTGGAGGGCCTGGCGCAGCTCGCCGGTCAGCTCCAGCACGCCGTCCAGGTCGTCGGTCCGTGCGGCGTGCTGGAGCCGGTGCGCGCGTTCGTGGACCTGGCGGCGGATCGATGCCTCCAGCACCATCCTGGCGTAGGCGCGGGCGTGGCGCGGTTGCGGGCAGGCGGCGATCAGGATCGCGCCGTAGCTCGGGCTTAGTCCCCGGCTGGCCGTTCTCGCCGCGGTCTGTGCCCCCAGTGCGAAGTCTCGGAGTTGGTCGTCGTCGGCAGCCTCTGCCGCACCGGGGTGCCCGGCAGTCCGTTGAGCCAGCAGAACCTCGTACAGGGCGGCGTGGGCGGGACGAAGGAAGTGGGTCGGCGTCAACCATCGGGTAACCGAGTCGAGTTCCGTCGGCGCCAGGAGCAGCGCGCCGAGCAGGGCCTGTTCCGCCTCCATGTCGGGGGCGAGTCCGGTGGCGATCACCGTCACCGTGTCCGTCGCGCGACGGAGGCCGCGCTCTGGACCGGCGTGGCCCGGCCGCGCACGGGAGCGGGAATGCCGCGCGGGGCGAGCCCGGTGGCCGGGTCGGTGACGGGCAGCGGCGGGACGGTGCCCGCTCGTGCGTCGATCCGGTCGAGCCAGTGCCGGGCCTGCGCGAGGGTGTGGAAGCCGCCCTCCGTGATGGCGTAGGTGGTGCGCTTCACGGTGATGGTCTCCAACTGGATCACGAACCGGCGGCTCACGGCCTGCGGGTGCCGGTCGTGCAGCAGGACGAAGTTGGCCTCCCGTTCCCCGTTGAAGAACGACGGATAGGCCGAGTTGGAGCGCAGGATGCGGTAGCGGTCGCCGCAGCGCCGAACGCGGTCCTCGATCAACCGGGTGGTTCTGCCACCGGGGCGGGCGAGGCCGTAGTGCGTGCCGGAGTACAGGCCCTCCGTCCGGTACTCGGGAGGTTCGTCGTACGGATTCTCTGGCACGGGCCGGTAGCGGGCGACGGCACGCGGGTCGGCACCCCGTCCGACCAGCCAGTGTCCCGCCCATCCGAAGGTCGGCGTGGAACGGGCACGCACATGGCAGCGGCCGGTGTCCGGGGCGAAGGAGGCGTGGAGGCCGAAGGCGCGGTGAGTCCCGGGCGGCCCATTGGTCGTGTCCCAGTTGAAGCCGACCACGAAGCGTTCATTGCCCACCTGGTGGGAACTGACGACTTCGGTCAGCTCGGAGGCCAGAGTCACGAACTCGACGGCGGCCTCTGACCCCGGGTCGTCGGGGGTCCAGCCGCGCAGGGACTGGGCGATGTCGTTCAAGAGCCTCCTGCTTGAATCGGGGTTGTCGGGGTGCTCGCCAGCGGTGGCGCGGATTGGGCCGGGTTTTCCTGGCGGATCGGCCGCTGTCAGCGGGACGGCCTCGCCGGGCGCGCGAACGGCGCGGACTCCGGCGCCGCGAAGGCGTCGAGTCCCGGCAGTGCCGGCGTCGCGGAGACGATCGCGGCGCCCCGCCGGGCGTGGCTGGCTGCCACGGACCTGGCGGCGGCGGCCTGGCTGCGCGGGCCGTAGAGGTTCGCGAGGTAGCGGCGCACCGGGTCGTGCGACGGGCGGCGGACGAGTGGTCCCAGGACCCGGGCCGCCTCGGTGGGGGGCACGACATCGCCCGTCTGCTGGAACTGGGCCGAGGGTGAGCCGACCCATGGGTGGTCCGCCGGCATCCCGACCAGCAGCGCGACTTCCGCCAGCCCGAGCCGTCGCTGCGGATCGTGCGCCCAGTACGCGCTGCGGGAGCGGCCGGTGATGGCGGGGGCGGTCCGGTCCGCCGACCACTCGTTGCCGCCCGGGGTGGAGCGTTGCCCCCGCGTGTTGACCCGCACACCCGCCGGCCAGCCCAGGGCCTCGGCCGCGGTACGGGCCGGAACCGGGTCGCTGGGGTCCACGGCGTTGAACTTCACGTAGCGGTGGCGGGCGGCGACGAGGTAGGTGCGGCGGCGGTGGGAGGCGAGGCCGGCGTCCGCAGCGTCCAACTTCCAGTGGGCGGCGTCGCACCAGTCGGCCATCTCCAGCACCTCGCCGATCGCGTCCGTCACGATCGCCGGCAGCGCGCTGGACTGCTCCATCGCAAGCCATTGCAGGTTGTCGTAGCAGGCGGACAGGCTCAGCGCCCAGAGCGCGGACTCGGCCACGAGCCCGATGTCCGGGTCAGTCATCCTGGAGATGGGCTCGCGGGCGTCGTTGCGGGTGATCAGCGGGCCTGTCCACCCGCAGTTGCCGTCCCAGACCGGATCGGTGCAGATCAGGCAGCTGTCCGCCTCGTCGCACTCGCCGTCGTCGTGCCAGTGCCCGACCGTGGCCTCCAGCGCGAGGGGGAGCATGTCGAGCAGCAGCTCCAGGTTCTCGTAGGCGTGGCCCTGCCGGAGTCCCGCAGGGCTCCAGGTGATGCAGGGCGCGCTGACGATCAGGCCCTCGACGTACCGAAGAGCCGGGTGGGTGGGGTCGAGGTGGCGGACATCGGCGACGACGCGCCGAAACCCTGCAGCCCTCGCGGTGGCCGCTGCGTTCTCGTTCAGCTCGACGCCGACGACATCGAAGGGTGTGCCACCGTCAGCGAGGATCTGGAGACCGACCTCCCAGCCACCTGGTCCCGCGAAGAGGTTGACGATCCTCGGCGAGTCGCCGCGTCGCGGCGGGTACAGCCAGGAGACCGGCCAGGGGTGCGCGAGGGCGACAAGCTCCCGGTGGGACCAGGGGCCTATCTGCCGCAGCTGAGGGAACCACGCCGGATCCCCGGCCGAGGAGAGGTTGGGCCACCGGCGGGGCGGCAGGGTCGTGTACTCCTGGCGCATCACCGCGTACGGCCCGGTGCGGGCGCTGCCGGTGACGGTGCGGGAGACGGGCGAAGCGCCCCACCGTCTGCGCCCCTCACGGCGTCGGCGTGGCGGGCGATCTGCTGGAGACCGGTGACGGTGCCGTCCGGTAGTGCACGTGCCAGGTCCACAGGGGTGAACCACGAAGTCAGAGTCCTACCTCCAGGGTGAGTTGGGCGCGGTGCTACCGATCGTGTCGAGGTCAGCGGCCGTGTCGCTGCGGGGGTGGGCCCCGCTGAGGAGCCGCTTCGGCTCGGAAGGAGGGGGTCCAGGGCGTCCGGCGGGACGAGCAGGTGGCTGGAACGGGCGAGCGCCGGATGACGTCGGCCGGGTGTCGGTGCGAGCATCTCGGTTGCCAATTAGGCGAGTTCGGCGCCGATCGCCTCCAGGCGGTTCCTGGCCTTGGTGAACTTCCTGGCCCGGTCGTTGTCGTGCCGCTCCCACGGCCGGTCCTCGGCGAACTCGAGGAAGCGTGCAGCTGGGCGAACGCGCCGTCGTCGTGGTCGACGACGTGCACGACGACGGCGGCGAACTCGATCGGCCCCTCCGTTGATGTCACGAGGTCGGCCCCAGTGTGTGATGCTCGATCCGGGCGTTGTGGCTGGCGACCGATGGCCGACTCCAGAAGGAGGGTCGATCAGGACACGGGGTCGCCGGAGCGACAGGAGTACGGCGAGCACCCGTCGGCAGGGCCGAACTCGGCTTCTTCGGCGGCAAGCTGCTCCTCCAGGGCGAGCTGCTCGCGGCGGGTGAGCCGGTCGATGGGCGCCTCGTCCAGCGGCATCCGGGACCGGTGCAGGTAGGCCTGGCCGAGCAGCGGCCGGCCCTCGGCGTTGGCGCGGGCGTTGCCTGCGCGGATCTCGCGGTCGAACTCGACCACGTCCTCCCACCCCGCCGGGTCACCGTCGCGGATCGCCCGCCACTGCGCGTTGCCGTGGTACGGGCACCCCAGGCAACTGCTCTTCGGGGTGCTCTCCAGGCCGTGCTCGGCGAGCAGGCCCAGGCAGTCGCCGCGGCTCATACCCAGCTCGATCAGGGGGAACCGGTTGCGCGTGTATTTGACGTCGGCGTCCTTCGCGCGATGGAATTCATCGGTGCTGATGCCGATCCACTGTTCGGCGAAGACATCGGCCGGTATTCGTGCCGGATAGGGGTATCCGAGGATTTCCCGGACCTGCCGCTTGATGGGTTTGATTTTATATTCGCCGGTGCACTGACGGCGCGTCATCCCAGGCGAGCCATCCTGGTTCAGGATGTAGAGCGGCATGCTGGCGAAGCGGTGGGACGGGTCCAGGGCGTCGGCCCTGATATTACCCGAGGAAACTCGGAGGATGGGTATTCCGGCGGGTTCCGCTATTTCCTGCTCGACGCGGTCGAGGTGCTCGTAGACCTTCTTGGGCTCCCAGCCGGTGTCCGCGAAAATCGCGCAGTCGAGGCGGGGCAGCTCGCCGAGGGCGGACAGCAGCAGCAGGGTGGTGGACTGCACCCCGGCGCCCAGGGACAGGGTGCGCACGGTCGGGGTACTTGTGGCGGTGGTGCTCACGCGGCGGCCTCCGCATTGGCCTTGGCCCGCTCGGTGATCGCCGAGGTCTGCCGGGAGGAGGACTTGCCGATCACGTCGGCGCCGGGTTCCTTGTACCAGGGCCGCAGTTGGAGCAGCGCGGGCTTGATGCCGGTGGCGAAGAGCAGGGCAGAGCCCTTCTTGAGGGCGCGGATCTGGTCGGCAGGCAGGATCCGCTCCTGCCGCATCGAGACCGAGGTGGAGCGGCCGGAGTCGGACGTGGAGTGGGAGACGGTCTCGACGTCGTGGTCGCCGACGAGTCGGCTCAGCTTGTCGGCGAAGTCGGCGTCATCGATGCCGGAGCCGACGAGCTTGATCGTGGCGGCGGACCACATGGCGTCCATGCCGACCTCGCCCCAGACCCGCTGACCCTGTCGGTAGGACTGGAGGATCGTGATCGGGATGACCCCACGGGAGCCCAAGTGCGAGTACAAATCAGGTAGATCACCGATTTTGCAGACATTTGCCGCCTCATCGAGGACACACAGCAGCGGCGGGTCGAGGCGTCCGCCGTCGCGTTCCGCCTGGATGACCGCGGTGCGCATCACGCTGTCCGCGGCGGCGGCGATCAGTGCCGAGGCGCTGCCGCCGCCGTCCTTGCTGAGCAGGTACAGGGTGTCCTTGTGGCAGACGAAGTCGGCGGGCTTGAACTCCGGCAGGGTGTCGCTCGGGGTGACCCAGGCGGAGATCTTCGGGTCCAGCAGGCAGGCCGCGTACTGGCGGGCGGTCTCGAAGATGCCGTCCCGTGTCTCGACTGCGCCGCTGACGGTTCCCTGCAACTGGGCTGCGATGGCGGCGAGTTGGTGTTCCTTGAGGATGTCGATCGGGGTGCGGTCGGCGGGCTGCGCGAGCCAGCCGAGCACGTCGGTGATCGGGCGCCCGTCCGCGCCGGCCGCCAGGAACAGCGCGGTCAACGTGTTGGCGGCGGCCGTGGACCAAAAGTCACCCTGCTCGTTCTCGTCGACGGACGCGGTGACGAAGTGCTGGGCCAATCGTCTGGCACCGGGGAGGTCCTTGGCGTCGGCCAGCGGATCCCACCACATTGCCTGCTCGGTGTGGGCGATCTGCTGCGGGTCCATCGTCCACACCCGGCCCGCTGCGGACCGGGCGTCGAGCGTCACCGTGAACGCGTCGCCGGCCGCCTTGTTCGAGGTGAGCAGGACGGGACCGGGGGCGCGCAGGATCGACGGGACCGCGAGCGAGGTGGTCTTGCCGCTTCGGGGAGCCATGATCGCGACCGCGACGTCCTCCCAGGACGTGCGGACCTCGGGTCCGCCGTCGCCGAGGTTGCCGAGGAGGATGCCGGTGTCGTCGGGCTTGATGGACCCCGGCTTGCCGTCGGCGAGGCTCGGCCGAAGGCTTCTCGCCTTGGCCGAGACCTCCTTGGGCAGCAGGACGGCCAGGTCGCGGCTGGTGGCCAGCCCCGGGCTCTTCTTGGAGCGCTGGCGCTTGAGGACCAGGGCCGTGCCGGCGGCGGCCAGCGCGGCGAATAGCAGGCCGGGGATGATCCGGGTGCCGATCAGAACCTGGAGAGGGCTGAGAGCCGGCCACAGGCGGCCGGGGTGCAGGGCGGCGGCGACCGGCTGGTACGGCTGCCAGGGGCCGCTGCCGAAGCAGTAGTTGGTGAGGTTGCCGCCGACCCAGGCGAGGGAGCCGTAGGCGGCGAGGGCGAGGCCGGCGCCTATGAGGGTGTAGAGGACGGCGTCGGTGCCGGGGCTGGAGGAAGGGGCTTTGGGGGAGGGCAGAGAGGGTCCTTGCGGGAAGCCCGGACGCGGGGGCGGGGCGCGCGGGCGTAGGGAAGGCCGCAGTCATGGCGCGGCCCTGGGGACGGGCTGGCGGCGGCGCGGTGTGGTCACGCACTCGCGGCCGGAGCCGGGGAAACCGCTGGTCAGCGGGAGGGGGACACCGGTCGGTGCTCCGGGGCCCACGGCCGCGTGGCGGCCGCCGACGTGGCGGAGGCGACGGGTCGGCGCCCGGCGTGCACGGCCGAGGCGCGACGACGGCCGTGGTCGAGGTCCGCGAGCTGGCAGGCGGCGAGCGCCAAGGCGTGGTCGCGGTGCAGCTCCGGAGCGGTGGCGTCGACGCGCATCAGCGGGGCGATGATCCGGACCTCGTGGCTGTCGGTCCGCAGCGCGATCCACCGGCACCCGGCCGACGGGTCGCCGGGCGGCACGATGCCGGTGGCGGCCAGGACCCGGCGGGCGATGGCCGCCCACTGGGCGTCGGTCAGGCGAGGGGCGTCGGGGTGGTCACGAATGGTGCAGTGCCACACGTCGCGGCTCCGGCCCGGGCGCGAACCCTCCTCCGGGCGGTGCTCCCGGAGGATGGCGTTCAACTCCGCGGCGAGCACATCGAGCTCGGCAGTTCCCGGAGGTGGGAGTTCGGCGATCTCGCGCCAGGCGCCGACGACGCTCACCAGAGGTCCGCCGCCCGGCCGGCGCAGGGCACGGTGCTGCGCGGAGGAAAGCAGGTCACGGGTGCTCGCGTACCGGGTGATGGAAGGGATCAAGGAGGAACGTTTCTTCACCGCCCTCGGGAGCGGTGTGGTTCGGGTGTGAGCGGGTGCGCGGTGGGGGCGGGCGGGGCCTGTACTCGATCGGCGCCGGGGGCGTGGGTGGTGGTGCGCGCGGCGGCGGAGCGGATGCGGGCCGGGCCGGCGGTGAGGCCGCGGATCTGCGCGGGCAGGTCGGTGACGTCGGCACCGGCTTCCCAGATCTCGTCCGCGGCCCGGCCCAGCGGCTGCCAGAGGTACGCGCCGCCGGGCCGGGCCTTGGTCCACCGGCTCGCGGTCGCGACCACGTCGGACACCGCTTCGAGGGTGCCGCCGTCGCGGGTGATCTCCTGGAGCAGGCCGGCGACTTCGGCGGGGTCGGCGGAGTCACGGATCCGTGCGGCGACCTCGCGCAGGCCTGCGGTGAGAAGGGCGGCGGGAGGGTCCGGGGCCGGTTCTTCCTGCGGCAGCCGGTTCACCGCGTCCTGCCGAGGGTGGTGGCTGGAGCAGTGGGCCGGGTGGTGGCCTCGGACGGTGTCGCCGGGCCCGGAGTGCTGGAGGCGATGCGCGCGGCCTGGGACCGGTGGGCGAGGGCGGCGCCGGAAGGACGGCTGTACTTCCACGGCCACTGGCCGCCGATCGCGTAGAGCCCGCGGTCGTCCGGGATGACGTGTATCCGTCCGCCGTCGCCGTCGTACTCCTTGGGCCACGTGTAGACCAGCGAACCGTCCGGCTGGAACGCGGCTCCGAAGCCGACGCCGTCGGCGAGCATGTCCGCGACGACCTGCTCGGCGTCCCGGCGGGTGAACAGCGCGTAGCCGTAGGAGTCGGCATAGCCGCGACGGGTCGGTGCGAGGCCCGGCAGGGGCGCGCGGTCGGAGCCCTCGACCTGCCAGAGGTGGACGCGCTCGTTGCCGCGGATCTCGGGGCCCTCCCACAGGCTCTGCTCGGCGGAGAGGGCTGCGGCTGCGGCCTCGGCGGGGCCGGCGTGCCGGGCCATCAGCCGGGTCGCGGTGAGCAGGTGGAGCTGGGCCTCCTTCACGGAGTCGAGCAGCCGCTCCTCGATCCTGGTGGCCTCGCGGCCGATTTCGTGCAGGTGCTCGCTGCCCTCCTCGGGGCTGAGGGCCTGGTCCCAGGCGTCGAGGTCGACCCGGACGGCTGCGGCTGCCTCGGCGGTGAGCCGGAGCAGCCCCTGAGGAGAGAAGAGGGTTCGGAGCAGCGTCTGGCTCGGCCGGCCTTCGGCGGCGTCGAGCTGGTCGGCGAGGCCCCGAAGCCGCTGGGCGAAGGGCGGGCTGGGATGGGTCAAGCGCGGGTTCTCCGGAGGTCGGGGACGTAGGAACGGACGGAGGCGGTGGCGCCGGTGAGGACGGTTGAGGCGGTGCGCACGGCGGGGGACCGGTTGCGGGTGGCCGCAGCCCGGGCGGACATGGGGGTGCCGGACTGCGGATAGGCCACCTGTGAAGCGGTCCGCTGGATCGCGGCGAGGGCCTCGGCGCTCGCGTCGAGCCAGCCGGCGATCTCCTTGCGCTCGTGCGGGAGGCTGTCGGCGTCGCGCGCGGAGCTCGCTGCGGTGCGCAGCAGCTCGCGGGCTCCGTCGGCAACGTTGTGCGAGCCGGTGACCATCTGGGCTGCCACATCCGCGAGTTCGCGCAGGTCACCCATCCGGCCGAGCAGCCCGGCGAGTTCGTCGAGCGAGTCCCGCAGATCGGCGATGACCTCCAGCGCCTCCTCGCCGGTGGCGGAGAGCCGAAGCCGCGGATCTACCTCGACTTCGTACCCGGCGCACTCCAGCTGGCGGGCCGCTTCGCCGACCAGGGCACGGAAGACGAGCGGGCCTTCGGTCATGCTCAGGGACAAGGGCTGGTCGGCGGCACGAGGAGGGATGAAGCCGGTCTTCGTCAGGACCGCCCGGGCCGCGGCATCGGCACCGCTGGCACAGGCGGCGCCGAATTGGCCCGGCACGATGCGGGTCGGGCTGGTCAACGCCGTGTCGTGCGGCCGGGCGCGGTGACGATCGGCGCGGCGGGCACCGCGGCCGGCGGTTGTACGGGCCGCGGGGTGTGCACGGTCTGGGGTGCGGTGCGCTGGGCCGCGGCGGCCCGGGGTGAGCGGTCGGCAGTATTGGCGGGGAAGTTGAGGCCGAAGCCCCGCAGCCGGGTGGTGATCTGCTCCAGGTGCAGCCGTAGCAGGACGGTGGTGGCGCTGGCCTGGCCGAACTGCTCGGCGGCGCCGCGGGCGGAGGGTGCGGGGCTCGCGCCGCCGGTGGCCTCGGCTGCGCGTAGCAGGGCCTCCTCGATCTCGTGGAGCAGGGGTTCGAGCAGTTCGATGGGCCGGGCGATGTCGGCGGGGGCGGTGCTGTCGGCGAGGGAGTCGCCCAGGCGGCGCACCGCCCAGGCGGCGACGCGGGCGGCGACGCGGGCGGCTTCTGCGTCGTCGGGCCGGCTGTGGGCTAGCGCGGTGGTCAGGCTCACATCGCTCCCTGGCTAGAACGGGTTCTCGACGACGCGGTCGGCATCGGTGGCGGCGGTGAGCAGTTCCGGCAGGTCTCCGGGGGAGGCTTCGCGCTGGTCCACCCACCAGCCGGCGCGGTCGATCGTGCGGGCCAGGTCCTCGACCTCATGCCACCGTTCTTCAGTGAACTCGCCCTCGGCTACAAGGGTTTGGTAGGCGCCGGTCACGAGCTGGTGGCGGCAGCGCTCGCCCCAGGGCAGAATCGCCGCCGGGCCGGACAGCGGCGGCATCCGGTACTGCTCAGCCCAATCGGCGGCGACCTGCTGCTCCTCGGCGCGGCGGGCGGCGATCCAGGCCGCGCGCTCCTCGCCGCGGTCGCCTTCGCGCTGGGCGCGCCAGCAGTCGGTGCAGTCGCGTCCGGCGAGCCAGCGGGCGTACCCGGCTCGCCGGTCGGCCGGCCTGGTGCCGAGGTCGTGCTCGTGCTCGTGTCCGCAGGAGTGGGTGACCACCCACCGGGTCTTGACGGCCATATCGTCGGTTCTCCTTGGCAGTTGGATGGATCAGGGGAGTTACGGGTGCGCGGTCGGCGTGGAGCTGCGGGCCAGGACGGCAGAGACGAGTTCCAGTTGGACGGCGACGGTGTACCGGCCGTGGTGTAGGCGAGCGGCTGCCCGGGCGATGGCAAGGAGGTTGTCGTCCACGGCGCGGTCGGTGGCCGGAGCCCGGTAGAGGTCGAGGGCCGACACGTGCTGCCAGCCGGCCCGGGTGAGCAGCGGGGCCGGGTCGATCGGCAGGCCGTCGGCGACGGCGGCGACGATGCCCAGCTTCGGGTGCCGGCCGATCGCGACGTCGGGCTCGTCGTCGCTGCTGGGGCGGGCGGCGACACAGGTGTCGAACTCGGGGTCGGCGAGGACCCGGTGGCCCATGGTCCGCAGGGCGCGGACGGCAGTGACGGCCCGCTCCCGGCTGCTGTGCGGTGGTACGGCGAGGCGGAACGAGCCCAGGGCGGCCGGGTCGGGCTCGAAGCCGAGTTGCGGCAGGAGCGCGTCCGCGATCCGGAAGGCCATGCCGCTCGGTGTGGCCAAGACCGTGCAGGCCTGGTCGTTGCGGGAGATCGTGATGTCGAGGGTGTCGTCGCTCTCGGGGAATGCGGACACGTGGACTCCTCAACCGTCTTGAGCAGGAGGGGGTTTGGTCAGCGGGTGTGGATGCTGTAGGCCCGGCGCGGGTCGACGGGCTGAGCGGCGGCCTCGACCGGCTGCGTGGCGGTGACACGGCCCAGCCGCAGGCTGGTGGCGGTGGCTGCCTGGGCGCGGGCACCGAGTTCGGGTGCGACGGCTGGCCGGGCGGCCTGGGCGGTGCGGGTCGGGGCGGCGGCGGAGATCGTGGCGAGGTCGCGGCGGACCCCACCGAGGGCGGTCTGCGCATCGCTCAGGACAGCGGACACCTGCGCGGGGTCCAGGGCCTGCGGGTCGTCGCGCAGCTGCTGGCCGAGCGTGGCCAGGATCTCCTCGATCGCGCCGAGCGTCTGCTGCCGGTTGGTCAGCAGCGCGCCCATCCGGCTGTCCGCGCCGCCCCGGTCGGAGGCCGGAAGCAGCCGGGTGGCAAAGGGGTCGAGGCCTACCACCGGTTTCGGTGCGCTCGCCTCCTGCTTCGGCGCCGGGAAGACCCGGGTGGCGAACGGGTCCTGCGAGGAGTCGTACGTCTCGGCGGTGTCGGCGATCTTGACCAGGTGGGTGCGGAAGGCCCCGGCGGGTGCGCCGGGGGTGTGATCGGGGTCGAACTCCGCGTCCGAGGCGACGGTCAGCCCGGCCGCCCGCAGTTGGGCGACGGTGTCCGTGGCCCGGTCGATTCCGCCCGCTTCGGGCCGGGTCAGGGAGTACAGGCGCGGATGGTTCGCCACCCGGTAGAAGCCGGCCTTCGCCAGGAGCTGGGCTGCGGCCGGGCTGACCGTGCTCTGGGTGGCGGTGATCCCGTGTTCCGGATGGCGGCCGACGGTGACGTCGGGCTGCTGCCCGGCGGTCGAGGGTGGGGGCTGGGGCAGGACGCGGCCGGGGGTGATGACCTGGGCCCCCGGGGCAGTGGCAAGGGAGGAGAGCGAAGGGTGACCGGGGTGCGTGCCGGGGGTGTAGTCGAAGGAGGGGTCAGGGTGAACCTCGGCGCCGGCGGCGCGCAGGGCGGCTACGGTCTGCCGGGCGTGGAGGATCAGGCTGTCGGTCCGGCCGGTGAACGCCATGTTCGTGCTGCCGGGGATCGGGGTGAACCCGTAGTCGGCCAGCAGGCGGCGCTGGCGGTAGGTGGCGTGCTCCAGGCCGGAGGCGGCGACGCCGTGGTCGGGGTGGCTGTAGATGCGGATGGCGGGGCTGTCGCTGATGCGTGCTCTCCTAGAGCGTGGCGGCGGTGGAGGGTGCGGCGGTCAACGTCCGGGCGGCGGGTACGGCCTGGATGATCGGGCCGGCCGGCAGTCCGAGCGCGGAGACGGCGCTCGCCGCGGTCGCTCGGGCGCTGCGCGTGGTGATGATCGGCGCCTCAACGACGGCGCGGGTGTCGGCCAGCACGGACCGGACGGTGGACAGGTTCTCGGCCAGCACGGTCGTCTGGTGGCGGGCGATGCTCACCTGCGCGCCGAGCACCTCGCTCTGCTCCGGAGGGAGCCGGGCGACGAACTCCTGTGTGGAGTCGATCAGTTCCAGGAGATTGGGCAGTGCCCCGACCTTCGGATCGAGGGCGGTGTCGAGCACGTCGGCCACGTCCCGGCTGTCGGTGAGGCTGCGCAGGTTGACCGTTTCGACGGCGAGGTCCTCGGCGGCCTCGGCGAGCCGGTCGACGCCGGCCGGCGCAGTTGCGAGACCGACGGTGGCGACCTGCAGGCCCAGGCCCTGCAGGACCACGCTCGCCCGCGCCGCCGCTGCCAGGGCCTGGCGCTCGTCCGCGCCCGTGGGCGGTAGGTAGATGTCACGGTCGGGTGCGCTGCCGTCGTAGCGAAACCCGAACTGGCGTAGCACCTCGGGAACCAGGCCCTCGGTGGAGTCCGTCGCGGTCGCTGCGACGATTCCGTCCTCCGAGTGGCGGGCGAAGACCACGTCCACCCCGGCGAGCGGCATCGTCGGTGAAGTCTCCGGGGCGGGCGGGTTCAGCGAGTCAGCTTGGTGGAGCCAGGCCGCCTGGGCCGCGCGGGCGACGGCGTCCGGGCCGCCGAAGACGTACTCACCGTCCTGCGGGCCGGGAACGGCGCCGTTCTGCCTCAGGAATCGGTGTGCGCTTTCGCGAGCGTCGGGCCCGAGCCTGGCGGTGATGGCACCGTCCGGGCCCGGACCGAAGGAGATGTCGGACAAGGGGGTCCTCAGCTGTCGAAGTACGGGGGTGGGTCAGCGCCGGCGGCTCGTCGCGGCAGACGGGGGCACAACGGCGCCGGAGATCGGGTGCCGGCCGGGCGCGAAGTGCCGGGAGACCGCAGCGGTGCTGGTCCGGACAGCTGCCGGCGGGCGGGTGCCGCAGGTGGCGAGTTCGGGTTGCCGGGTGGTGCTCATCGCTGCCGGGTGCAGCCGGTCGGGCTCGGGGCCGATTGCGTGGCGGGCACCGGAAGGTGCCGCAGCTCCGCGATGCGGGCCAGCAGGTCGGACTCGGCCTGGTCGCGGGTGGTGGCGGCGTCCTCCAGGATCTCCAGCTGGTCGGACAGGTCGGCGAGCAGTCGGTCGTCGACCCGGCGCTGGCGGTCGCCGCAGATCACGAGCCGTACGCGCTCGAACGCGACGCGGGTCTCGGCTCTCACCAGCGCGCGGTGGGCGTCCAGCACTCGGGCGACGCCGGCCTCCAGACGCACTTCCTCGGCGTGCAGCGCGGCGATGCTGGTACCGACGGCCGCCTCCACGCGGTCGTCCAGACGGGTGAGGCAAGCAGGCAAGGCAACTCCAGAAGAGCAGGGAACGGTTGAAACGACGGACGCCCAGGAGATGAGCTGGGCGAAGACCGAGGACCGTCAGCGGGCCCGACCGGCGGCGGGGTGGGGCAAGCCGGCCAGGTCGTGTGCCCCGGCCGGATCCTCGGTCCCAACGGGACCGGCCGAACGGATGCGGCCGGAGGAAGCCCGTGCTGCTGCGGCCGGCGACGGCGGGGCCGGGATGGGCGCCCGGCGTCCGGGCGACCAGAGTTCGGAGTGGTCGCTGATGAAGGAGGCCGGATTGGTGGTCCAAGGCACCACCGGTCCACGTTCGTAAGTGCTCAGGCCGACCACCTCGATGCCGTCCGGGCGCAGGATGTAGGCCCAGCTCAGATAGGCGGCGGTGTCCTGGGTGACGACGTGCTTTCCAGGGGGCGAGCTTTCCGGGAAGGTGAGGTCGTCGGCGCTGTACTGGTGGAGCTGGGGATGGAGTGCGGGCTGATCAGCTTGGCCCGCACTTCCTCGGGGGCGCCGTCGAGCAGGTCGATGCCGATGTCCCTCCAGCCGATGACAGGGGTGTCGATCAGGTGGTGGGACAGAGCCTCCACGTCACCGCCGAAGCGGTACTGACGGGCGCTCAATATCAGGGGCAGCATGTGCCGGGGTCGCCGTCGTACTGGCAGCCGATGCCCTCGAAGCCGGCGTCGGTCGGACGAGCGATGGCAGAGCGGGTGGACAGGAAGCACTCCCTGGGGGGTTCGCAGAACGGAGGACCCTCCGAGGAGGGTGGCTGGACGCCACTGCCGGGCGGCGCCACTCACCCGGGGACCTCACGGACGAAGCCCGGAGACGGCCCGCGGCGGCACCTTGCGTGAAGACGCAGCCGGCTCCCGGAGAGCGAGCTCGTCGGCGCCCTCGGCGTACCGGGTGGAGCGAGACGCGGAGACCGCGGCTCGAAGCGGTTCTGGCCGGGCGGCGGGGACGGCCAGAGGATGGCCCCAGGCGGCCACTGCCGCATCCAGGTCGGGATACTCCGTGGCACCGAAGAAGCCGGTACCGCCGTCGGTGGTGAAGACCGCCGCACCGTCAGGTGGAAAACTGGTCAGCAGGTGCCGGGGACCGTCCGCCATGCTGAGCTGGGCATGGACCACGAGGCGGCCCGCGATCAGATCCGACGCCAGGTGATGGGCCCAGATCGTCCCGGGCGCACGGGTCACCGTGGGCTCCTCCGGGGCCGGCTGCGTGACGGACTGCTGCTGCTCCGCCTCGGAGTACAGGCGCAGAACGTCGTAGCCGGCCGCGTTCAGCAGGCGGGTGGCTTCGGCGAGGAGCCGCGGGGCTACCGACTTCGCGGTGGTGCGCGGAGTCCGGTGCAGGCCGGTCGCGTCGTCGCGGACGAGCCCGGCGTGCTCCAGCCATTGCCTGCTGGAGCGGTCGACGGACCGAGCGGCGACCGTGTCGAGGGTGGGGTGGACAGCGAAGGTGATGGGTGGGGGCACGTGCGACTACTCCTCGTCGGTGTCCAGGTCCGGGTTGGCGCCCGGGTCGTGGACGTAGCCGAAAACGATCCGCTCCAGCTGGCCGAGCAGCAGGCCGCTGTGGATCCGGAAGGCGTCCAGGCGCTCGGCGACGTAGTCCTGCCGGTCGGCCTCGGCACGCGCGACCCTGGCCAGGTTGCGCGTGGACAGCCGGCCCCATTCCAGGAGGTCGGTCGGTGTGGCGAGTTCCATCCACACCCAGATCCCGGAGCCGAGCTTGAGGATCCCCTGGGGGTGGAACATGCCGGACTTGCGACGGGGGTTGGGGCTGCGGCGCTCTCCCCAGCCGCGCACCAGCCCGTGCACCAGCTTGTCGAGAGCCGCGGACCGGACGGGGGCTTCGAGGCCGGCGTC
The DNA here is from genome assembly GCF_042885555.1 of Kitasatospora sp. NPDC058048. Classification (NCBI taxonomy): domain Bacteria; kingdom Bacillati; phylum Actinomycetota; class Actinomycetes; order Kitasatosporales; family Streptomycetaceae; genus Kitasatospora; species Kitasatospora sp. NPDC058048. The sequence continues at coordinate 249,636 of NZ_JBHVRT010000009.1, read as the reverse complement.
GGAGATCCGCTTGTGGACCTCCACTTCGAGGTCGCCCTTGCGGAAGCGACCGGTCTCGTCGGTCACGGCGCGGGCGGCGTCCTCGACGATCTCCCACAGCCTCAGCTCGGCGGAGGTGTTCATGCGGCCTCACGCTCCCGCCAGGCCTGGGCCATCTCGGCCAGCGCCGCCATCGCCTGCTCGATCACCTCTCCGGTGACCGCCCGGCCGACCAGCGTGAACTGCTCGTCGTAGAGCGAGACCGTGTCGGTGCCGCGGGCCTGGGCGAGAGGCGGCACCACCTCGCACAGGAACGTGGTTGCGACCCGGCGCCGGCGCACCTCCTCCTCGGCTCGCTCCTTGCGTTCCGTCCACGCCGCCGCCAGGCCCAGTTCGCCCTCGACGACCTTGTCGGCCAGCTCCGGGTCCTCCGTCCGAAGTCGCGCCAGCTGGTTCTCCACGGAATCCGCTTGCGCCTTGGCCTCGCGCGCGGTCTTGTAGGCCTCGTCGAGCCCCAGCGCGCCGCTGATCACCCGGTCCACGAGATCGGGAGCGTGACGTACGACGGTCATGGCCTGCCCGATCCGGCCGAGCGAGACCCCCGCCCTTTCACTGAGTGAACGAGCGGAGAGTTCACCGGGCGAACGGCCGCCTTGTTCAGCGGTCGAACACGACTTCGCGGCAACCATGGCGATCTGTCCCTTGGTCAGGTTGCGGCGACGGATGTTGACCGAGAGGGCGAATGCATCCGGGTCGGGGCCGTCGTAGCTGGCGAACTTTGGCTCGACGCCGGCGATCTCGCAGGCCTTGAGGCGGTTGCGGCCGTCGAGGACTCGGCCGGAGCCGTCGAGCATGACCGGGTGGAACTGGCCGTTGGCCTTGATGTCCTCGGCGAGGGCGAGCAGCTCCTCGTCGTCGAGCATGGGGAAGACGTTGGCGGTGGAGTGGAACTCGATGATGATGTCCTTGAGTTGGTGATGGGGGTCGCCGGTTCTGCGGCGACTGCTAGGCGGCGGCGAGCTGGTCGCGCGGGTCTGCCTTCATGCGACTGTCGGTGTCGTAGAGGCCCCGCTCGGCGGGGTGGAGGAGGTGCTGCACCACGAAGCTCCGCCCGGCGATCTTGTAGAGGCCGCGGCCCCGGGCGAGCGCGGCGATGGCCTGCGTCTCGACACCGGTCAGTCCCAGCAGGCTTGCGGTCGCGGCGAGTTGGTCCGGCTCCTGCCGGTAGATGATTCTGGTCGCGCAGTCCGTAAGCAGGCCTTCGGCCAGGGCTCGGCCGCGCGAGCCGGCGTCGCCGGCCGACAGGAGGTCCGACAGGCGGTGGATCACCAGGAGGTTCGCGATGCCGAGGCCGCGCGAGAGCTTCCACTGCTGCTGCATGCGTTCGAGCAGCGGCAGGTGACGCATGAGCCGCCATGCCTCGTCATATACCACCCACCGCCGCCCGCCGGCGGGGTCGGACAGAGCCGCCTCCATCCAGGCGGAAGCGCAGGTCATCGCCAGGATCAGGCCGGTGTCGTCACCGGCGGACCCGAGCTGGGAGAGGTCGATGCTCAGCATCGGCGCATTGGCGTCGAACTGCACGGTCGACGGTGCGTCGAACATTCCGGCGAGGTCGCCCTGGACGAGGCGCCGCAGGGCGTGGGCGAGGTCCTCGGCGGCCGCGCCGAGGCGGCGGGCGGGGTCACCGAGGGCGTCGTCGAGGCGGCGGGTGTTGCCGAGCATGGCGGCGATGTCGCCGAGCAGCGGCACCCGGACGGTGCGTTCGGCGTCGGCGACGACCTCGTCGAGCGCGATGTCGAGGGCGGTGTGCTCCATCGGGGCCAGGTCGCGGTGCAGCACGGTGCGGGCGAGCGCGCCGAGTAGCAGGAGCCTGCGCTTGCGGACCTCGGCCACCCAGTCGGCGGGGTTCGCTCCCGGCGGGGCGGCGGGGGCGTCCAGGGGGTTCAACCGCCCGCTCATCCCGGGGCCGAGGGCGATGGTCCGGCCGCCGAGTGCCTCGGCGACCCCGCTCCACTCCCCCTTGGGATCGCAGGGGATGTAGACCCGGTAGCCGTGTGCGATGCTTCGCAGCGCAAGGGACTTGGCCAGGGCGCTCTTGCCCATACCGATCACGCCGGCCAGCAGCACGTTCGGATTTGTATAACCTTCAACTTTCCCGTACAGGCTGAACGGGTCGAACGAGAACCCGGCTTCGGCGTGGACGTCGTGGCCGATGTAGATGCCGCCTGCGCCGAGGCCGCCTTCGGCGAGGAAGGGGAAGGCGCCGCTGGCGATGGCGGTGGTCAGCCGGTGCGCCGGGAGCTTGAGCTTGCCGCCGCGGGAGGAGGCCGGGCCGGGGCGTCCGGAGGCCGGGTAGACGGGGCGGGAGTCGAGTTCGTCGACGGTGGTGTCGGCGCGACGGTGCGGCCGGTCGGCGATGCGGGCCTCTCGCTGGGCGGCGACGAGGTCGCGGCGGGCCTGACGCCGCTCGTCGCGGTCGCGGCGGGTGGGGGTGAACAGCGCGCTGGCGCTGGTGGTGCGTATTTGCAAGGGGGAACGTTTCTTCTCGCCGGGCCGGTCAGCGGCAGATCATGCCGGTGGCGGGGGTGTGCAGATCGGTGGGTGTGGTGATCAGCCGGACCCGCTTCGAGGCCGTGAGATGGCGCTGGCAGATGGTCAGCTCCGGTGCGCCCTCCGGTAGACGGAATGCGCACGCTTCGCGGCTGGGCATCCGCCCGTCGGCGCGCGGGGCCGCGTGGTAGGCGGCGTGCAGGTGCTCGGTGCTCTGCCACATCCGGATGCGGGCGTTGTGGAGGTGGTCTCCCTCGGCGGGGGCCTGGGCGCGGGTGCGGACCGTAGCGTGGTCGACCAGTTGGTGGAGTGCGACGGCGTGCTCGTGGAGGGCGTCGAGTTCCTCGCGGGACAGCGGCCAGTCGTCGGCCTGGGCGGTGTCGCGGTGGCAGGCGAGGGAGGCGGTGGCGAACCGGAGGAGGTTCGGCTCGTCGTTGTGCATGGGGAGCCCTTCGGTGGTCAGAGTCGGGCCAGCGGGAGGGCGGCGGCGGTGAAGGCCTCGGCCTGCTGAAGGGTGAGGCGGCGCAGGTCGATCAGGGCGGCGACGGCGGCGGTTTCGACCTGGGCGCACGCGGCGCTGAGCTGGTCGGCGTCGTCCGCGGAGACCACGAGCAGACCGGTCATCGCGACGTCGGAGTGGCCGGCGATCAGCTGCAGTTCACGTGCCTTGACGTCCTGGTACTCGACGGTGTCGGCCTCGGAGTCGACCTGTCCTCGGCGTATGCGCTCGGCCGCGTCCGCGATGATCGTCGCCTTCTTGCGCTGCACGTCCTTGAGTGCGGCGTCCAGGCCCTGGGGGGTGTAGAGGAGTGAGAGCGTGCGCCGGACGCCGGAGGAGTAGAGGAGTTGGTGGAGGAAACCGGCCGAGGTCTCGGTCCTGGGCCACTGCTCGATCCAGAAGACGGCGTGGTGGGCGGAGTCGGTGCGGATCTTATCCGATTCCTCTACCAGGACGACCGGCCCGGCGGCGGCGACGTCGGCCTCGGGGCGGCCGGAGTCGGACCAGCGCTCCAGCGAGCCGAGGACGGCCGGGTCGTAGGCGGTGCGGACGGTGGCGGCGATCTCGCCGGCGGTCAGCCAGCCGCTCGGCGTCAGCCCGGCGCCGCGCACCGACGCGTCGAGGCTGGAGGTGAGCTGAGCCAGGACGGCGAAGGCGCCGCTGAGGCCGCCACCGGCCTGGTTGATCAGGCGACGGGCGGCTCGCAGGTCCAGTGCGATGGCGATGTAGGCCTCGTGGGGGGCGGCGGACGGCCCGGCGGCGGCGAGCAGGTCCTCGTAGATCGCGCCGGCGACCGGGGTGGAGGGCCGGCCGTGCTCCAGCCAGTACCGCTGGAGGGCGTCGCCCGAGTCCGGGACGGTGCGCTCCATCACCTGGATCCGGGCGATCTGGCCCGAGCGCGACAGCGCGGCCAGCGCCCGGCCCCAGCCGGCGACGGCGCCGGCCTGGGTGGACGGGTCGAGGAGGGCGAACGCCCTGCTGCTGACGCGGGTGACGGCGGTGAGGGTGGCCTGCTGCTGGTCGTGGACGGCGCCGAGGCGCCCGTCGGGGGAGGTGACGGCGCGCAGCGAGGCGGCGGTGCCCGGCAGGTGGAGCAGGCCTTCGACGCGGGGACGGGCCGAGGGGCGGGCCAGCCAGACCAGCTGACCGCGGGTACGGCGCAACCAGTAGCGCGAGGCGACGGGGGCCCACTCGGCCAGCGACCGCCCGCGTATTCGGAAGACGACGGCGACGGCCATCAGTACCCACAGCGGAGTGAGGGCGAAAGCGCCAATGATGCCGAGCGTCATCAGGACGGCGAGCAGGACCGCTGCGCCGATCGCGGTGAGGACCAGCTGCGGGAGGGTCAGGCCGAGGAGGATGCCCCGTCGGCTGCGGGCGGGGAACTTGACGGTGGCGGGGGTCTCGCTGGGCGTGCTCAGGAAGGGGGCGCTCTCTGGTGCGGGGGAGGAGGGCGATCCTGTTCCCTCCGGGCCTGGGCGGCCGGAGAGGACAGGATTGTTCTGCAAGTAGGGCGAGGCCTATCGCCCGTCCTCCCCGGGGGCGGCGGGGGAGGGAGAGGAATCGTTCCTGCCGGGCGTTCCGTCAGTCGGAGGGCGGGCCCGAGGGGAAGGTGAACCGCTGGGGGGTGCCGGTGCCCCTCGCCGGACCGGGCGGTGGGGTGATCACCGGACCGAAGGCCTGGGCACCTGTGCTGCCTGCTGGTGCGGGCGAGGCCACCGGCGACGGTGCCGAGGGGGCGCGGGTCGGAGCGGGCGCGGATCCCGGGCTCACGGGTGCTCCGGCCGGGGCCGGTGCGGAGCCGGGAGTCGACAGGCCGGGAGAGCCCGCCGCGGCGTGGGCAGCCGCTGCAGGGCTCGACCCGGCGGACGCGGCAGGAACGGAGGATCCGCCCGAGCCCGTGCCGGAGTCCGAGCCCGTGCCGGAGCCGGTCGGACGGGTGACCAGCGCCCGGCCCTGGTCGCCGTCGCTGCGGTCGGTGTTGGGCCGCTTGACGAGCGGGACGCCTCCGTCGCCGCCGCCGGAACGCTGCTGGCCGTACTGGAAGGACGCGGGCGTCGCCTTGGCGAGCGAGTCGGTGTTCGGACCCTCGGGGCCCCCGCCGCCTCCGCCGCCCTGGCTGGCGCCGACGGACTGCATACCGGGGACCTGCGACGGGCCTGCGGGGCTGCCTCCGGCCATCGCGGCGCCACCCGCTGCTCCGCCGGAGGCGGCGGTCATCGCCATCCGGCCGCCCTTCTTGGCGGTGGCGCTGGCAGTCTGCAGGCCGGCGGCTGCGGACTGGTGGAGCCCGGCGGACTGGCCGTCGCCCGCCCAGTGGACGAACTTGTAGATCATGAACGGGCACAACAGGACGAGCGCCATCACGACGAGGCCGGCGATGATGTCCGACAAGGCCTGGATGCCGTCCTTGGTATCGGAGTTGCCGATCGCCGAGACGCCCACCAGCATGATGATCGTCATCACCAATTTGGAGAAGACCACGGTGGCAGTGGCCTCGACCCAGCGCCTGCGCCAGTCGCGGGTCGGTTCCCACGGGCCTCCGGCGGCGGCGAACGGCGCCAGGATCACCAGGACGAGGATCGACACCTTGCGGAAGATCATCATGCCCCAGTAGAGGATCGCGCCGACGGCGCAGCCGAGCGCGACCAGGGCGGGGACGGCCCAGCCCAGAGGTGAGACGACCGAGATCATCGACACCCGGACGATGCGGCGCACCGCGTCGTCCATGCTGGAGTTGGCGATGGTGAACAGACCGCGGGACAGCGCGTCGACCACCGTCAGGGCGACGCCGGTGAAGGTGATCGCGGTGACGGCGAAGAGGGTGCTGCTGATGGTGGCGGTGACGGCCTGCCCGAGCGCTTGTCCGTCCCGGCGCCACGCCGATCGGACCAGCTGGAACATGAAGGTCATCACCAGCATCACCAGGGCGATGGGCAAGATCAGCGCGTAGTTGTCACGGAACCAACCGGCGCCGAGGTCGACGTTGGTGGTCTTGTCGACGGCGCGGCTGGCCAGGTCGACGGCCGACTTCGCCAGGTCACCGCACGACTTGGCGATCCATTTGCCGATCGATTCCGTGATGCTGTCGGAGACGCCGCCGACGACGAAGTCGCAGACCAACCCCGTGCCCGGAAGATCACAAAAACCCATGGTCTTCTCCTCAAGTAAGAGACGGGAAAGGGGAGTTAGGGGTAGACGGTGGGGGCGACGGCGGCGAGTGCGCAGTCGTTGCCGGGGCGGCACTGGACGGCCAGGGTGATGGCGCGGTCCTCGGCGCCCTGGCCGCCGCCGTCCCAGGTGACGTTGACCTTCGCGGTGACGGTGACGGCGTAGATGTAGGCCTGGGTGAAGGCGGCCGGGTTCTGCTGGATCGCCTTGGTGTAGGTGTCGGGCACGTGGGCGGAGACCTGGCCGGCCGTGGAGGTCTGGCCGTTGTCGCGAAGCCGTGACCACAGCACCGGGTCGGGGACCTGGCCGGCGGCGGAGTCGCCGTCGGCGTACTGGATCTCAGAGGTGAGCCACAGGCGCAGGCCGGACACGAAGTCGGGCTGGGCGACTTTGCGGGAGTCGTACGTCCACAGGGCCTGGGCGAACGCCTCGGCGAACTCGGTGGGGCTGCTCGTGTGTGGGGGGCGAGCGACGATGGCGCCCGTCTCGGCGGGCGGAGTGTTGGCGCGGGGGCCAGCCGGGATGCCGGCCCACGAGCTGGGGCGCGGCGGGGAGGAGGGCTGCGGGTCCGTGCGGGTGGCGTGGCCGCCGCCCGCCAGCCGGGCGAGGAGCCCGGCCAGCAGGCCGGCGACCAGCAGCACGCCCAGCCCGATCAGCAGCCGTCGGCGAAGAGTCGAATCACCGCTGTGGAGAGGGGACTTGGGCTTGGTCACTTACTTGACCTGCGTCCCCAGGGCCGAGAAGAAGGCGACCAGCCCGTTGGCGGCGCCGAGGAGCAGGGCGACACCGGCGGCCACCATGGCGCCCTGCTTGCCCTTCTGTTCGGCGCCGTGGGATCCCGAGTGGTGGCCCCACGCCCAGACCACGCCAGCGACGCAGAGCGCGCCGACGGTCGCGACGACCGCGAAGAGGTTGATGCTGCTCACGACCTGCTTGAGGACACTGAGGCCGGGAAGGCCGCCCTCGGCTGGGGTTACGCCGGGGTCGAAGGCGAGGTCGGTGACCGCCTGGGCGGCAAGGATCAAGGACAAACGTTTCTCCAGAGAGGGGGAGGGCATGCCGGGGCGCACGGCGGCGCCGCACCGGCACGGAGAAGAGAAGAGAGGGGAGGAGGCGCTCAGGTAGCGACTCGGCGGACCGCGATCACGCCGGATTTCCAGGAATTGAAGCTCGCGATGCGCACGACGTCCCCGGTGTGCGGGGCGTGCACGACGAGGCCGTTGCCGATGTACATGCCCACGTGCTCGGGCCCCTGGGAGCCCCGCTCGGTGAACAGCAGGTCGCCGGCGCGCACTTGATCCACCGCGACTGCGGTGCCCTGTTTCACCTGGTCGTAGGTGGTGCGGTCCAGCGTGATCCCGGCGGTCTTGTACGCCTGCTGCATCAGGCTGGAGCAGTCGCAGCGACCCATCGGGTCGGGCCCGTGCGAGTTCGTGCAGGAGCCGCCCCACTGGTAGGGGGTGTTGAGCTGGCCGAGGGCCCAGCGGATCGCCGACTGCACCGCCGAGGAGGCGTCGTTGGGGATTGTGTAGCCCTCGGGGAGCACGCCCGGCGGGATGATGCCCCAGTCGGTGTTGGCGCCCGGGGGCGTGCACGAGCCGGGCGAGGCTCCGGGTGTCGGGGGTGTTCCGACCGCCGGGGCCTTGAGGGCCGCACCGATCGCCTGCTGCAAGGCGCCGGCCAGGGGCTCCCACTGCGCGTACGCGTCGGGGTAGCCGCTCTTCTGCACCTTCTGCGCGGCGACGGTGACCGGGAGGTCCTGCCACCCGGGCACCTTGAGCAGCTCCTTGTAGAACGCGGTGGACGAGTAGACCGGATCCTGTAGCTGGGCCGGGGTGCCCCAGCCCATCGACGGCCGCTGCTGGAACAGGCCCAGCGAGTCGCGGTCGCCGCTGGACAGGTTCCGCAGCCGGGACTCCTGCATCGCGGTGGCGAGCGCGACCACCTGGCCGCGCGGCGGCACTTGGAGGGCGATACCGGTGGCGACGATCGTCTGGGCCATCGGGATCTGCACGGTCGGCAGCTCCAGCCCGGAGACGGGGGCTGTCGGTCCGGCAGCGCCGGACAGGATCAGCTTGACCGCGGCCTGGATCGCGGCAGTGTCCACAGCCTGTGGACCACCGGGCCCGGTGCACGTCCCGCCAGAGCCCTCGCTGCCGCTGTCCCACTTGCCGTCCTTCTGGGAGGCCATGGCGACCGGCAGGATCAGGACGAACGGCGTCAGGAGAACAGCGGCGCCGAGCCCGGCGACGGCCTTCTTCACACCGCCTGCCGCTGCTGCGCGCCCTTCCGGATCAGGCCCGGCGGGCCGTCGGAAGACATGATGAGGCGAAGTCCCGGCAAGGGGAATCTCCGATCGTGGGGGTGTGAAACCGGGGCGCGGAAAGGCGTTCCGGTGCACTGGCGAAAGAGGGGAAGTCGCGGCCGGCCGAGGAATCCGGAGGGGTTCGTGTGCCCCATCCAGCCTGGTCGCGGCGGTTGGCGACGTCTTCGAAGGTATGAGCCGGAATAGCTATCGTGCAAGGAGATCGGAAAAATTCCCGGGAATTTCCGAACTCCTTGCAAAAAAGCCATTCCGGCTTCTACCTTCGAAGGAGGCCCGGTGGCCGCCTGCGCTTCGGGCTCTTTCGATGCGCCAATCGCAGCCGGAATCGACTCGGCGGCGGATCCGCACACCCCCCTGATACCCAAGAGGACATTTGACCGACTACACCCTTCTCCGGGGCGATGCCCTGACCCTCCTGAGCGGCCTGCCGACCGGAGCGGCCGACTGCGTCATCTGCGACCCGCCGTACAACAGCGGCGGGCGCACGACCCAGGAGCGCGTCGGCCGCAGCGCGAAGGCGAAGTACACCACCGCCGGCTCGAAGAACCAGCTCCCCGACTTCCCCGGCGAGAACAAAGACCAGCGCAGCTACGGGTTCTGGCTCTCGCAGCTGCTCGCCGAGTCCTTCCGGCTGACCGTCGACGGCGGCACCGCAGCGGTGTTCACCGACTGGAGGCAGCTGCCGACCACCACTGACGCGCTGCAGGCCGGCGGCTGGACCTGGCGCGGCATCGTGCCCTGGTACAAGCCGGCCGCCCGCCCGCAAAAGGGCCGCTTCACGCAGAACACGGAGTTCGTGGTCTGGGGCTCCAAGGGTGCGATGGACGGCGACCGCAACCCCGTCTACCTCAAGGGCCTGCTGGAAGGCAGCCAGCCCTCGGGCAGCAAGCGTCGGCACATCACGCAGAAGCCCGTCGGCATGATGCGCGATCTGGTCAAGATCTGCCCGCCGGGCGGCAGGATCCTGGACTTCACCGCAGGATCCGGATCGACCGGTGTCGCAGCGCTCCTCGAAGGCCGGAGCTTCCTCGGCATCGAACTGACCGGCCACTACGCGGACATCGCCGAGGAACGCCTCGCCGAGGCCAAGCGCACCGCCGACGCCGGCCAGGACCCGGCGTAGCCGCCGGAGGTACCTGACGGCCTCGGCCGCCACCCCAGGCCGATTCGGCAGAACCCCGGCCCAGCGGCCCCGGACCACCCCGGGGCCGCCTCACCACCCGACGGAGCCACCACCCGATGACGCACACCAATCCGTCCCACGACATGCCGATGGCGGTCTTCCCGGGCTACCTCGCCGGCCCCGGCGAGGACCTCGACACGCTCTTCGCCTTCACCAGGGGGCGAGACGACTGGCTGCTGACCGTGGAGGGCAACAACCTGGTCGCCTGCCACGAGAGCGGGACCGGGCTCGTCATCCTCGACCGGACCGAGGACAGCACCTCCCCCCGGTGGACCGTCGCCTCCGGCCACGGCCGGACAAGCGGCCTCGCCTGGCACGCCACGTTCGACGCAGCCACACCAGCCGAAGTGGTCATGGCCGCGGCCCGCCGCCTCGCCCACGGCACGGGCCAGCCCACCCGCGCCGAACGCGAGCAGCACCTGTGGAGCCACACCTCCCACGCCGACACCCTCGACCTACTCCACACGGAGGCAGCCCGCGCCCGCTGGAGCGCCGGCACTCGGTGTTGCACCTCCACCCTCGACGCACCCGACGGCACCGCCACCCTGCGGACCTACCGCGCCGCCGAAGGCCACGGCGACGCCCGCGACCTCGCCTACACCCTCACCGCCGGCGCCCGCGGCCACCAAGCGACCTGGTGGAAGGCCGAGTTCACTCGCACCGTGCCGACCAGCATCATCATGGCCGCCCTGCGCACCGTCACCGACCCCGGCCGCTACACCCGCCGAGCCTCCCGGATCCCAATGCTCCACCGCGCGTCCCTGCGTACCCACCCAGTGGCCCGACGATGCCCGGAGCCCGCCCTTGGCCGATGACCAGCTCGACCCCAGCAGCGCCCAGGGCGGGCAGCACGTCGTGGTGCGCCCCGGCTACCTCGCGGGGCCCGGCCACCCGGACACCGCCAGCTCGGAGTTCGAGGCCTTCCTCACCGAGCACCAGGGCTGGTCCCGGTACTCCTGCGACGGCGGAGACACCAGCGTCGCCGTCAGCGACTGCCTCACCGGCCGGATCCGGCTCGCCCACGAGCCGGGCGACCGCAACTCGCGTTGGACGGTGGCCGGATACGAATCCGCCGTGGGCGAGCGTGCCTGGCACGCGGACTTCGACCTGGAGACCCCGCACGAGATCGCCCTCGCCGTCGCCGCCGCCTTCTCCCACGCGCTGTCCTACAGCACGTTCGCCGCGAAGGACGAAGTGCTCTGGGGCAGGAACAACACCTGCGAGACTCTGCTGACCCGGATGCGCGCGTGCGACTGGCTGGACGTCAGCACCCCCTCGGAAATGGCGTTCCGGTCGCCCGACGCCACCACCGGGCTGATCCGCTGGGACGGAGGAGCGTTCCACGACGCGCCCTGGAGCCGCGACTACCCGGCCGGGGTCACCCTCTGGGCCCGCAGGACCGGCGACGACCATACGCGAACGGCGTGGCAGGCCCACTTCTCCAAGGACACGCCCACCCGCCTGATCACCGCGGCCCTGGGCCACCTCACCGACCCGCGGTCCAGCCTACGGCGCCTCGTGGAAGTCCCCAGCGCTCACCTCGGCGTGGTGGACGTCCGGCCCTACAAGGGCTCACTGCGATCCGCGGCCGCCACCGCCACCGGGCGCACCACCCTGGCCGACATCCCCGTCGAACGGTGGAACGCCGCAGCCGCCGTAGCAGCACTGGCCGCCGCCACCCGATCAACAGGAAGGACGACCTGAGCACCACCCCGCCCCCCGACACTGGACGGACATCGACGGCGACGTCCACGTCCACCCGGTCTACCTGGCCGGAAGCCTGCACATCGGCGACCCCGCGCTCCAACCCATCCTCGACCTGCCGCACACCGAACGGCACCACGACGACCTCGGCAACTTCTTCGCCACCACGGACGGACGCATCCGCATCGGGTTCATCCCCGAACAGGACTGGAACACCCTGTGGAATATCACCGTCGCCCCGGACCCCTTCTCGCGAGCCCGCTGGGTCGCGAACTTCTCCGACGGCACCCCGATCGAGCTCGTCAAGGCCGTCACCACCGAACTCGCCACCATGTACAGCGCGGACGACGACACCTGGCTCGACGAGCGCACCGCCGGCCCCCTGAAGACGCGCGCGGAGACGATGGGGGAATGGCCTCGGATGAGGGCCAGCCAGCCTTGCTGTCCCGCCGTACAGGAGGGGAACCTCGCACTGGTCACTGGGGTAAGGAGAGTAGGTCGATTCCATAGAGTCGCTATATGGGTGCAGTTGGAGGTGACTTGAACAGGTTGATTGATGCCTGGGTCGAGGAGGAGCTTGCTTGGTCGCCCGCACGGACTGCCAAGAAATTGGAGGCGACGGTGTGGGGAGTGGACTCACCGAGGGCGACCAGCACCGGCTCCGGGCCCATCGCTCCCCAGAGCGCCGGGGCCGCCTGACGGGCCAGCACCACAATGGTGGGGGTCTCATCGCGCGTTGGGCGGGCCCATCGGGCTCAGGGCATCCGGGTGAGCTTGCGGCGGGCGGCGCGCCGCCGCAGCCGCGGCAGGTGCTCCAAGGCGTCGTCGCCAGCGCGCCGCTGTGCCTCGTGGAGCACGCCGTAGGCGAACACGTGGCGACGCTCTGCGCCCGCCTCGGCGCCGAGGCGGACCAGGACCTGGCGGACGACCACGCTGTCGTGCTGATTGCCTAGCACCTTGTGCAGCTTCTTCATCCGCTTCGCGTACTTCCCCAGGCGGGCGGGGGCGGGCCCGGCGGCGTCCTGGCCGCACTCGGCGATGTAGCGGGCGCGTTTGGCGGCCTTGCGGGCGCTGTGCAGGGCCTCGTCCCGTGCGGGCCCGGCTTCGGTGTGCAGGGCCTTGTCGAGTCGGCGCAGGGTTCGGCGCTGCTGTCGCCGCAGGGCGCCGGCCAGGTACTCGTTGGCATCGCGGCGGGCCCGGCGGCGCAGCGGCGGGTGAGCCGCGAAGGTTTCCAGGTCGTCGAGGAGGTTGAAGTAGCGGGCGCCTTCGAGTTCGTCGACTGCTCCTTGCCAGGCGGTTTGGTAGGTACGAGCGTAGCGTTCGGTGATTCGGGCCCGTAGCGCGCCCTCGCGCATGGGGGCGGGGACGGCAGTCAGGGCGTTCACCAGCTGGTCCGCGAGGACCTCCTGGTCGCGCGCCTCACCCAGAAGCCTTGCAAGCCAGCGCAGTTCATCGGCCAGTGGTGTCGACAGGCGGGTGTCGAGCAGCCGCGCGTGGGCCTTCAGCAGGCTCCGCAGCCGACGCGCGGTGATCCGCATCTGATGGACGGAGTCCTCCTCGCCGCGGCGCACCGCCCCGTCCAGCGCCAGGAGCCTGTTGTACTGGGTCCGGATGCCGTGCATGACGACATCGCCGGCTGACCATGCCCGGCTGGCGCCCGTGGGCGCGATGGGCCCGGCAGGAGAGTTGCTGGTGTAGCCGAGCGCGTGGGCGAGCTTCGAGGGCCAGCGGGAGCGGGTCAGGCCAGCCTTGGCGAAGAGCGTGTCGGTTTGTCCGAGCAAGGCGGGTGAGCCGTGCTTCAGCTCGACTTCGAACTCGGTCCACTCGCTGACCTGCGTCGCGCTGCCGCCCACCCGGTGAGGAAGGGTTGAGGGCGCGCTCGCCCCCAGCCGGGTGTGGGCGGGGGGATCTTCCGCGGGGTCGAATGCCTGGGCCGTCACCTGGTCCTCGGTGACCTCCGCCAGGATCCGGCCCTCGCCATCGAGCAGCTGTGACCGGGCCCGTTGGGTTTGTAGATGGGCCACAGGCGACAAGGCGGCACCGCGGGTGAACGCCGCGAGTCGGCCGGCGAACTCCGTGGGCACCCCGCGCCTGCCCCCAGCGTCGAGGGGAAGGTGTACTTCCCGTCGCGCCTCGGCGCTGAGCGGCAGCTTGACGTGCCAGCCGGGGTCGCCGCCGCCGCTTCTGCGGCGCAGAGTGATCCCCGTGCGCAGCAGGCGCAGGTCCGCCGTGTCGTAGTACAGGGCGTCGAGGTTGTCCGGCTCGGCGGCTTGGGCGGCCGCCACACCAGGCAGCTCATCCAAGCCCGTCGGCAGGGCGGACCCCTCGTACTTCCGTTCTGTCTCCGTCTGTTCCCTGGCCATACTTCGACGCCTTCCCGTACCGGCCCCGGTCACACCCGGATGCGCCAGCCGCGGGTGCGCGCCACGCCCTGCACGGGCGCCCGGGGACCGGCCACGCCGTGCCAAACCCGACCCCCGCACAGGAATCGTCAGGGCAGTGTGGTGCTGTCGGTGAAGGAGCGAGAGAGCCGTCCCCGTGCAGGCCCGGGATGTAGTCGAGCAGATCGGGACGGCCCAGCAGGACGCTGTCGCTGTCGCGGGGGCGGCCAAGCAGCCCGTTCAGGGCGTGATCGGCTGGCAGGCAGGCCGCCCAATTGACGACGGCCTCTGGGTCCTGCCCCAGGTCGTTCTGCGCTGAACCGCCGCCCCCAGCGCCCCGGTAGGCAACCCTGATCCCTGTACGGAGGGCAGGACGGCGGGTCCCGATGCGGGCCGGGGCCCGATGCGGGCGCAGTTCCGATTATGGTGCGAGGTGGACGGCTCCCCGCTTATCCCAGGAGGGCGTCGGCGGCCTTCTTCAACGCGCTGGGCTGCTGTGGCCGTTTGGGAGCGGTGGCACGGACTTCGAGCATGCGCGCGCCAATCTCTTGAAGCTCCTTACGACCCAGGGCGTCTCGTACCTTGGGGAACCACTCGCCCTCCTCTTCCTCGATGTGTTGGCCGACGGACGAGATGAGGACCGTGGTCTTTGCGTCGAAACGCTCGTCGTCCGCGTCCATCGCGTCCAGTTCCGCACACAGGACATCGGCAACGTGGTGCTCCTCGAAAGACTCCAGGATGTCGCTCTCAAGTTTGGGGACGAGATCGCGGACGCTGGGATACATGACCTCGTTCTCGATGTAGGTGTGAACAGTCAAGGCCTCCACTATTTTGCTGACGACGTCGGCCTTAACGGCCCTGTCGCTGCCGTCGGCGGCTTCGAACGCCCGGAAGAGCTGCCGAATTTCCTTGTGGTCCTCCTTGAGGAGGACGATGGCGTCGGTGGTCATGTCGGGTCCTCTCAGTTGGCTGGTGGGTCTGGATGAGTTCGATCGACCTGCCGTACGGGAGTGGTTCGGTCGAACTTCCGCGGCGGCTTGCGCCGCCGCGGGTAAGGCGCTGGTGGTCTAGTGCTTCAGCGCGTCCTTGGTCTTCTGGCCGGCCTGCGCCATGTCGCCCTTTACCTGCTGGGCTTTGCCCTTCACGACGAGGCTCTCGTTGCCGACCGCCTTGCCGGTAGCCTCCTTGACCTTGCCCTTCGCGGTTTCGGTCGTGTGCTTGATCTTCTTTCCCGCGCTCATGCGGACCTCCTCCACCCCCTCTGCCTACCCCCGCACTTCATCCTCCTTCTACCCACATAGGACAAGTGCACCGCTGCTTTCCCGTCTCGCTCCTCATCGCCTCCATCGGCGTCCCCGGCCGACCGGTTTTCCCCTGCATGGGAACGCGGCCCCGTACCTGTCTGTCTAACGGAGACTGTCGCGGTCCTCCTCCTCTTCCTCGGGTCCGTCGTCTTCCTCGTATTCGTCCTCGTCCTCCTCGTACTCGTCCTCGGGTTCCTCGCCGTCGTCTTCGTCGTACTCTGGTTCCTCACCGTCGTCGTACTCGTCCTCGGGTTCGCCGTCCTCGTCGTATTCGTCATCCTCGGGGCGTTCCTGGCGGGCCTCCTCCTCTTCCATGACTTCGTCGTGGGTGCGGACGACCTCGCCGTCGCGGATTTCTCCGCGCCAACCCTCTGCTTCGTCGTTGGTGAGTGAGACGTGCCGCTGGAAGTTCTTGAAGTCCAGGCGCAGGCGCCTGCCCTGGGCACGCCAGATGTTGCCGGTCTTCTCGAAGAAGCCGCTGGGGTAGTACTCCACGACGAGGACGATGCGGGTCAGGGTGGGGGTGATCTCGTGGAAGCTGACGGCCCCGCGGGTGCTGCCCTTGGCTCCTTCGGAGGTCCATACGATGCGATCGTCCGGTATCTGCTCCTGGACGGTCGCCTTGAAGCTGCGCTTCGAGGGTCCGACCTTGACCTTCCAGTCGGTGGTCACCTCGTCGCCCTGGGAGACGCTCTGAACGCCCTTGGCGAAGCCGCTGAAATCCTCGTACTGGGTCCAGTGGTCATAGGCGGTCCGCAGCGGTACGCCGACGTCCAGGGTCTCGACGATGTTCATGGTCTTCTTGCCGGCCTTGCGGCCGGGCTTTCCGCCGCCGCCGCCGAAGGCCTCTTTGGCCTTGTTGACGATGTTGTCCTTGACGCTCTTGGCCTTTTCGCCGATGAGAGCCTTGGCCGGGGAGTCGCCTTGCAGGACACGGGCACCCACCTTGGGCAGAATGCCGCCGTTCTCTACGACGTCGCCAAGGGTGTCGGTGAGGTCGGAGACCTTGTCGCCGGCCATCTCCACCAGGTGCTCCAGCTGAGCACCGAGGTAGTTGACGGCTTCCTCGCGCAGTCGGTCGACCCCCGACGTGTCCGTGGACTTGTCGTCCTCGGACTTCTCTTCCGTGGCGGCCATGGCTCACCTCCGCCGGGTACGCGTAGACGATTTGGCAGCAGTGCTCTTGCTCGCGGATGTCGTCTTCGCCGCAGCCTTCTTCGCTGCCGGAGCCTTCTTGGCCGGCGCCCTCTTCGCCGGTGCGGCCGCCTTCTTACCTGCGGGCTTCGACGCGGCGGTCTTCGAGGCGGACGACCGGGCGGGTGACCGCTTTGCCGAGGAAGTGGTTTTGGCCGGTGCCTTCTTCGCCGCCGGAGCCGTCTTCTTGGCCGGTGACGCGGCCTTCTTGGCCGGCCTGCGAGCGGCCTTGGGTGCGGACTTGCTGGGTGCTGCACGGGAGGTCCGCGGCCGCTCGTCGTCGCTGCTCGTGGTCCGGCGTCGACGTGGGGGCCTGGCCGGCCGCTGCTCCTCCTCGGGAGCTTCTTCCTCTTCCTCCGACTCGTCTTCGACGTCTTCGCCTTCCTCCGGCTCCTCGTCCGCGCCGTCCTCGGGCCCGTTGTCCTCCTCTGGTTCCTCCTCGTCCTCCTCCGACTCGTACTCGTCGTACGGCTCTTCTTCCTCCTCCTCGTCGGCCTCCTCTTCCTCGTCCTTCGGACTGCCGATGCTGAGGGTGCGCTCCCGCAGGGTGTCGGCGAACTCGCCGATGCGGCGGTCGGCGGCTGCAACGAGCGCCTTCTTGCCGACGTCCAGCAGCTCGCCGCGGACCTGTTGGTTCAGCTCGGCGACCTGCGGGACTTCGCTGAGCCTGCGCAGGCCCTCGCTGGCCAGCTGGCGCGGGTCCAGTCCGAACCTGCGCCCTGCGAGGTAGGTGGCGGCGGCGAACGCGAGGCGCCCCTTCTTCGCGCGTCCGAGCACGTATCCGCCTGCGACAGCGGCTGCCACGGCAACCTTGGTGGCGTCCTTCATGGGTCATCCCTTTCGGCACTCGCCCCTTCTGGAGGGATCGCCATCGCCACCAGCGAAAGGGGCTCTTTGGTGTCGTTGCTGGGCCAGGGCCGCAGGACTTCCAGTCGGCGGCGCTCGCCTCACGGGGAGGCACCCCTCCCGCAGCGGTGCGTCGATTGCAGCAGCTTGCGCCGTGTCCGGGCCCTGGGCCGGAGCGTGGTCTCCGGACCGCGAGTCCCGTGCCCGCGCCGCAGGCTCTGGTGACGTTGGCGCCCCGCCTTCCCAGTCTGGCAGGACACCGGCCCGGCGCACCCTGGGGTGCCGAAGGCCCCGCCCACAGCACCGCTCCTCGCAACTGAAAGCCACGTTCAGTAGCGGCGAGCTTCCGGTGCGCGAGGGTGGCAGCAGCCGTTGCAGCCATCACCAGGTGCGGAGGAGAGCACTCTCCAGTAGTGATCGACGGATAGTATTGGGGCATATCGGGCATACGTTCACCTGATGGTCAGAATGTCGTCTCCGAACCGAAGAGAGAACATGGCCGCAGGCAAGGAGGAGGACGCGAGGCCTGGAAGGGCCGGCGCGCACTCGACCCGCTCGCGCGGTGCCGCCGAGGGCAGACCGAGCGAGTCGTCGACGCGGCGTACCCGCAGGCCCGTTTCGGCGATGCGCGCCATGCGTAACGCCTCCGAGCAACTGGCAGAACTCCTCGGCCGCGTCCCCGAGTCGGTGTCAGCGCTGAAGCCCACGGAGGAAGGGTGGCAGGCCGATGTGGAGGTGGTGGAGCTGGAACGCATTCCCGAGACGACCAGTGTGCTGGCCAGCTACCGGGTGACGCTCGACAAGGCAGGCGAACTGCAGTCGTACGAGCGGATCCGCCGTTACACCCGCGGACAGATCGACCGCCGCACCTGACAAACCTCGTGCCGCGACGAAGCGGACGCAATCGCGTCCATCGCGACAGCGGGCCGCCGAAGGGAGGCACCGTGACTGTGGTGCCGCAACCCGCAGCCAGTGTTTCCCGTAGCGGGAACACCGGAAATCTCTACGACATCCTCGAACTGATCCTTGATCGCGGTCTGGTCATCGACGTCTTCATCCGCGTATCGCTGGTCGGCATCGAGATCCTCAAGATCGACATTCGGATCGTCGTCGCCAGCGTCGACACATACCTGCGGTTCGCCGAGGCCTGCAACCGTCTCGACCTGGAATCCGGGCGCAAGGCCCCGGCCCAGCTCACCGACATCGTCGGGGAGGTCACCGAGGGCGGCGCACGCGGCAAGAGCAAGGGCGCACTCAGCGGTGCCGTCGAGACCGCCGCCGAGGCCCTCCACCTCGGGGGCGACAAGAACGAGGATGAGGACGAGGACCAGGACCAGGACCAGGAGGAGAAGGAGCCCGCGCCGAAGCGCACCAGGCCCACGCGCCGGGCCACCAGACGGCGGGACGAATGACATGGCCGTCTACGTCTACTCCATCACCGCCGCCGACCACGCGCGCAACCTGGAAGGCCTGGTCGGCGTTGGTCCCGATCCCACCGCACTTCGCGCCGTCAGTGCGGGCCCCCTGTGCGCCGTCGTCAGTGACGCGCCTCAGGAACTCCGTCCCAAACGCCGCGACCTGATGGCCCACCAGGCCGTTCAGGAACGTCTGATGGCCCACGGCACAGTCCTGCCGTTGCGCTTCGGCCTCACCGCCTCCGACGACGACGCCGTGCGCGCCGCCCTGGCGCAGCATCGCGACGAGTACATCCAGCGCCTGGCCGAGTTGGAAGGCTGCGCCGAGTACCACCTCAAGGCCTCCATCGACGAGGACGTCCTACTGCGGCAGATCCTGCAGGAATCTCCCCAGGCCCGACAGCTCAACGACGCCATCAAGGCCGGCGCCGGCAGCCCTGACCTTCCGCTAGCCCTCGGCGAGCTCGTCGCCCAGGAAGTCCTCGCCCGCCAGGAGGCCCTGGCCTCCGGCATTACCGAGGCGCTGCGCCCCCACGCCCGTCAGGAACGGGCCTCCGATCCCACCGGGGAAGACTTCCTGAACATCTCCTTCCTGGTGGACGACGCGCATCGGGAGCTGTTCCTCGCCGCGGAGAAGGGCATCGCGAGTGAACTGGGCGCCGACTGCGACTTCCGGCTGAACGGCCCCTTGCCCGTCTACAGCTTCGTCTGAGAGGCGCGAAACCATGGGACTGCTCACCCAGATCCTCACCCTCCCGCTGGCACCCGTGCGCGGCACAGTCTGGGTACTGGAGCGCGTCGTCGAGGCCGCCGAGAACGAGTACTACGACCCCGCTCCGGTCGAACAGGAACTCGCCGCGCTGGAGAGGGCCCTCCTGGCCGGCCAGATCGACGAGGAGACCTTCGACCGCCGCGAGGACGAACTCCTGGACCGTCTCGACGAGATCAGAGCCCACGCCCAGCGCCGAGAGCAGTGACCAGGTGCCCACCCAACGAG
Source organism: Kitasatospora sp. NPDC058048 (assembly GCF_042885555.1). Classification (NCBI taxonomy): domain Bacteria; kingdom Bacillati; phylum Actinomycetota; class Actinomycetes; order Kitasatosporales; family Streptomycetaceae; genus Kitasatospora; species Kitasatospora sp. NPDC058048. The sequence continues at coordinate 230,084 of NZ_JBHVRT010000009.1, read as the reverse complement.
AAGAGGAGGGCAGCACACCGTGACAGACCCCCTGGCCAATCGTCTCGGCTCCCTCCCCTCCCGAGCTGCCCCGCCCTACGACCAGCCCTCGTCAGCCAACCTCGCCGACATCCTGGAACGCGTCCTGGACAAGGGCATCGTCATCGCCGGCGACATCCAGATCAACCTCCTCGACATCGAACTGCTCACCATCAAGCTGCGTCTGCTCATCGCCTCCGTGGACAAGGCCAAGGAGATGGGCATCGACTGGTGGGAACACGATCCCTCACTGTCCTCCCAGGCCAGGAACAGTCCCTCCTCCCTCGAAGAGGAGAACCGACGTCTGCGCGAACAGATCGAGACGATGCGTGCCGACGCAGCACTGCCTCCCGCCGACAGGCCTCACGAGACGTCCCAGCCGCGCCGTTCGACACGCGCAACCACTCGTCCACGGTCCCCCCGAGGTGACACATGACCGCCGGGTCGCTCACCTACGTCTACGCCGCTGCCCGGAACAGTGCCCTGCTGAGAGCGACGAAACCCATCACCGGTGTCGCCAACGCACCGGTCCGCCTCGTGCCGTCCAGCCACGACGCCGCTTTGGTGGCGATGGTCAGCCCCGTTCCCGAGGGCCACTTCAACGAGACAGCACTGCGCGAGCACCTGGAGGACATCGGCTGGCTCGAAGCACTTGCCCGGGCACACCACGGCGTCATCGAGGCGTTCGCGGCACGTGCCACCGTCCTCCCACTGCGCCTGGCGACGGTCTATCTCGACGAGGGCCGGGTACGCGCCATGCTCCACGACCGGCAGACGCTGTTCCTGGAAAGACTGGAGCACCTGGACGGTCATGTGGAGATGGGCGTCAAGCTCTACGTCGACCCCGCGTACGACACCCCGACCGCAGAGGCGAATGCTCCTGGAGCGGCACTCAGCCCGGGGCGCGCCTACCTGCGCCACCGCCGCGCGGAGCAGGATTCACGCAACGGCGCCCGTCAGGCGGCCGAGCAGGCGGCAGCACGGATCACAGCGATCGCCCGCGTCCACGCCGTCGAGCGGGCCCGCCACCGTATCCAGGAAGGCGAGCTGGCGACCGGACCGGGGATCAACGTCAGCAACGACGCCTACCTCGTGCCGGCCGCCCACGTCGACGTATTCCGGGTGGAGGCCATGCGGGCCACCGACGGCCTCACCGGGGTCCGCGTTGACGTCACCGGCCCCTGGGCCCCCTATTCCTTCGCCACCTTGCCCGATCCAGGCACGAGCGCATCGTGAACCCCGACCGCGGCCCGGACAGATCCAGGACTGCCCTGCCACAGCAGCAGGTCGCGCTCATCGACCTGCTGGACCGACTGCTCAGCGGTGGGGTGGTCCTCACCGGAGACCTCGTCCTGTCCATCGCCGACATCGACCTCGTCCGAATCTCGCTGCGCGCCCTCATCGTGTCGATCAGTGAACAGAATCCCGCCCCCTGGGGCGTCGCCGGCATCGCCAGGCGGACGGAGCCCCCATGACCGCCAACCGACCCGGCCACCCCGACCGCTACGACGAAATCTCGCAAGCCGCCACCCGCGCGTTCCGGCTCCTGCCAGCCACCCCGCACGACAGCCCACCCCCGGATCGCGGCTCCCCACAGCAGATCCCGCGCAGGATCACCACCGACCCCGAGAGTGTGGAACGGGACCTGATGAGACTCGTCCTCACGCTCGTCGAACTCCTGCGTCAGCTCATGGAACGCCAGGCGCTCCACCGCGTCGAGGCCGGCGATCTCACCGAGGACCAGGAGGAGGACCTGGGCGCCACCCTCATGGCCCTGCACGACCGCATGACCGAGCTCTGCGCCCGGTACGGACTGACCATGCAGGACCTCAACCTCGACCTGGGACCACTGGGACCCCTGCTCCCACCAGTCGAGTAGCCCAGCAACGGCAAGCCTGCACGGAGGCCAGGACCGGCCCGGCGCTCTGCCCGCCGTCGCCGCAGCTGAACCGCCCGGAGGTTCTCAACCCCCGTTGTGACCCGGAACGTCCCACCTGCCTCCACGCCACCCGGCTCCCACGGCCGTCCTTGCCGATACGCAAGGGCACATCACGGAAGCCGAGCGCCACCCGCTCTCCGCAGGCGTCAGCTGTTTCGCCTGCGCCCCGAACGGCTGCCCGGCTTCACCTCACGGTATGAAGAGGACCTTCACCGCGCCGTCTGAGGTTCTCGCCCGAGTCCCGGCGCTGGCCACCTTTGCCGAGCACGTCAGGGCTTTCGCCGAGCTGATGAACGACCGCCGCGGACAAGAGCTCAAGAACTGGATCGCACGCGTTGAGCGGGACCAGGCCCCGGCCCTTCGCAGCTTCGCCAGCGGTCTTCTGCAGGATCTCGATGCGGTCGTCGCCGGCCTGACCCTGAGCTACAGCTCCGGCGCAGTCGAGGGCCACAACAACAAGATCAACTGCTGAAGAGACAGATGTACGGCCGGGCCAACTTCGACCTCCTGCGACGCCGCATCCTCCTGTCACCGTGATCAACAAGAAGGAACCCCTCAATCAGCGACAGAGCCCGGAAAGTGATCCAGAACCACGGTTCAACCGTCGCCGACACTCTTCATCGTGCCGCGAGCTGCCGCCAAGCGCGCGGCATGGACCGTACGGGCGGGGCGTGGCCTACTCGGCGCTGCCAACAAGTCGCAAGGACGGTGGAGTAGGCCGATTGAGCGGCCTGCCCCCGTGACCGCGCCCGCCGCCCGACCCAGAGGGCCACTGGGCCGAACGGCGCCCTGCATCGCGGCACCTGCCACGACCGCCGATCCTGGGGAAGGCATCGTGCCCACCCAGCGCCCCGCACAGCGGGTCGGTCGAGGCATGTAACGCGCTGCGGACCGGGCAACGGTGGCCGGACGCCCTGGGGTCTCGCTGTGGCGGGCCACCGCTCGGAGTCGACCAGTGGCGCCGGGCGCCCGGGTGTGTGCCGCTGAGCCGTCCGCCCCGATCTGGCTGGGCCGGAGTTCGATCTGGAGAACCAATGACCAAGTCCCACCCTGTGCGCAAGCTCGTGGACGCCGTGACGGACGCCGTCTCGGACGACAAGGACCGCGACCGGGCGGAGGTGCCGGGCGCCCCCGGCGCGCAACCGCCGCCGGTGGCGGAACCCACGCAGCCGCGCGCCCCGCTGCCGTCCAAGCCCGACCAGAGCCCACCTGCCGTCCTGTCGGCGACCGGCCGTAGCGGCGGCGGGTCCGAGGACGCGCGGGCGCAGAGCGGCGGCTACCTGACCACCGCCCAGGGCACACGCCTGGCCGACAGCGACCATTCCCTGAAAGCCGGCCCGCGCGGACCGGTCCTGTTGCAGGACCACCACCTGCGCGAGAAGATCACGCACTTCGACCACGAGCGGATCCCCGAGCGGGTCGTCCACGCCCGCGGTGCCGCCGCGCACGGCGTGTTCCGCGGCTACGGCACCGCGAGTGCCGTGAGCAAGGCGGCGTTCCTCGCGGAGAACGTCGAGACGCCGGTGTTCGTGCGGTTCTCCACCGTGCTGGGTTCGCGGGGCTCGGCGGACACCGTGCGTGACACCCGTGGTTTCGCGACGAAGTTCTACACCGGCGAGGGTGTCTTCGACCTGGTCGGCAACAACATCCCGGTGTTCTTCATCCAGGACGCCATCAAGTTCCCGGATGTCGTCCACGCCGCCAAACCCCACCCCGACCGGGAGATCCCGCAGGCGCAGAGCGCCCACGACACGTTCTGGGACTTCGTCTCGCTGCACACCGAGGCCACCCACCACACCCTGTGGAACATGTCCGACCGGGGCATCCCCCGCTCCTACCGCATGATGGAGGGCTTCGGCATCCACACCTTCCGCCTGGTCAACGCCGACGGCGCAAGCACGCTGGTGAAGTTCCACTGGAAGCCCAGGCTCGGCGTGCACTCCCTGGTCTGGGAGGAAGCCCAGCTGATCGGCGGCATGGACCCCGACTTCCACCGCCGCGACCTGGCGGACGCCATTGAGGCCGGCGCCTACCCGCAGTGGGAGCTCGGGATCCAGACCTTCCCGGACACGCCCGAGCAGACCTTCGAAGGCATCGACCTGCTCGACCCGACCAAGATCGTGCCCGAGGAACTGGCCCCGGTGCGCCCGATCGGCCTGATGACGCTCACCGCCAACCCGACCAACTTCTTCGCCGAGACCGAACAGGTCGCCTTCCACCCCGGCCACCTGGTGCCCGGCATCGACATCACCGACGACCCGCTGCTCTCCGGGCGCCTGTTCTCCTACCTCGACACCCAGATCACCCGTCTCGGCGGCCCGAACTTCGCGCAGATTCCGATCAACCGCACCCATGCCCCCGTCAACGACATGCTCCGCGACGGCTTCCACCAGGACGCCGTGCACAGCGGCGTCGCCCCGTACAAGCCCAACTCCCTCGACGGCGGCTGCCCGTTCTTCGCCGGCGCCGGCGAGCACCCCTTCGTGGAGTACCCGACGCCCGTCACGGCCTCCGCAAAGGTCCGCCAGGCGCCGGCCTCCTTCAGCGACCACTTCACCCAGCCCCGCCTGTTCTGGCTGAGCCTCACCCCCGTTGAGCAGCAGCACGTCATCGCCGCCTACACCTTCGAGCTCTCCAAGGTCTACGAAGCGGCGATCCGGGAACGGGCCGTGGCAGTCCTGGCCAACGTCGACCCGGTCCTGTGCGCCGAGGTTGCCGCCGGGCTCGGCCTTCCGGCCCCCGAAGCCACGGTGGCGCTGCCGCCGGTCGAGCCCAGTGCCGCGCTCTCGCAGCTCGGTACATCCTGGCCGGTCGACGGCCGGGTGGTCGGCATCGTCGTCGACTTCGTCGGCACCACGGACCACGTGCGAGCGGCCCGTGACGCTGTGCGCGGCGCCGGAATGACGGCCCTGATCATCGCCCCCACCGCGGGGCCCCTCGCGGACGGCCTGCCGGTACAGCGCACCTTCGCCGCGGCCCGCTCCGTCGAGTTCGACGCTCTGCTTGTGCTCGGCACGCCCGCGCGAGGAGCCGACGACCACGGGGCACGCGACGCCAAGTCCAGCGGCTCGTCGCCCGTGGACTCCCGGGTCGCGTTGCTCGTCAACGAGGCTTACCGTCACGCCAAGCCGCTCGGCGGCCACCCGGCGGCCCGCGCCGTCTGGGCGGCCGCGGGCATCGATCCGCACGCACCCGGTGTCCTGACAAGCGAAGATCCGGACGAGGTCCTGGCCGGCATCGTCGGCCTCCTCGGGACCCACCGCGCGTGGGACCGCTTCCCGCCGGACGCCCTCCTTCCGTGAGAGTCCTGGGAGATCCAGGCTCGCCCGCGTCAGAGCGAACGGCGGGGGCCGAGAGCCGCAGCAGCCCGGCGGACACCGGGGGGCGCGGGCGGGATCCGGAGGAGGCCCTTGATCAGCCTGCGAGCCCTCAGGTGCACCGCCATGCAACCGGTTCGTCAGATCGGCCTGCGCTCACAGCACGTGCGCAGCATGGTCCCCTTGCCAGTCGGCAGCGGCTCCGGACCGGCTTCCCGGTGGACCGATCGAGTGGCCCGCACACGCCCCCAAGCCGCGCCACGACGGGCCCGAACGCTCGCCAGCAGGCAGGCCCCGGACGCGGCCCCCGTGGGCCCTGGGGCATCACAGCCGGGGCATTGGGGTTCCAGCATCATGCAACTGATGCCAGGAGGGGCCCTTCACCCTTCGGTGGTGCGCGGCGATGGGGGCTCAGGACGTAGCGGCTCTGCGGGAGCTTTACCACCCCGAGAGTCCCCGCTGCCCCCAGCCCGCGTTTCTGATGTCGGGCGCGGGGCAGACGCCCGGGCATGGATCAGTCCCAGGCCCCGGTGCTCGAAGCCCTTGCGGCGTTCCACGCCAACCCGCTGACGTGCTTCACGCCTCCCGGGCACAAGCAGGGCCGCGGCGCCGACCCGCGTGTGCTGGCGACGCTCGGCGCCGATGTCTCCCGCGCGGACGTGCTCGCCACCGGCGGCTTGGACGACCGTACCGGCTCCCGCGGCACCCTCCAGCACGCGCCCAGGCCCTGATGGCGGAAGCCGTCGGCGCCGACCGCACCTTCTTCTCCATCTGCGGCAGCTCCCTGTCGGTCAAGGCCGCGATGCTCTCCGTAGCCGGTCCGCACGAGGAACTGCTGGTGGGACGCGACGCGCACAAGTCCGTCATTGCCGGGCTCGTCCTCGCCGGTATCCGCCCGGTCTGGGTCGAACCCCAGTGGGACCCACGGCTGCACCTGGCGCACCCGCCCTCCGCGAACTCCTTCCGAGCCATGCTCGCCCGGCACCCGGACGCCCGAGGGGCGTTGGTCACCTCCCTACGGCACGTGCGCCGTCCTGCCGGCCATCGCCGACACCTGCCACGCGGCCGGGAAGCCCCTGATCGTGGACGAGGCGTGGGGAGCACATCTGCCCTTCCACCCGGACCTGCCGACCTGGGCGATGAACGGGCGCGCGGACGTGTGCGTCACCTCCGTCCACAAGATGGGCTCCGGCCTGGAACAGAGCTCCGTCTTCCACCTCCAGGGCCGGCTCGTGGACCCGGCCGTCCTCAAGCAGCGCGAGGACCTGCTGGGCACCACCAGCCCCTCCGTCCTCGTCTACGCGGCCCTGGACGGCTGGCGGCGCCAGATGGTCCAGCACGGGCTCCTCCCGTCCCCATCGGAAGGGGTTCCCGCAGACCGTCGCGTTGTTCGCTGCCGCAGCGGCCTGTCACCTGATCGGGTAGCGCCGGGGCCCGGGCACTGGGAACACCTCGCCCTGGGCCGTCTGACGTCAGAAGGTGGTACTTGCCGCGCGAGTGGGATGGCGTAACAGGGGTAGGCGCTCGGGCGCAGCGCCTCCGCCTCTTCCGTGCCGGGCACGTCTTGGAGCGCCGAGGCATCTCGGAAAGGAACCTCCCATGCTCGCTCTTGTCCTTGTCCTGCTGCTCGTGCTGATCCTCGGTGGTCTGGGATTCGCCGTCCACGTGCTGTGGTGGGTCGCTCTGGTGGTCCTGGCGTTGTGGCTGCTCGGCTTCGTCTTCCGTGGTGCCGCGGAGGGCGGACGCAGCCGCTGGTACCGGTGGTAGACGTATTCGGTCCAGCCGGACCGGCTGACCTGACCTGACCCGGCCCCGAGGGGAGGGAGGTTGAGCGCGAGCGGTGTTCTTGGCGCTGAGGTGATTGCCGTAGTCCTGCGGCGTGGTGGGCGTCGTCGACGGAGTGCTGTACCTGCTGTTGCTCGGCATCACGTGTTCGCGCCTCCTGACCGTCCGGCGTTCGCCAGCTCCGCAGATGCCCCGCGTGGGTCCGTCGGCCGCATCCAGTAGGCCTGCGACCGAATCGCGTCCTAGGTTCGGGGTAGCCGATGCAGCACACCACACGGAGGAGGAACCATGCCTGCGGGTTCGAGCAAGAAGCGTGAACGACAGTACGAGCACATCAAGGACAGCGCTCTGGAGCGCGGGGAGAGCCAGAAGCGGGCCCAGGAGATCGCGGCCCGGACCGTGAACAAGGAACGGGCCCAGCACGGCGAGTCGAAGACCGCCAGCCGCTCCTCCACCCACGACATGTCCTCCTCCCGGCGCGGCGGACTGCACTCGCACTCCGGCTCCCAGGGGCCGACGAAGGAGCAGCTGTACAACGAGGCCAAGCAGCGCAACATCCACGGCCGCTCGAAGATGAACAAGAAGGAACTCGCCAGCGCCCTCGGCCACTGAACCGTGCCCCGGCACGACGGCCGGCGCGAGACCGCCGCCGTCCAGGGCCGCCTGGGCGCATCCAATCCGCCACCATCACGACGAGATGAGCACGGACGACACGGGCGCCCGCAAGAAGGACGCCTCACGCGAAGACGACACGGTACGGGAGCGGTCCGCGGAGGAACGCAGCATCACGGCACCCACCCCCGAGGACGTCCGGGCCAACGCCGACGACGTCCACGAGGGCGAGGCCGACGAGGAGACCGAGCCGCCCACGGTCGGCACTCAGGCCACCTGACCCCCGTCGCCTTCGCCCGTCCCCGCTCGAGTTGTAATGACGGATTGAGGCTGTGATGGCCGCGATCGTTCTACTCAAGGACGACCACAAGACGCTGGAGAAGCTGTTCAAGGCCTTCGAGAAGGCCGGCGGCGGCGCCCACGCCGAGAGGCGCCGCATCGCCGACCAAGTGATCGAGGAGCTGACCGTCCACGCCGTGATCGAGGAGACGGTGTGTTCTACCCCGCGGCCCGCGAAGCCGCCCCGGACACCACCGACCCCGTGCTGGAGAGCGTCGAGGAACACCACGTGGTGGTGTGGATGCTCTCCGAGCTCGCAGACCTGGACCCGAAGGACGAGCGGTTCGACGCCAAGATGACCGTGCTGATGGAGAACGTGCGCCACCACGTCGAGGAAGAGGGAAAGGACTGGCTCCCCCAGGTGCGCAAGGCCATAGGACGCAACCGCCTCGTTGCCCTCGGTGAACAGCTCGAAGACGCCAAGAAGACCGTTACACCCGCGACCCGCTGAAGGTGCCCAGCGCCACAGAGTTAAGGGGTCTCTTCTGACCGGGCACCGCCCCCATCCCGTCAGGACGGCGGTCGCAGACGGCTTTGCAGAAGACACAGGGCTTCGGCGACGCACTCCTGTTGAACGGCGTGCCGGTCGCCGTCCAACTGCCGCGAGATGACGCGCGTGCCATCCGCGTCCGCGAGTGCGATGAACACCGTGCCCACCGGCTGGCCGTCCTGGGACTGTGGACCGGCCACCCCTGTGGTGGAGAGGGCGTAGGTGCTGTCCATCAGCCGCCGCACACCGCACGCCATCTGCCGGGCCACCTCGGCATCGACCGCACCGCGCCGCTCCAGCAGGGCACGCTCCACGCCCAGCACACCATGCTTGACGCCGTCGGTGTAGGCCGTCACCGAGCCGACGAACACCCCGCTCGCGCCAGGCGCCTCGGTCAGCACGAGCGCCAGGAGACCGCCGGTCAAGGACTCCGCCACGGACACTGTGCTTCCGGCCGCCTGAAGCGCCGAATGAAGCGCACGCACCACCCGGCCCTGGCCCTCCTCGCTCGCCGGGACCGAGCTGCTCACAAGGCGCTGCCCGAACCGGCACCTGGTTGCCCTGGTCCGGGCCGGTGAGCAAGGACGGCCGCGCTGACCGCTTGGTGCCAGCCGTTCAGCGTACGAGCCTGCGCGGCAGCCCGCTCGGAAAGCCTGTCCAGCTCCGCCTGGTCGAGGCGTTCGTCCGTGTCGGCAATGGCGCGCAGCGCCCGCCACACCGCGGCCTTGCCCTCGACCCCGGTACGCAGCGTCTCCAGCTCGACCAGGTCGCTGAGCGGGGCGCGGCGCACGACGGTCCCGTTCGGCTTGAGCCGGCCGAGGCGCTCACCCGCGAGGCCCAGCCAGGTCCGGTAGCGCCGAACCGGCACGCCGAGCCGGTTCATGATCCGCACGAGGTCGTCCCGGTCCTGCTCGATGTCGCGGGCCAGACGCCGCAGATCATCGGCACGGCGACTGTCGGGATGGGTGCGGGCCATCCGGTCGGCGAGCGCGGCCCCGCCGAACGCGCCGGTCAGGTGATCGTTCAGGTAGATGTGCAGAGGCTCGGCCAGGGTTTGGTGGGACATCTCAGTTCCTCCAGGTCGACGGCCGATCACCGGGGATCGTCGAGCGAGTAGGTGCCACGATGCGGAGTCGCGGTCACGGCACCGCAACGATCTGCTCATCCCATCTTGCCGCGCAGCGGCACCAAGTGCGCGTGCGCTGGCAGCTCGGGCCCGGTTTGCCCAGCGCCTGCGCGGGTCAGCCGCAAGGCTGTGGCGGGGGCCGGTTGAGCGGTCGGCCCCGCCACCCTGCCCGGTGGACTGACAGGGGCGTCGGAGGCAGGATCGATTACGGACAGCTTCCCTGCCGGATGGGAGCCCGCTCATGTCTACCCGGCAAGACGAAACCCCCGAGGACAACAGGCCCACCGCACCGCTGCTGCGGATCGCCATGACGGACGTCCCCCACACCGCCCGCGTGCTGCACCTGCACGGCGAAGTCGACCGGGACCAGCGCACGGCCCTGGAGGTCGCACTCACCCGGGGCGTCAAAGACGGGCCACAGCTACTCGTCGTCGACCTGGCCGACCTGTCCTTCTGCGACTCCACGGGCCTCAATGCCCTGCTCACAGCCCGCCTGGAGGCCCAGGCGAACAGCGTCCAGCTCATACTGGCCGCCCCACCATCCCAGCTGCAACGGCTCCTGGAGATCACCGGAGCCGACGAAATCCTCACTATCCGTGACAGCATTCAGGCCGCCCTCGCCAAGCCCACCGACGCGGGCGCCGAGTGAGGCACCCGATGGACACCACCTCCCGCTACGCGATCACCCTCCCCGGCCCGCCCGGAAGCCACGGCCCACCAGAGGTCGTCCTGGTCCAGCCCACCGGTGAGGTCACAGCGGAGGGCCGCCCGGTGTACGCCGACGCAACCGGGAGCCTACGGGTAGAGATCATCGGCGACATCGCCCGACCGCTCACCGCCGGACCCGGACCCGGTCGTCATACCTGCCTCCACGCCACAGCGCTTCCTTGACCAGCGGCGAGGTGCTGCGAGGGGGGCGTCGAATGGGCGGGCGGACGCCATCCGGTGGCCTCGCTGAGGCCGGGCAGGTGGCGCCGCACGCGAGGCCGGCCCGCCCAGGAGCGGGCAGGCATCGCCGTCCCGCGTATCCCCGCCTTCCGCGAAGGTACGCCGGGCGACGAGCAGAACAGATGTCAGGACTCGTCGGCGCCAAGCCGACGGGGCCGGCCGGGTTCGGCGGTGGTCGCGTCGCCCTGTTTTTCGGTGGGCACCGTGTCCTCCTCGGGACCGTTCCCCTCCGCTCCGGTGACTCCCGGCAGACGGGGGTCCCGGCGCTCGTCGGGTTCCTCCGCTTCGTGGTGCAGCGGCACGCCTCCTGCACCGCCCTGGGGGATGTCGTTCACTGCTGCCTCCCGGTCTCGTGACGTGTTCACCGATCGCTGCGCGGGTGCCCAGCCCGCGACGACGTAACCGCACCATCGACGGCGAACCCGCCGGGTGCCGGCCCGGGCAGCCGGGGCAGACGCGGCGCGTGAGTTCGATCGAACGGAGCGTGGCGACCCCCGGCCCCTGGATTTCGACGCTACGCGGCGCGGCGGTAGCGTCGCCGATCGCTTCGCGTGCCTTCTCGAACGACCGCGCGACTCGGTGGACGTACCTCCGGAGCGTGAAGGCAGGGTCTTCGTGACCGAGGAGATCGGCCAACGTGTCAGGGCAGCGTCGTTCAGGGGATCTGCCCGACATGATGCCGCTTCAGGCGGCGGACGTGACTGTGGCGTTCGCGGACGAGGCATGAGCGGAGACAGGCATAGCCTCCGGGTGATCATGAGGTGGCGAAGCCCTGATCACCACGAGGGAGGACCGTGTCTGCCCGCTCGTCATCGCCCGTCCCCGCCGGCCTGGACCAGCTCGCCACCACCCGGCCTGTCGAGCCCGGGGAACACCCACAGCTGCTGGGCCGCCTCGCGGCGGTGCCTGATCCGCGCCGGGCCAAGGGCCGCCGCCACCCCGTCGCCTTCGTCCTCGCGCTCGCCGCGTGCGCGGTGCTGGCCGGCGCGAAGTCCCTGGCCGCGATCGCGGAGTGGCCGCCGACGCGCCGCCCGCCTTGCTGACCGCTCTTGGCGCCACCGTCACGTGATCAAACCGGACAGACCCTCTGAGTCCACCGCCCTGGGGCGGATGCGACCGCCGGGAGACTGCACATGATCGACGCAGGAACGGCCGCGCGGCCCGGGCGGTGGAGCCGACTCAGGAGGTCGCTGCGGGAACGAGGTGGTCGAGTCCCTGCGCGCTGCTCGTCGCGGCCTCGATCGAGCGCGGCAGCATGATGCTCTCGTAGGCGCGGACGGCGTCGTCGATGCCGGGTTCGGTGACGAGGGCGTGGGCGAGGTCGGAGCCGTCGAGCATCGCGAGATTGGCGCCCAGCCCGACCGGGGGCATCAGGTGCGCGGCATCGCCGAGCAGCGTGACGCCGGCCACGTGCTGCCAGGTGTGCGGGGCGGGCAGGACAAACAGGGGCCGGTTGATGAACCCGCTGTCGCTGTTGCGCAGGATGTAGCGCAGGCTCTCGTCCCAGTCGTCGAACATCCTCAGCAGGTGCGCGCGTACGGCCCGCTGGTCGCCGAGGTCGATACCGGCGGCCATGTGCCAGTCCTGCGGCGTGCGGAGCGCGATGTAGGCGCGGATGTGGCCGTTGCTGTTGCGCTGGGCGACCAGGGACCTGCCGGCGCCCTTCGCCAGCATCGATCCGTTGCCGACCAGCCGCGCGAGGTCGGGGTGGCGGGTGTCGCAGTGGTCGAATCCGGTCTCGACGAAGGTGACGCCGGTGTAGCGGGGTACGGCGTGCGACAGGGCCGGGCGGACGCGCGACCAGGCGCCGTCGGCGCCGATCACCAGGTCGAAGTCCTCGGCGGCGCCGTCAGCGAAGAGCAGCCGGCAGGTGCCGTCCGGGAGCGGGGTGACTCCGGTGACGGCGTGGTCCCACCGCACCGTGCCCTCGGTGATCGAGTCCAGGAGCAGTTCGCGCAGTTGGCCACGGTCGATCTCGGGTCGGCCGCCTGCGGCGGCCGGCCCTTGATGCGCCAGGAGGGCGGCGGTGGCGAAGTCGAGCACGCGCCACTCCTCTCCTTCGGGGCGGGAGAGGGCTTGGAATTGGTCGAGGAGCCCCGCCGTCCGCAGGGCGGCCTGACCGGTTTCGGCGTGCAGGTCGAGGGTGCCGCCCTGCGGGCGGGCGGCGGCGGAGGCGTCGCGTTCGAAGACGGTGACGGAGCGGCCGTGTTGCTGCAGGACTCGGGCGCAGGTGAGGCCGCCGAGGCCGGCGCCGACAATCGCGATGCGGGGATCACGAGCAGGGCTCATGGGAGTGCCCTTCGGGAGGTGGGTGAGCCGCCGGGAGGTCCGGCCTCACCAAGAAAGCACACTCACCAAATAAGTGCAACGACTCAACTTTTGCAGTCGATTCACCCTGGGGTACGGTATGCGAGTGACCGAACCGACCGGGCGCCGCGAGCGCAAGAAGGCCCAGACCCGCCAGTCCCTGGCCGACGCCGCACTCGAGCTCTTCCTCGACCGCGGCTACGACCAGGTCGGCGTCAAGGACGTCGCCGACGCCGCCGACGTCTCGGTGACCACCTTGTTCAAGCACTTCTCCGGCAAGGAAGCCCTGGTCTTCGACCAGGAGGACGACCTGGAGGCGGCGCTTGTTGCCGCCGTGCGCGACCGCACCCCCGGCACGTCGATCCCGCAGGCTCTGCGCGATCACATCCTGCTCAAGCAGACTCAGCTTGCCGTCCATGCCACGGACCCGCGGTTCGCCGATTTCACGCGCATGGTGCAGGAGACCCCCGCGCTACGCGACTACGCCCACCGCATGTGGACGCGCCACGAAGCGGCCCTGGCGCGGGCCATCGCCGAGGACGTCGGCGCCCCCAAGGGCGACGTCAGCTGCGCCGCCCTGGCTCATTTCGCCCTTGAGGCCCGCGGCTTCATCCTGCGGCACGCCGAGCCGCACCGCGCGGCCGACGAGGCCTTCGCATTGCTCGAACACGGCTGGGCGGCCTCCCACCCGAGCAGATGACTCGATCTGCGCGGAGCCCTGGTGTGCGTGGACGTGTTGCCGCCCTCACAGGCTCAATCTGAGTAACTGGGCTTCCGCGCAAGCCACCTGAACCGGCATCCAGCCGGACAAAACCTCTGAACGACACCGCCCTCGGTTCGACCGGCACTCATTTGAATGCGATTGGGGGTCGGTTGACCTCGAAGCGGTCGAATCCGCCATTGTTCCTGAGCTTCGCCGGGCATCGCCTGGCAAGGTCGGGGCCTCGGGGGCGAGTGAATGTCGCCTCGGAGACCGTGATGGTCGGGGTGGGCCCGTGAGTGGTTGTCGGTCAGGCTTGCTCGCGATCGATGTGGGCAAGGTCGGCGGGCAGCGGGGGTGGGAAGAGGCTCTGATCGCGCAGTGCCCGGCGGGCGGCGAGGAGGTCGCTCCGGTCCGCCTGTGCGACCTGCTCCAGCTGGGCGGCGGCGGTGTCGGTCCGCTCGTAGTCGTCCGGCGGTGCGAGCTGGGCGTCCCGGCGCCGTTCGGCGGCCATCCGGGTGGACAGCAGTGCTGTGCGGACGAGCCGGTCATGGCGGCGGAAGGCGTCAAGGATGGCCTGGGGCGAACCGGCTTCCGGGGTCTCGGGAAGGGCCGCACGATCCTCCCCGGTGAACCAGGCAACTGCCTCCCATGGAGTGGACTCCGAAAGGGGCGTCGGCCGGGTCATCGGCCCCTGGCCGAGCGGCAGGATCAGGCTGACCGGTGGCATTTCCAATGCGCGTGCCAAGATGAGGAGTTCTGCTGGAGTCGGCCCGCTCCGGGCGCCGGACTCCAGCTTGGCGATCACCTGCCGGGTCAGTGGATAGCCGAGGTCGGCACAGCGGGCCCCCAGGGCTTCGGCAGACAGTCCCAGCTCTGCGCGCCGGCGTTTGATCTCGCGAGCGATGGCCGCGTCTACGACGGTCGACCATGTTTTCTGATCCATATGAGAACAGTACCCCATTGAGCTCGATCTGGATCGGATCATGTGGCAGGCTGTTCGTCGAAAGGGAACACTTCCTTGCCCAGTAGGAGCTTCCTATGTCGCGCAACTTTGTCCAGGCCCGGCCCAACATGTCCATCGCCCAGCTGATTGAACTTCCCCGTGGTCGACCTTGCGACCGCCAACCGCGCTCTCGGCCTCAGTCGCACTCGCGGGTACGAGCTCGCGAGGCGGGGTGACTATCCCGTCCCGCTTCGACGCGACGGCCGCTCGTACCGCTTGCCCGGCACTCTGCTCGCCCTGGAGCTCGGCGTCGACGTTCGACGCAGTCGACGAGAGTCCGGCCGCGTTCCGGCATGGCCTCCGGTGAGAGGCGAGGTCGCTGGCCTGCCCGCATGATGCTCATCAGAGCCGAACAGGTCCCGATCGCCTTCATGCGGCAGCAGGCCGAACTGGAGCTGTCATCCGACCGTGCGGGCACCACTTCCCGGACCCACCGGTCCGCATACGGCCTCCTGCTCGCCCATGGGCAGTAGTCCACCCTGGCGGCGCTACCGTCCCAGGTCGACCTGCCGCCGGAGCGGTACTGCTACCTGAACGCACGCCACACCGAACTGGCCTACCCGTTCCTGGCCCACGCGGAGGCTGGGCGATCCCCGCGGCTGCCGAGGTTCCCCTCGTCCGCGGGTGGTGCACGACCCCCGATGGAGAAGTCGTCGACTCGATCCGGTCCGTTCCAGGGGGGCAGCACCTACTTCTGCAGACGCTTCGCCGACCCGCCCCTTCGGCCCGGTGTCAATGGCCGCGGTGTGCTGGAGGGCCCCGAGACTGGGTATGCCACCCCAACATAGTCGCCCACCGCCCGAGCCCGTGGGGCAGCCTCCCCACCCCTTCGCCCACAGGACCTGGCCGGGTCTAATGCCGCCAGGTCCGCGGCCATCGCCATCTTCTTTCGCCGCCAAAGGAGTCCCATCACAGCTGCCCAGCGCCCCCAGTCGAAGCGCCCCACCAGCAATGAGTCCTCGCTCGACCGCCGACGTGTCGGCGTCTGTCCAGTAGCGGCTCGCTCCCAGGTCTCTGTGTTCTGGTCACAGGGAGCCCCGCTGACTCCCGCCGAGCGCACCCGGCTCCTTCGCTTGCTGTTCGCTTCACGTGCTGCTGTTCCCTCTGACTCACTGTGAGACAGAAGTGCGTCGTGAGTAATTCGTATACACATGCCATGCGTTGAGTGCCCCGGCGGCGGCTGCAACCGCCCCGGGGCCGGCCGACTATCCAGGAGTCGACATGACGAATCCAAACATACGCATACGCGGTGCCATCAACACGGCCGCCCGCGTCACTGCTCCACGCGTCCTCCGAGCCGTGGACTACCTGCGGGTGAGCACCGAGGAACAGAAGCAGGGCTACGGCATCGCCAGTCAGGCCCGCAAGAACAGCCGGCACATTGCCGGCAAGCGTTGGCTCCATGTCGGCACGTACAAGGACGAGGGGGTCTCCGGTTCGAAGGAGATGGGCGAGCGCCCGGACTTCGACCAGCTGATGGAGGAGGCCAAGTTCGACGAGTTCGACGTGGTCGTGGTGGAGAAGGGCGACCGTATCGGCCGTGTCGGCCGGGCCTTCTGGCGCTGGGTCTGGGCGTTGGAGGACATGGGAATCTTCGTAGCCATCACCAACCGCAACATCGACAACACCACCCCCGAGGGCCGTGCGCAGATGCGGCGGGAGGCCGACTACGCCGAGACCGAGTGGGAGAACATCCGCTCGCGCACCCAGGGTGGTCTGCAGGAGAAGGCCGAGGAAGTCGGCTCGCCGCACATCGGCGGCAGGCCGCCGTACGGCTACCGGATCGAAGGGAAGGGCCTCAAGGGCTCTTACCTGGTCATCGACTGGCGCGAAGCGAAGATCATTAATCTGGTCCACGACCTCATTGTCGATCTGGGACTGAACATCAGGCAGGCGGCGATCTGGCTCAACGCCGCTGGCTATACCTGCCGTTCGGGGAAGCCCTGGTCAGCGGCGAACCTCAGGGATCGGGTCCTGTCGCGGGCCGTACTTGACGCAGAGCTGGTATTCCGCGGTGATCACGCGATCAAGGATGCCGACGGACTCCCGATCTGGGGTGAGGCCGTGGTCATCAGGCTTCCCCGAATCCTCACGGTGGACGAGGCTGCGGATCTCCGTCGGATGGCCTCCACCCGGAGGTCGGACAACTCGCGAGTCCGATCCGCCTATCCACTGTCCGGGCGCTTGATCGCGCTGTGCTCGGTTCCCTACACGGGCTTCAGCCGGGAGTCGATGCCGGGCGGTCGTCGGCAATACCGATGCTCCGGGAAGTCGGAGAAGGTGCCTGGGCAGGCGGTTTGCGATTGCTCGTACATCGACGCCGAAGCGGTCGAACAGAGTGTGTGGACCGAAGTGGTGAGCCTGCTCGCCGATTCCGCAAGGTTGGAGGAGCTTGCCGCGGAGTGGGTCGGCATGGCCTCGGGAGATCAAACGGCACACACGAATCGCATTGCCGAACTCGACAAGCAAATCGTTGAGATGAAAGCGGCCATCGCGTCCGTGCTTGTTGCGACGGCGAAGCAGGGGCAGTCGCCAGACGTCATTCAGGCTGCCACGGGGGCTCTCAATGAAGAGCTGCAACAGCTCGAGCAGATGCGTGCTGAGGCGGCGGCCTGGCTGGTGGAGGTCGAGGAAGTTGACCGCCGGGCTCGCGACCTGGTGGCGCTTGCCAACATGGCGCAGCGCCAGCTGGTGAAGATGAGCCTGGCGGAACAGGACGAGATTCTGGGCCTTCTCGACGTGAAGGTCACCGTCGAGGGTCCCGTGCCCCTTCGCCGCGGTGGCGCGCGGTGCACCGTTCAGAAGTGGTACCAATCGGCACACCTGGATGTTCCGGCTGCTGACCTTTCCGAGGAGCAATGGGAGTTGGTGCGCCACCTGCTTCCGCAGGGGTATCGCGACCGCGTCCGCCGCTCCGTCGACGCCATCTTCGCGAAGGCCCGGACGGGTCTCTCGTGGCCGCACCTTCGCGCGAAGTACGGGTCGACGAGCACCGCGTCGAAATACTTCACCGAGTGGGCTGCGGACGGGACTTGGGCTGAGATGAATACCATACTCGCAGAGGTGGAGCGCGTGCCGATCCCTGCTCTCGACCTCACGCCGCCAATGCGAATCGAAGGTCGCGTCGATCCCCGCGTGATTCTGATCCCCGGCGAACGATCCCGAACGGGATCGTGACGATGAGTACGCAGCAGATGATTCCGGCGAGCGTGTAGGCAAGCGCCATCCAAATGCCGCAGAAAATCAACCAGATGACATTGAGGATGAACCTTATTGCGCTCATGCTTGGTACCTTCTCACGACCGATGGCGTTGCCCTACGACCGTGCCATGCCCGCTGGTGGGCGTGTCTACGCCCTTAGGGGTTGTTCCTCAGGGTCCGGTCCGGGCTGAAGCCTCAGGTGGGGATTTCTTCGGATTCGGCTCCCGCCGAGGAGGTCCGGTCCGCGACGGCCGACGACCCCGCAGCTCGAATCAGCCGTTCCGGCGCATGTGGTGGGCGCCGGCCTGCCAGTCACGCGGCGTTATGCCGTAGGCCGCGCGAAAGGCGCGGGTGAAGTGGCTGGAGTTGGCGAAGCCCCAGCGCCGGGCGATCCCCGCCACCCCGAGCTCTCCCGCCATCGGCCGGAGCAGGTCCCGGTGGCAGCGCTCCAACCGCTGGGTCCGGATCCACCCGCCGACCGTGGTGCCCCCCTCCTGCTGGAACAGCTTGTGGAGGAAGCGGACGGACATGAAGTTCGCCGCCGCGATCGTGGACGGTGACAGGTCCGGATCGCGGAGGTTGCGCAGGATGTACTCCTTGACCCGCTCGAAGGAGGCCGCTGTCCGTGAACCCTGCGGCCGGGCGTGTCCGGCCCGGTCGTCGACGAACAGCGCCAGCAGGTCGAGTGCCGTGGCCGCGGCCCGGCGCCCGACGGCCTCGTCCAGCTCCGCCGCCTCGTGCGCCATCCTCGACAGGTAGTCCGTCAGCAGCGCGGCGCTTCCCTCGGCGCCGCTGAACGCCGTGGCGGTGAGTGCCCGCAGGTCCTTCTCCCGCACATCCAGGTCGGCGCGGGCGAAGTGGAAGGAGGTGAAGACGAACTCCTCCTCCATCCTCGTCCGGAAGACCCGGGAGGTGTCGGTGATGGAGAACCCGCCGGGCCGGATGAGCGTCTCCCTGTCGTCCTGCTCCTTGAGGGCGGTGCCCCGTTCCTGGAGGCTGAGGACGAGCGTCGGCGAGTCGCCGTCGGCGATCAGGTGCCTGCGGCGGGTCGCCATCTGGGGCCCGGCCTGGACCCTGGAGATCCGCAGGCAACCCAGTCGGTCGCCGACGATCTCCCCGGGCGACGGCTCCTCCTCCAGGAAGTCCACGGTCATCGGCACGAAGGTGCGGGACACGGCGTCCCGCCAGCTCTCCGCCCGGTCGGAGGCGGACAGCGACGCGGTGGAGAGAGATGCGGACATCGGCTTCCCCTCGGGTCGATCGGTCATCGGGACACCCGGCCCCGGGGATCCCGCGGCTCGGACGGCCCGGTGCCGCCGCGGGTGTCGCGCCACTGGCTCGGTGAGATGCCGTACGAGGCACGGAAGAGCCGGCTGAAGTGGGCCGGATCGGTGAAGCCCCACCGCTGTGCCACGCCGGAGACCGTGCTGTCGCCGCTGTCCTCGCGGGAGAGGTCCTCGGCACTCGCCTGGAGCCGGCGGCGCTGGATCAGGCGGCTGACGGTGGTCCCCTCCCCTTCGAAGAGCTTGTGGAGGGACCGAACGGACATGCGGTGCGCGGCCGCGATCGTCTGCGGCCCGAGCACCGGATCCTTGAGGTGCCGGTCCACGTAGGCGTGGATCTCCCAGATCCGCGTGTGGCGGGAGTCCGCCGCGGCCGGCGCGTCACGGGCGGCCTGCTCGGTGACGAGGATGGCCACCAGGTCGGCGAAGTTGCCCGCCAGCCGACCGGCGACGAATGCCGGGCAGTCATCGGCCGTCTCGACCAAGGCCAGCAGGGACTGCTTGACCAGGGCGGCCACCGGGCCGCCGGCGTCGGCCGCGGTGGCCGTCACCCGTTCCAGCTGCTCGTCGCGCACGCCGAAGGCCCGGCGGGGAAGCAGGCACACCCTGACGTCCACTCCGTGCGGGTAGTCGACCACATGGGGGGTCTCCGTGTACCAGAAGGAAACCGCTCCCGCGGGGACCTCGACCGTCCGGCCGTCCTGTTGCACCACGGCACCGGTGGCCCCCATGACGGCGACCACGACGTACCCCTCGGCCTGCCGGGTGCCGCGGGCGATCTCCCGCAGGCCGCGGGTGAAGCGGCAAGGGCCGGCGTGGGTCGTGATGAAGAGCAGGTGCCCCAACTGCCGGGTCGTCATCCGGCCCGGGGCCGACGCAGGCTCGTACGGGGCGACCGTCACGGGCATGGCGGCGATGGAGGCGGCCCGGCTCCAGCGATGACCGGTGCTCCCGTCCTTCGGGAACCCGGCCGGGTCGGTCACGGATGTCATGGGTCCTCTCCCTCCGCTCGGCACGGCATCCAGCATGGAACACGGGATGACTTACGTCGGCGGCCGAATGACTGTGAAGCGACTGCGGGTGGTGTGTCGCCGGACACATGACTCTCAGCGCATTCCAACCGTGCAATGCGTGCACCTACACTGCAACGGTCCAGGTCAGAGCACTGGCTTAGGCGCAGAGGAAGATCGGATGTCAGGCACCACACTGTTCGGCCGGGACGAGGAGCTGGCGGCCGTCGACGCACTGGTCGACGCCCTGCCCGAGCGTGGCGACGCGCTGCTGATCCACGGGGCCCCCGGGATCGGCAGGTCCGCCCTCCTGGACCACGCCGCCGCCCGGGCGCGCGCCTGCGGATTCACCGTCCTCAGGGCCTCGGGTGTCCGGGCCGAGAGCGATCTGCCGTTCGCGGGGCTGCACCAGCTGACCCACACCGTGACGGACCTCGTCGCGGGCCTGCCCACCCCCCAGGCGCAGGCGCTGCTGGGGGCCTTCGGCATGGCGGAGCCGTCCCCCGGTGCCTCCGGGCCCCAGCTCTTCGTGCTGTCCCTGGCCACCCTCGGCCTGCTCGGCGCGGCGGCCGCCGAAGCCCCCGTTCTGATGGTCGTGGACGACGCCCAGTGGCTGGACGGGCCGACCCTGGACGTCCTCGCGTTCGTCGCACGCCGCGTCGGCGCCGAATCCGTCGGCCTGCTCGTCGCCGTCCGCGAGGACCGTACGGTGTGGCGGGGCACCCCCGGCATCCGCGAACTGCACCTCGCGCCCCTGGCGCCGGTCGCGGCCGACGCCCTGCTGGACGCCCGCCACCCCGCTCTCGCCCCGGGGACGCGCCGCCGGGTGGCGGAACTGTCGGTCGGCAACCCCCTCGCACTGACCGAGCTCCCGCTCACCCTGGGGGCGGACGGGGCACCCGCGGACTCCAGGGTGCTGCCGGAGCTTGCGCTCACCACCCGGCTGGAGCGCGCCTTCTCCGTTTCGCTGGCCGACCTTCCGCCCGGCACGCGGCACGCGCTGCTGGTCGCGGCCACCGCCGACGACGGCGCACTGACCGAGGTGCTCGCCGCGGCCTCGGCGCTGACGGGCACCGAGATCTCCGTACGGTCGCTGGAGCCGGCCATGGCCGCGGGTCTGGTGCGCGTCGACGGGTTCCGGATCGACTTCACCCACCCGCTGGTGCGCTCCGCCGTCCTGGGCTCGGCCCCGCTCGCGGACCGGCTCGCCGCCCACGACGCGCTGGCCCGCACCCTCCAGGGACAGCCCGACCGGCAGGCGTGGCACCGGGCCGCGGCCGGCGGCCGTCCCGACGAAGCGGTGGCGCGGCAACTGGACCGGGCCGCGTTCAGCGCGAAGGAGCGCGGCGCCGCCGCGGCCGCCCTGACCGCGCTGGAACGCGCCACCGCGCTGAGCGAGGTGCCGTCGGGCAGTGTGGCCCGACTCCTCGGCGCCGCGGAGCTGCGCTTCGAACTCGGGCAGGCGGATCGCGTGTCGGAGCTGCTCCAGCAGGCCGAATCGCTGGGCCTTGACGCGCTGGAACGGGCCCGCGTGGTCCTGCTGCGCGAATGGCTGGAGTCGGAGTCCGACACGAGCACGTCCCGGATCCACCTGCTGGTCGCCACGGCCGAGCAGGCCGCCGAGGCCGGCGATCCCGGCCTCGCGCTGCGGCTGCTGCGCGTGGCCGCGTGGCGGTGCTGGTGGGCGGACCCGGGGCGAGAGCTGCGGGAGCGCGTCGTGACGGCCGCCGAGCGGCTACCGGTCCCGGAACTCCACCCGGACCTGGTGTGCACGCTGGCGGGGGCCGCCCCGCTGGAGGCGTCGGCGACGGTGATCGACCGGCTGCGGCGCCTCGAGCGTGCGGGCGGGTACGACGTCGTGACCGCCGCCACGCTGGCCAACGCGGCCATCATGGTGAACGGGTTCGACCAGGTCACCGGATTCGCCCGCCACGCGGCGAACGGACTGCGTCGTCAGGGGCGCCGGGGCCCGCTGACCAAGACGCTGGTGCTCCTCGCCCTCGCCACAGTGCACACCGTCGACTGGGAGACCGGACTCCCGGCGGCGGCCGAGGCCGCCCGGCTGGCCGAGGAGACCGCACAACCACGGTGGCTGACCGGTGCGCGGGTGGCGAAGGCCCAGTTCGCCGCGCTGCGCGGGGACCTGGACACCGCGCTGGTCGCGATCGGCGAGGCGGAGGGCCAGGGGCTGACCGTGGTCGACCCCTCCAAGCTCGCGTACATCCAGATCACCCGCGGCCTCATCGGCCTCGCCGCGGGCCATTTCGCCGAGGCGTTCTCCTGCGTCTGGCGGGTCTTCGACCCGGCCGATCCCTCCTACCACCCGTTCATGCAGACCATGGCCATCACCGAGTTGGCCGAGGCCGCCACCAGCGACGAGCAGCGCGCCATGGCGAAGGCCGCCCTGCGACAGCTCCTCACGTCCGCCGGGGCGAGCGAGGTCCAGATGATCCGGGTGAGCCTGGGATTCGCCCGGGCGCTGCTCGCCGACGACGAGCACGCCGAAGAGCACTTCCGGGCGGCGTTCGACCTGGACATGTCCCGAACCCCCTTCGTCCGTGCCCGGCTGATGCTCGCCTACGGCACCTGGCTCCGGCGCCGCCGCCGGGTGATGGAGGCCCGCACTCCGCTGCGGATCGCCCGGGAGTCCTTCGCGGCCATGGGCGTGGAGCCCTGGCGCGAGCGGGCGGCCCAGGAGCTCCGCTCGGCGGGCGAGGGCAGCAGGAGCCAAGGCCGCCCCGACCGGGACCTGCTCACGCCCCAGGAGGTCCAGATCGCCCGGCTGGCGGCGCAAGGGCTCTCCAACAAGGAGATAGGCCGGCAGCTGCACCTGTCGCCCCGCACGATCGGCACGCACCTGTACCGGACCTTCCCGAAGCTCGGGATCACCTCCCGCAGCCAGCTGAGCGAGAAGCTGGGCGCGGACTGAGCCCGACCCGTTCGCGGGGATGTTCCGGTGGTGCACGGCGACGTGACAACCTGTGCACCTTGCGGCCGCCGGGCCGGCCGGGAAGGGGGTTCGGCGTGGCCGTGCCCGGTCTCGGGGAGCGGCGCGGTCAGGCGGTTCCACCGACCGCCGTCGCTCCGGTTCATGTGGCCTAACTCCTTTGTCCTGCAGGCTATTCGGTCTTCAACCCGAGGTGTTTTCAAGGCCTTCTCCGAGGAGTGGGCGCCGCTCGGGACGAGCGCCGTCCGGGTCGGGCGGAGCCGCCGGAACCTCGGTTTGTTGAACGTTTGTCCAGCCGTTCCGCTCCTTGTATGAATGGCGCCAGAAGAACGTCCTCCCCTGAGCGCCCCGTTGCCGGCCCCGCCGCCCCGCCGTCCGGCGAGCCGCCCCCGCCGGCATCCGCACAGCACCACTTCCAACCGGTCGGAGTCCCCCGTGAACCAGTCGGGTCCCTCGCCCATGCTCGAAACCCCCACGCCCGAAGCCGAAACCCACCTGCTCGACCAAGCCGCGCGCGGCGGGGGCAACGGCTGCATCGACATCCTCTCCCCGCCGCCCGGAACCGACCCCGAGGACTGTCTCTACGTCGCCCTGCACGTCCGCGGTGCGGCCTCCGTCCGACACGGCGGTGTCAGCAGCGTGCTGGCGCCGGGGGACCTGCTGATCAGCGCCACCCCGCACCCGGCGGGCCTGTTGCAGGACTCCGAGTGCCGGATGGTCCGCTTCCGTGTCCCCTGCTTCTACCTGGACGTCCGGCAGGGCGACGTCCGGCGCGCGGGTGGGCTGGTGGCGCGCGGGAACAAGGGGATCGGTTCGCTCGCGTTCCAGTTCCTCCACGCCCTGGCCACCCAGGCGCGGGACCACCGGGCCCGGCGGGACCACCTCCTCGCGCTCAGCGCCTCCGACATCGTCGCCATCCTGGTGGCCGAGCTGCTCGACCGGAAGGACCCGGAACACCCCAACGGCGCGGCCGAGCTGCTGTCCCGGATCCGCGCCCACATCGAGCAGAACCTCGCCGACCCGAACCTCTCGCCCGGATCGATCGCCCGCTCGCAGCACATCTCGGTGCGCTACCTCCACAAGCTCTTCCAGCAGGACGGAATGACCGTGGGCCAGTGGGTGCGACGGCGTCGGCTGGACGCCTGCCGTCGGGAACTGGGGCGCCCGTCCCGCCGGCAGGCCAGTGTGGCCGCCGTCGCGCACCGCTGGGGCTTCGTCAGCCACTCCCATTTCAGCCGGGCGTTCCGCGACGCCTTCGGAATCTCGCCCCGTGAGTGGCAGGCCTACGCCGCCCGGACCGAGGGCAGCCACCGCGCGTCCTGATCGCGGACGGCCGCGGTCGGGGGAGCGCGGCCGGCCGAACCGCGCCCGCCGACCGCTTCAGTGCGCTGCAGGGCCACTGGTCATGCGCTGCGGAAGTCCTTCGCGCACCGTCGGTTGCCTAGGTTTCGCCGGGTGGCCCCGTCGGGCCGCGATCAGTCAGTGGAAAGGCAACAGCCCATGCAGTTCGGGATATTCAGCGTCGGCGACGTGACGGTCGATCCGACCACGGGACGGGCGCCGAGCGAGCGCGAGCGGATCAAGGCGATGCTGGCGATCGCGCTCAAGGCCGAGGAGGTCGGCCTGGACGTCTTCGCCATGGGTGAGCACCACAACCCGCCGTTCGTCCCGTCCTCGCCGACGACCATGCTCGGCTGGATCGCCGCGAAGACCGAGCGGATCGTCCTGTCCACCGCGACCACGCTGATCACCACCAACGACCCGGTGAAGATCGCCGAGGACTACGCGATGCTGCAGCACGTCGCCGACGGCCGCGTCGACCTGATGCTCGGCCGCGGGAACACCGGCCCGGTCTACCCGTGGTTCGGCCAGGACATCCGCCAGGGCATCCCGCTCGCGATCGAGAACTACGCGCTGCTGCACCGGCTCTGGCGCGAGGACGTGGTCGACTGGGAAGGCCGCTTCCGCACCCCGCTGCAGGCCTTCACCGCCACGCCGCGCCCGCTGGACGGCGTGCCGCCGTTCGTCTGGCACGGCTCGATCCGCAGCCCCGAGATCGCCGAGCAGGCCGCGTACTACGGCGACGGCTTCTTCCACAACAACATCTTCTGGCCGCAGGAGCACACCCGGCGGATGGTCGAGCTCTACCGCGAGCGCTACGCGCACCACGGCCACGGCACGCCCGAGCAGGCGATCGTCGGCCTCGGCGGGCAGGTGTTCATGCGGAAGAACTCCCAGGACGCGGTGCGCGAGTTCCGTCCGTACTTCGACAACGCGCCGGTGTACGGGCACGGGCCCTCGCTGGAGGAGTTCACCGAGCAGACCCCGCTGACCGTGGGCAGCCCCCAGGAGGTCATCGAGCGCACCCTCGGCTTCCGCGAGGCCGTCGGCGACTACCAGCGCCAGCTGTTCCTGATGGACCACGCCGGCCTGCCGCTGAAGACGGTGCTCGAGCAGCTCGACATCCTCGGCGAGGAGGTCGTGCCCGTCCTGCGCGAGGAGTTCGCCAAGGGCCGGCCCGCGACCGTCCCCGACGCCCCCACCCACGCCACGCTCCGGGACGCCGTCCCCGCCGCCTCCTGACCAGGATGGAGTCCCCCATGGAACCGAACTCGCCGATCACCCTCGCCGTGATCTCGGGCGGGCTCAGCCTGCCCTCCTCCACCCGCCTGCTGGCGGACCGCCTCGCCGAGGCCACCTCCGCCCACCTGGCCGACACCGGCCGTGAAGTCCGGGTGCGCCTGCACGAGTTGCGCCCGCTGGCCACCCCCATCGCGCACCACCTGCTCTCCGGCTTCCCCTCGCAGGCACTCGGCGACGTCCTGGAGGAGGTGGGCACGGCCGACGCGCTGATCGCCGTGTCCCCGATCTTCTCCGCGTCCTACAGCGGCCTGTTCAAGTCGTTCTTCGACCTGCTCGACCCCGGAGCCCTGGCGGGCAAGCCGGTGCTGATCGGCGCGACCGGCGGCACCGCGCGCCACTCGCTGGCCCTGGAGCACGCGCTGCGCCCGCTCTTCGCCTACCAGCGCGCCTTGGTGGCCCCGACCGCCGTCTTCGCGGCCTCCGAGGACTGGGGCGGGGCGGGCGACGCGCGCACCGACAGCCTGCCGGCGCGGATCGAACGGGCCGGGGGAGAGCTCGCGGCGCTGACCCGCTCGGCCCTGGCGAATCCGCGGCCCGCCGACCGGCCGGCGGTGACGCCCTCCGCGCTCGGCTTCCACTGACCCGGCGCACGCCGGTCCCCGCGCGCCTGCGAGTCGGCGCGGCCTTGCGTCCGGGGCGTCGCCTCGTCGCGCCCGCGTTGTCGCGTTCTCGTGCCCGTCGTCGTCCGACTCCCGCCGTCACCTTCGCGACGGCGGGAGTGTCGGCGCCCGGTGCGTTCCACCTGGCCGGACCGGTCCGGGACGCGGTCCCGGGTAGGGGTCCGGGTGGCGTCAACGCTTCGTGAGGATTGTCCGGGTGCGTCGCGACGGACTGTCGGATATCGCTTTTCCCTTGATGGCGGCGCCCGGTGGTGGGTGCCGATGACGGGGGACTCGTCGTGGGCGAACCGGTGAACTCGCGGTTCCCCCGGCGCTGCCGGGCCGGCGGTCGAAAAGCGGGCCGGGGGAATCGATCGGTATCGGTGCGAACCGGTGCGTGCGCGGTGGCCGGCGGGCGCGGGTGACGGTCCGCCGTCCCGGCCGCTGCCTGCGCGGGGCCGGTCCCGGATGCGGCCGGGCGGGTTCGGGGTCGGTGCACTCCGTTGTCGCGGGCGGAAAGTTCGTGCGTGAAACGTGATAAAAGCGGCTGGATCAAGCTCTGCCACAAACGTGATCGCGCCGTTTTCCGCGCGGTGAGTCGGTTCGTGTCGCTACTGGGTGAGGATCGGACCGGGACGGGAACGTCACGGTATTCCCGCGGAAATGCGGATCCGGTGGCCCCGGGCGGCGATGCCCGGGCGGGGGAGGCGGGCCCGGGCCGGCGCCGCGGGTGGACAGGACGAAGGGACGGGATCGGATGCTCCTGGAGCGCGACGAGGTTCTTGGCATGACTGCGACAGCAGCGGCGGCCGTACGGGCGGGCAGCGGGCGCTCGGTCCTGCTCTCGGCGCCCGTGGCCGGCCGGGGCCGGACCGCCGCGTTGGAGGCGATCGTCCGGCAGCAGGCCGACGGCGACGCCATGCGCGTCGGACGGGCACGCGGCGTACCGGAGGAGACGGCGTTCCCGTTCGGCCTGGTCCGGCAGCTCTTCGCGGACGACGAGGCCGTTCCCTTCTCGGCACCGGGCGGACCGGACGAACAGCGGCTGTTCCACCGGCTGGTGACGCGCCTGGCCCGGTCGGCCGCCGAGCGGCCGGCGCTGCTGGCGGTGGACGACCTCCACCACGCCGACGAGCCGTCCCGGCGCTGGATCGGCTACCTCGCCCGCCGCATCGCCGACATCCCCGTCCTGCTGGTGGCCACCGAGTGCGCCGACCGGTCCGGTCCGGCCGCCTTCCCGCCCGCCACGGGCGTGTCCGTCGCCCTGCACCCGCTCAGCGTGTCGGCGGTCATCCGCATCGCCCGAGCCGCGGGCCTGGAGCAGAAGGCCGTTGTGACCTGCGTCGAGGCGGGTGTCGGCAACCCGGCCCTGGTGCGGGCGCTGGTCGCCGACCTCGGTGACGGGCCGCTCCCTCGCCCGCCGTCCGCCCGGTCGCACAGCCGCTACCGCGACACGATCGCCGACTGGCTGCGGAGGGCGGACCCCTGCCTGCGCCACGCCTGCCTCGCCGTCGTCGTCGCGGCCGAGGAGGGGATGCCGGCCGGCCCCGGCCTCCTCCGCCGGCTCTCCGGTCTCTGCACGTCCCGGCGCCCCCCGGGCGAGCGGTCGGTGCGCCGCCTGAGCAGGCTGCTGAGCCACCCCCTCGCGAGGGAGGCCGTGCTCGCCGCCGCCGAGCCGGAGGAGGTCGCCGAACTCCACACGCGCATGGCGGAACTGCTCGACGAGAGCGGTGCGCCGGCGACGGCCGTGGCCTCCCGGCTCCTGCGGGTGGACCGGCCCAGCGAGGTGTGGATGGCCCGTTCGCTGGCCGACGCCGCCGAGGAGGCGATGCGCGCCGGCCAGGTCGCGGAGTCCGCCGCGTATCTGCGCCACGCGCTGAGCGGCCCGCTCGATCCCGACCGGCGTGCCGCCCTCTGCCTGCGCCTCGGCGCCCTGGAGCTTCCGAACAACGCGACCGCCGGCATCCGCAGGCTCCACACCGGGCTGGAACTGCACACCGATCTGCGGGAGCGGGCGACCGCGGCGACCGCCCTGAGCGCGGCCCTCGTCGCGGGCCGGGATCCCGACACCGCCCTGCGGGTCCTTCACCAGGTGAGCCGTGCCGCCGACGACGACGAGCTCGTCCAGGTGCTGCAGGCCCTCGGCGCGCTCGTCTCCTCCCACGACAGCGACGCCTGGCGCGGCGCCGTCGCGGGTCTGCGCGCGCTGGCCCCGACGGTGCCCCCGGCCATCGAGCCGCTGGTGTGCGGACTGATCACCGAGTACGAAGCCGGGGCCGGCCTCCGTTCGGCGGCCGAGGTGCTCGCCCGGGTCCGGCCGCGCCTGGCGGTGCCGGTGGACCCGCGGCTGCGGACCGCCTGGCTCGGCAGCGCGGCCACCCTGCTGCAGTGGGCGGACCGCCTGGAGGAGGCGCGTGAGCTGACCGGCCTGTGCCTGCCCGTCCCGCCCGTCCCCCCGGACCTGACGGACGTGGGTCTGCAGTGCCTGCTCAGCGTCCGGGCCGAGGCGGCGCTCTGGGCGGGGGAATTCGACCGCGTCATCGCGGAGAACGCCGCCCTGGTGGCGGCGACCGCGGGGCAGGGCGTGCGACTGCCGCATCTGGCGGCCATGGTGGCGACGGCCCTGTGCGAGACGGGCCGGCGCGCCGGGGCGTGGGAGGCCGCGGCCCTCGCCGGCCCGTCCGGCAGCGACAGGTCCTGGGAGTGGAACGAACTCAGCTACACCCGGGCCCTGCTGCACGCGGCGGACGGCGACTGGCAGGCCGCCCTCGACGACTACCTGCGCTGCGGAGCCGGCCAGAGCGCCCGTGACTTCGTCAGTCCGGTCGCCACACCGTGGCGTTCCGGGGCGGCGCTCGCCCTGGTGCGGCTCGGGCGGCGGGAGGAGGCGCGCGAACTCGCCGAGGAGGAGCTGCGCCACGCCCGGACCTGGGGCACCGCGCGTACCGTCGGCCGGGCGCTGCGGGCGTACGCCGCGACCGTGGGCGGCAGGCTGGCCCTGTGTTCGCTGACCGAGGGCGCCGAACTGCTCAGGCCGGCTTCCGCGCCCGTGGAACTCGTGGAGATCCTGGTCGATCTCGGCCGGGCCCAGCTCGGAGCGGGCAACGGCCGCAAGGGGCGTGACACGCTGCGCGAGGCGCACGCCGTGGCCCGGCGACTGGCCGCACCCGCGCCGCAGGCCGGGGCGTCGGCCGCCGTCGGCCGTCTCCTCGGCCTGACGCAGGAGGCGTTGCGCGAGGGCGGGGTGCGGAACAGGGACGGCGGACACGCCCTGACCCCCGCCGAACGGCGCGTGGCCGAACTGGCGGCGGCGGGGCACACCAACGCCCAGATCTCCTCCGCGCTCTGCCTCACCCGCCGCACCGTGGAGACGCACCTCACCAACGCCTACCGGAAGCTGCGGATCGCCCGGCGCACCCAGCTGGTGGCGGTGTTGGAGCGGTAGCGACCGGGTCCGGGTCCGGGGCCGCGGCGGACCGGGGACCGCGCCGCCCCCGTCCGGGGTGCGGGTGCACCCGGCCCGGACGGGGGCGGCGCCGGTTCATGCGGTGCGATCAGGACTTCGACAGGGTGAAGGACACCGCGGCGTTGTCACCGCCGCCCCCCTGCCAGGTGCACTTGTACCCCGCCGGGGCGTCGCAGCTGTAGCTGTTGCTGCCGGTGTAGGGGTTGTTCCAGTGCACCTTCACCTTGTTCTGCTCCCCGAGCACGTCGAAGGTGACGTCGCCCTCCGTGCCGGTCATGAAGCCGTCCGACTCGCTCGCCCACTTCGCGGTGACACCGGACTGGACCATGGACGGGGGCATCCCGCCGTCGGACCAGATCCCCCACTGCAGGCTCGCGCCGGAGCGGGTGAGCAGCTTGCCGGAGTTGTTGGTCAGGTTGACGGAGGTGCTCCGGGCGGCGGAGAGGAGGCTGGGCGACTCCGCGGCGGCCGGGGACGCGGCGGCCAGGGACGCCCGCCCGATGCTGAACGTCACCGAGGTGTTGTCCCCGCTGCCGCCGCTCCGGGAACAGGTGTAGCCGTACGGGACGGAGCAGCTGTAGTCGTTGCTGCCCCAGTAGGGGTTGTTCCAGTGCAGCTTGACCTCGCCGCCGTCGGCGAGCGTGTACGTGATGTTCCCCTCGGTCCCGGTCGCGAAGCCGCAGGACTCGCTCTGCCAGCTGGAGGACTTGGTGTTGGGGACGTAGTCGGACGGCAGCATGTCGTTCGTCCAGCAGCCGTGGTCGAGCTTCTCCCACGTCTTGGTCAGGCCGGACCCGCTGTTGTTGGAGAGGGTGACCTTCGTGGAACGGTCCGCGGTGATCCGCGGCACGCTCGCCGACTCGCTCTCGGCGGCCGGGCGCTGCGCCGCGGACGCCTGCGGCCCGGTCTGTCCGGCCGCGGCCTGGGCGGACGGGGCGAGGGCGACCGCTCCGGCCGCCATCAGCAGGGCGGTGAGGGCGCCGGCGGCCGTGCGGCCCAGACCGGTGATGGACGTCGTACGCTGCATGGGTCTACCAACTCTCTTCGAGGCCGGGCGAGCGGACGTGTCTCACGCTCGCCTTGTTTCCGTCCGGAGGGCGTCTCGGCTCGATGCCGGCGCCGGGGGACTCACTGGATGTAGAGGTCCCACCGGTACGCGCCGTCGACCACGACCTGCTCGATCTTGTCCTTGATGGCGCTTCCGAGGCCGTAGAGCACCCAGTAGGCCGCCTGCGCCGCGACGAACGAGTCGTACCGGCCGGCGTAGTGCCAGATCTCGATCGCCTGCGTCGAGGTGCCTTCCTGGACGGCGGGCGTCGCGGCGGCGTGCGCCGGGGCGGGGGAGGCCGCGGCGGCGTAGGCCTGGGCGGTGCCGCCGACGAGAACCGCGGCGGCGAGAGCGGCGCAGAGCGAAGCCGCGCGAATTCGCCTGTTCATGACAAGTCCCTCCTGGTGTTCCACGTGAACGGCCGGTCACCCGTGGCGGATCGGTCCCGCCCCGGCCCGGCCGTGGGGTGCGGTGGTGGTCACAGACTGGCACGCGACCGCCACGCTCGGGCATCGTGGAAAACCGCGAACTTGGCACGGAGCGCGCCCCCGGCCGCCGGCGCGGACGGGGCGCGGGTCGGTCGGCGTGGGCCGGGGCCTGTCCCGCACAACAGGCCCCGACGGCGGGGTGGAGGTCAGGCCGCGGTGTCCAGCCGCCGGCGCTGCTCCTCGTCGAGGACGAGGTCCAACGCGGCCAGGCTCTCGTCCAGTTGGGCGACGGAGCCGACGCCGACGACCGGCACGGTCGG
This sequence comes from Kitasatospora sp. NPDC058048, assembly GCF_042885555.1. Taxonomy (NCBI): domain Bacteria; kingdom Bacillati; phylum Actinomycetota; class Actinomycetes; order Kitasatosporales; family Streptomycetaceae; genus Kitasatospora; species Kitasatospora sp. NPDC058048. The sequence continues at coordinate 198,552 of NZ_JBHVRT010000009.1, read as the reverse complement.
GACGGGATGGCCGATCAGCCAGGCGAGCACCACCTGGTTGACGGTGGCGCCGGTCTCCTCGGCCACCTCCGCCAGCGCGGCCAGCTGCGCCCGCGCCGCCGGCCATCCGTACTGCTCGGGCAGCGGCCGGTCGGGGCGGCAGTACGAGCCGCCGAGCAGCGGGGAGTAGGCGAGCAGTGTCAGCGCCGGCCGGGCCGCGAGGTGGGAGAGCAGGGCCTCGTCGGCGTGCCGCTGGATGCCGAAGTCCGCGCCGGGCCGCGGCCGCAGGTAGCTGTGGCGCTGCTGGACGTACCGGTAGCCGGGCCAACTCCGTTCGGCGGCGAGGTCGTTGGCGGCGGCCAGGTCGGCGACGCGGTGGTTGCTGCAGCCGAGGGCGGTGACCTTGCCGTCGGCGACCAGCCCGGCGAAGGCGCCCATGGTCTCTTCGAGCGGCGTCGCCGGGTCGGTCACGTGCGCGTAGTACAGGTCCAGCCGGTCGGTGCCGAGGCGGCGCAGGCTGCCCTCCGCGGCCTCGCGCAGCGTGCGGGCGGACAGGCCCTCGACGTGTTCGGGGAAGGGCAGCCCGGGCACCGGGCGGGCGCCGGCCTTGGTGGCGAGCACCAGGTCGTCGCGGTTGCCGCGCCGCGCCAGCCAGCGGCCGAGCAGTTCCTCGCTCTCGTAGCCGTTCGCGCCGGGGGCCCAGAAGGCGTAGTTGTTTGAGGTGTCGATGAACGTTCCGCCGGCTTCGGTGAACCGGTCGAGGATCGCCGTCGCGGTCCGCTCGTCGACGGTGGTGCCGAAGGTCATCGCGCCGAGACAGATCGACCTGACGGGCCGTCCGTCGGGTCCGGGGCTGCGATCGCGCATCAGTCTTCCCTCCAGGGTGTCGTCCAAGGGGTCGCCGGTGGTGACCCGGTCACCGGAATCATGACGCGGCGCGGCCGCCGGGCGGCCGCCGGTCCGCCGCGACCGGACGGCGGCTGCCCGGCGGCCGCATCCCGGCGGTCACCTCGCGGCCGCTCGGAGGTTCACTCGGCGCGGGGGAGGTAGGCCAGGCCGTGGGCGCCCGGGTCGGCGAGCTTGGGGACGGTCAGGCGGGAGACGGGGGTGAGGGTGGCCAGGTCGACGACGTCGACGGTGGAGGAGACGACGCTGGCGACGTAGGCGAGGCCGCCGTCCGGGGAGGAGGTGATGGTGAGGGGGAAGAGGCCCACCTCGACGGAGCCGAGGCGGCGGTGGTCGTCGGTGGCGAACACGGTGAGGCGGCCAGGGAGTTGGCGCCCCAGGGCGGAGCCGGGGGCGGGGGCCGGCCGGACCTCGCCGGCCAGGAGCAGGCCGGTCGGGGTGAGGTGGACCGGCAGGGCCGGGGAGTCCGTGGGGAGGACGGCCGTGACGGTCGCGGTCGGGACGTCGATGACGCGGATGCCCGGCGCCGCGGCGGGGGCGGCGGAGGTGGAGAGGTACGGGCCGGCGGCGTAGACCCGGGTGCCGTCGGGGGAGACGGCCAGGCCCTCGCTGCCGGGGACCTCCACCTTGGCGGTCAGCGTGCCCCGTTCGAGGTCCACCACTGAGACGAAGGGTGCCTCCTTGTTGGTGGCGAAGCCGGTCCGGCCGTCCGGGGAGACGGCGAACCAGTGCGGGCCGGGGGCGTCGGTGTCGATCCGGCCGAGCGGGCGGCGGGTCGCGGTGTCGATGACCACGACGCCGCCGGGGCGGTCCTCGCCGCCCTCCACGCTGACGTAGAGGCGGCCCCGGGCGGTGTCCAGTGCCAGCCCGTGCGGACCGTGCTCGGGGGCGAGGTCGATCACCTCGACGATCCGGCGGGTGTCCGCGTCGATGACGGTCAGCTCGGTGCGGCGGCCGCTGTTGGCGTGGTAGTAGCCCGAGTGGTACGCGCTGCTGCACCAGAGCAGCCGCTGGGTCGGGTCGAAGCACAACTCGTGTGGCTCGGCGAGGACTTGGAGGGTGTCGAGGTGCCGGTCGGTGGCGGCGTCGAAGAACGAGACGGTCGGGCCGCTCTGGCTGACGACGGCGAGGACGTCGCCGGCGCGGGCGGCGCGGGAGGGCTGGGACACGAGGGCTCCGAGGGGTGGTCGTGGAGGGGCAGGTGATCACCTGTCACCTCCACCTTCGGGGGCCGGCGCCGGCAGGAACAATGCAAGGATCGGCATCGGATAGTTGCGCGGAACGCAAAGACACAGCTCAGGAGCGTGTGATCGATGGACCTCAACCTGCTGCGGGCCCTGGAAGCCCTGCTCCAGGAGAACAGTGTGACCCGTGCGGCCGAGCGGCTCGGCACCTCGCCGGCCGCGGTCAGCCGGATGCTGGCACGGCTGCGCCGCGCCGTCGAGGACCCGCTGCTGGTGCGCGCCGGGCAGGGGCTGGTCCCGACCCCGCGGGCGCTCGAACTGCGGGAGGAGGTCGGCGCGTTGCTGCGCGGCTGCGACAGCGTGCTGCGCCCCGGCGCCGGGTTCGACCCCGTGCACCTCGACCGCTCCTTCACGGTGCAGGCCGGTGAGCTGATGCTGGCGCGGACGGCCGGCGCGCTCGCGGAGCGGATGCGGGCCGAGGCGCCGCGGGTCGACGTGGTGTTCCTGCCGGAGACCCTGGAGGGCGGCCCGGCGCTGCGGCAGGGCCTGGTGGACGTCGAGCTCGGCGTGCTCGGCCACCTGGACCCCGAGGTCCGCACCCGTCGGCTGATGAGCGTCCCGCTGGTCGGTCTCGCCCGCGGCGGCCACCCGCTGCTCGACGGCCGTCGGATCACCGCCCGTCGCTTCGCCGCCGCCGACCACATCGGCGTCTCCCGGCGCGGCAAGCGCCTCGGCCCGATCGACACCGCGCTGGCCGCGCTCGGGCTGAAGCGCCGGGTGGCGGTCGTCGTGCCGAGCCACACCGGTGCGATGCTGCTGGCCCGGGACAGCGACCTGATCACCCTCGCCCCGGCGGACTGGCTGCCGGACACCATCGCCGCGCTGGGCCTGCGCACCTTCCCGATCCCGCTCGAACTCGCCCCGCTGGAGCTGGGGATGGCCTGGCACCCGCGCAACGCGGCCGATCCGGGCCACCGCTGGTTCCGCGAGCACGTGGCGGCGGCGGTGCTGGGCGCGGACCAGCACGCCACGGAGTGAACAGGAGGGCGGCCCGGCCCGGCCCGGCCGGGCTCGGCCGGCGGCGTAAGGTCGGGATACCCTGCGGGGGTACATATGGCGGGCGTCGGGGACGGGAGGCGGAGGATGGCGCGGTCGCGGCCGTTCGGTCCGCCGGTGCCGTGGGCCCTGCGCCTGCTGCTGCTCGCCGCGCTGCTGCTCGGCGTCGTGACCATGCACACGCTCGGCCATCCGGTCGGCGGGCACGGCGGGTCCGCCGGACACAGCGGACAGAGCCGAGCGATCGGCCACGGCGGGCAGAGCGGGCACGAGGGCGCCGGGACGTTGGCCCCGCCGCCGCACCCGTCGGGCGCCGTCCGGCACGGACCGGCCGCCGGGCCCGCCGCCGGCCGGCCCGACCCGGTTCACCTTGCCGCCGACCACCTCGCCCCCGTCCACCGGGCCGCCTCCGCCGTCGGCGCCCTCGACCCCGCCGCCCCCGGCGGCATGGACCCGATGGCGGTCTGCCTCGCCGTGCTGGCCGGCTGGACCCTGGTGCTGCTCCTCACCGGCCCGCTGCTGCGCCGCAGCGGCGACGCCGCCGCCGAGGTGCGGGCCCGGCTGCTGCGGGCCGTCCGCGCGCTGCCCCCGCCCGGAGGCGGACGGATCCTCCTCGCCCGGCTTTCGGTGCTGCGTCAGTAGGCGCGCGCCCGCCGTCCCGTGCCCGCGCCCGCTCGGGAGCGCCCGCGCACACCTCCATGTGCCCGCTCGCGCCCCGCGGCACCCGCGCACGGAACGGCCGACGCGACGCCCTGTACACCCACCCACCGCACGAGGTGCACTCCGTCATGCGCACACCCACCCGTCGTACCGTCCTCGGCGCCGCGCTCGCCGCCGCCGGGACCGGCCTGCTCGCCGCCTGCTCCTCCGACTCCATGCCGGGCATGGACCACGCGTCCATGAACCACGGCCCCACCACCGGAGCGACCGGCCCGAGCGGCTCGTCCGGCCCGTCCGCCGCCCCGGCCGGCTACCTCACCCCGAACGGCCCCGAGGTCGCCGCCGCCGAGGCCGCGCGCAACCCCGGCCCCGAGCGCAGGATCGCGCTCACCGCCACCGAGGCCACCCTCGACCTCGGCGGCCGCACCGTCCGCAGCTGGGCGTACGGCGACCGGCTGCCCGGCCAGGAGGTGCGCGCCACCCTCGGCGACACCCTCGCCGTCACCCTGGCCAACCACCTGCCGCAGTCCACCTCCCTGCACTGGCACGGCCTCGCCCTGCGCAACGACATGGACGGCGTGCCGGGCGTGACCCAGTCCGACATCAGGCCCGGCGGCTCGTTCGAGTACCGCTTCGCGCTCTCCCACCCGGGCACGTACTGGTTCCACCCGCACTCCGGCGTCCAGCAGGACCGCGGCCTCTACGCGCCGCTGATCGTCGAGGACCCCAGGGAGCCGCTGGTCTACGACAAGGAGTGGGTCGTCGTCCTGGACGACTGGGTGGACGGCGTCGACGGCAGCACCCCGGACGCCGTCCTCGCCGAACTCGCCAAGGGCATGGGAGGGATGGACCACTCGGGCGGCTCCGGACACGACATGCCGGGAATGCCGGGAATGTCGGGGACGCCCGGGACGGGAGGAAGCGCCCCGAGCGGCGCGGCCCCCGGCCGGATGCTGATGGGCGCCCGGAGCCCGCTGCTGGGCGGTGACGCGGGCGACGTCGCGTACCCGTTCCACCTGGTCAACGGAAGGCTCGCCACCGCGCCCGAGACCTTCGCCGCCAAACCCGGCGACCGGATCCGGATCCGGCTGATCAACGCGGGCGGCGACACCGCCTACCGGGTCGCCCTCGGCGGCCACGAGCTGACCGTCACCCACACCGACGGCTTCCCGGTCGAACCGGCCACCACCCAGGCGCTGCTGCTCGGCATGGGCGAGCGCTACGACGTGCTGGTCACCGCCGGGGACGGCGTCTTCCCGCTGACCGCGCTGGCCGAGGGCAAGAACGCCACCGCCCTGGCCGTGCTGCGCACCGGCGGCGGTGCCGCCCCCGGGGCCGCCGTCCGCCCGGCCGAGCTGGACGGCCGGCTGGTCACCGCCGGGCAGCTCAGGGCGGCCCCGGGCGTGCGGCTGCCCGCCAAGGCGCCGGACCGCACGGTGAAGCTGGAGCTCACCGGCGGGATGGCGAAGGCCGACTGGGCGTTCAACGGCCGCAGGTACGACCCGGCGCAGCGCCACCCGGTGGCGGCGGGCGAGCGGGTGCGGCTGGAGTTCCGCAACAGCACGACCATGTGGCACCCCGTCCACCTGCACGGCCACAGCTTCGCGCTGCCCGGCGACGGCCCGCGCAAGGACACCGCGGTCGTGCTGCCGGGCGCGACCCTGGCCGTCGACTTCGACGCGGACAACCCGGGTCTGTGGATGGTGCACTGCCACAACGTCTACCACGCGGAGACGGGCATGATGACCGTCCTCGGCTACCGGGCCTGACCCGGGGCTCCCCCCCCCCGAGGAAGGGGACGCCGGACTTGACCCCCGAAATGACCCCGAACCGGCGGAACGGTTCGGGGTCATTTCCTCCCCGGGCACCCCTCCGGTCGCACCGTGCCACCCCGTGCCACCCCGTGCCACCTCGGCCACCCGCGCCGACCTGCGCCGTAATGACGTTTTCTTAACGCGGCCCGATGACGGATCCTTAACGGCCGTCGCATAGCGTTTCGCACGGCCGTCGCCCGACGGCGTTTTACGGGGTCTTTAAACAAGAGGTGCAAGGTGGTTTCGTCGGGTACGACGGGGACGGCGGAGACGGACGCGCCGTCGGCGCGAATACGCCTCCGCAGCTGGCTGCTGGAGGACGTGACCGCGGAGAAGCCCGCGCAGCCGACCGCGGCGGAGGACGGCCCGGAGGCGTTGCCCGAGGGCCCGGCGGCGGGGGACTCCGCCGGGCACGGCGCGCAGGCCGGCCAGCGCTGGTGGCGGGTGATGTGCCTGACCGGCCTGGACTACTTCTCGACGCTCGGCTACCAGCCGGGCATCGCCGCCCTCGCCGCGGGCGTGCTGTCGCCGATCGCCACCATCGTGCTGGTGGTGGTCACCCTGCTGGGCGCGCTGCCGGTCTACCGGAGGGTGGCCAAGGAGAGCCCGCACGGCGAGGGCTCGATCGCGATGCTGGAGCGGCTGCTGTCGTTCTGGAAGGGCAAGCTGTTCGTCCTGGCGCTGCTCGGCTTCGCGGCCACGGACTTCCTGATCACCATCACGCTGTCCGCCGCCGACGCGAGCGCGCACCTGGTGGAGAATCCGCACCTGACCGGCTTCCTCGGCGGCAAGCAGGTGGTGATCACGCTGGTCCTGGTGGCGCTGCTCGGCGCGGTCTTCCTCAAGGGCTTCAGCGAGGCGATCGGCCTGGCGGTGTTCCTGGTCGGGACCTACCTGGTGCTGAACGTGGTCGTGGTGGCCGTCGGCCTCTGGAAGATCGTCGAGGCGCCGCACGTGGTCACCGACTGGTCGCACGCGCTGACCCTCCAGCACGGCAACCCGATCGTGATGGTCGGCGTGGCCCTGGTGACCTTCCCGAAGCTGGCGCTCGGCCTGTCCGGCTTCGAGACCGGTGTCGCCGTGATGCCGCACATCAAGGGCGACCCGACCGACACCGAGGCCGAGCCGGCCGGCCGGATCCGCGGCACCCGCAAGCTGCTGACCACCTCCGCCGTGATCATGAGCTGCTTCCTGATCGCCACCAGCTTCATCACCACGCTGCTCATCCCGGCCGACCAGTTCAAGCCCGGCGGCGACGCCAACGGCCGCGCCCTGGCGTTCCTGGCGCACGAGTACCTGGGCGGCGCCTTCGGCAGCGTCTACGACCTCTCCACCATCGCGATCCTCTGGTTCGCCGGCGCCTCCGCCATGGCGGGCATGCTCAACCTGCTGCCCCGCTACCTGCCGCGCTACGGCATGGCCCCGCACTGGGCGCGCGCGGTGCGGCCGATGGTGATCGTGCTGACCCTGATCGGCTTCCTGGTCACCTGGATCTTCGACGCGAACGTGGACGCCCAGGGCGGCGCGTACGCGACCGGCGTGCTGGTGCTGATCAGCTCCGCCGCCATCGCGGTGACCATCGCCGCCTACCGCAAGCGCGAGCGCGGCTGGACCGTCGCCTTCGCGGTCATCTCGGCGATCTTCCTCTACACCACCGTGCTGAACGTGCTGGAGCGGCCGGACGGTCTGAAGATCGGTGCCTGCTTCATCGCCGGGATCATCCTGGTCTCGCTGCTCTCCCGGCTGCGCCGCGCCTTCGAGCTGCGTGTCACCAATGTGGCCATGGACGATGTGGCGGAACGTTTCATCAGGGACTACGCGCACCGCCCGCTGCGGCTGATCGCCAACGAGCCGAGCCACCGCGACGTCGCCGAGTACCGCGACAAGATCCGCCAGATCCGCGCCGACAACGACATCCCGGGTGAGGACGACCTGGTCTTCGTCGAGGTGACCGTCCGCGACGCCTCCGACTTCGAGGCCGAGCTCACCGTGCGCGGCGAGGTGCTGCACGGCCGCTACCGGGTGCTCACCCTGGAGAGCTCCAGCATCCCGAACGCGCTCGCCGCGCTGGCGCTGAACATCCGGGACCGCACCGGGCAGCAGCCGCACCTCTACTTCGAGTGGACCGAGGGCAGCCCCTTCGCCCAGTTCCTGCGGTTCTTCCTGTTCGGGCAGGGCGAGGTCGCGCCGGTCACCCGCGAGGTGCTGCGCGAGGCCGAACCGGACCGCTCGCGCCGCCCGCGCGTGCACGTCGGCTGACCGGGGCCCGTCCGCCCGGTCCGACACGCCGACGGCCCGTCCGCTCCGAGTGAGCGGGCGGGCCGTCGGCGTTTCGCGCGGGAGCGGCGTGAACGACGGACCGCCGCCCGCGCCGGGGCGGGCGCGGGCGGCGGGTCGGTGGGGCGGTGAAGGGGTCGCGGGCGGGGGCGGGGTCAGGAGGGGAGGTCGAGGACCAGACCGGGCTCGATGAGGTCCGGGTCCTCGCCGACGGCGGCGGCGTTGAGCTCGTACAGCGCGGGCCAGCCGCCGGGGACGCGCAGGACCTCGGCGATGCCACCGAGGGTGTCGCCCTCGCGGACGGTCCAGGTGCCGTCCTTGGACACGGCCCTGGCCGGGGCAGCGGTCGGCGCCGGCAGGACGCCCTCGCGGCCGTGGCCGCGGGTGGCGCGGGCGCCGCAGACGGGCCAGGGGGAGAGGCCGCGTTGGCCGGCCAGGTGCTCGGCGACGGCGATCTGCTGCTCGCGGGTGGCGAGGTCCGCACGCGATGCGTAGGCGAGGCCGCCGTTCTCCCGCCACGTGGGCCGGTCGAACTGGAGGCCGCCGTAGTAGCCGTTGCCGGTGTTGATGCGCCAGTTGCCGCTGCTCTCGCAGGCCGCGACGCGGTCCCAGTCGTAACTGCCGCCGTCCGCCCTTCCGGGGTCGGACCCGCCGTCGCGGCCCGGTGGCGCGGCGTGGGCCGCCGGGGCGACGGCGAGGGCCACGGTGAGGGCGCAGAGCGCGGTCGGGACGATGCGGCGCAGACAGACGGTGGGAGGCATGGGCGGCTCTCGGACTGGGGGACAGAACCTGCGCCGTCCGCGGACGGCGCCCTTCCACCCATGCACGCCGGACGGGGTGTTCCGGCGCCGACACGTCGGGCAGGTCACCCGCACGGCGGCCCGGTACCACCTCGGTGGCCCGCGGCCGATCGGCCGTCGTCCTCGTCGTCCGCCGGTAGCGGGCCTGCCACCGCTGCCCACCGAGGGCCCGTCGCGCACCGTGCGCAGCGGGCCCGGGCGGGCTCTCCAACTCGCCTGCGGTGCAAGGGAATCGAAAATACATCCGGTGGTGTCGGGCCTCTTGTCGAAGGTTAGGGAAGTTTCCTAACTTGATGTCATGTCCGAGACCGAGACCCCACGGCACTCCCGGCGCGACCTCCTCCGGGCCGGCGCGGCGGGCGGCGCCGTCCTCGCGACCGGCGGCCTGCTGCTGCCCGGCACGGCCCTGGCCGCCCCGCGCCCGACCACCCTCGACGCCCCGACCGCCCGCGCCGCCACCACCGGCCCCGCACCCCGGAGCGAGCGGACCGCCGGGTCCGCGCTGCGACCCTTCGGCCGTCACCTCGCCTTCGGGGCCGACCCCTCCCAGCAGGTCGTCGTCTCCTGGCAGGTGCCGGACGCGGTGACCGCGCCCTTCGTCCGGATCGGCGTCCAGCCCGGCGACTTCGGCGCCCCGATCGCCGCCGAGGTCCGCACCCTGGTCAGCAAGCTCTCCTGGCAGCACCCGGTCGAGGACCAGCCGCTGATCAAGCCCACCACCGTCACCCAGTACTACCTGCACGCGCAGCTGGACCAGCTGATCCCGGACACCACGTACTACTACGTCGTGGGCCACCAGGGCTACGACCCGGCGGGCCAGGGCGCCCGGCTCGGCGACGTGGCGAGCTTCCGCACCGCACCCGCCCCCGGCCGCGGCGGCGGGTTCACCTTCACGGCCTTCGGCGACCAGGGCATCGGGTACAACGCGGCCGCCACCGGCAACCTGATCGCCGGCCTCGACCCCGCCTTCCACCTCCACATGGGCGACCTGTCCTACGCCAACGCCGGCGGCAGCGGCAAGACCAGCGACGCGTACGACGCCCGCCTGTGGGACTCCTTCTTCGTGCAGAACGAGCCCGTCGCCGCACGGACCCCGTGGATGCCGGCGATCGGCAACCACGAGATGGAGCCGTGGTACGGGACGGACGGCTACGGGGGCATGCGCGCCCGGTTCACGACGCCCGACAACGCCTGGAGCCGGTCCACCGGCATCTACTCCTGGCGGTACCAGAACGTCGGGCTGATCAGCCTCGACGGCAACGACGTCTGCTACAACACCCCGGCCAACCTCGACTACACCAAGGGCAAGCAGAAGAAGTGGCTGGAGAGCCGGCTCACGGTGCTCCGCGCCGACACCGGCATCGACTTCATCGTCGTCTACCTGCACCAGTGCACGTACTCCACCTGCCACGACAACGGCGCCGAACTCGGCGCGCAGCAGGACTGGGCCCCGCTGTTCGACAAGTACCAGGTGGACCTGGTGCTCAGCGGTCACAACCACGTCTACGAGCGGACCGACCCCATCCGGGCCGGCAAGGCCACCCGCAAGGCCGCCTCCGGCGACACCGTCGACCCCGCGAAGGACGGCACCACCTACGTCGTCGCGGGCGGCGGTGGCGGCGGGCTCTACTCCTTCCCGGCCGCCGACACCTACCTCGGGCACGAGAGCGCCGACGACAAGCCCGTGCCGATGGTGGTCGCCGACCGGAGCGGCCACAACCAGACCGTCAAGGTCACCTGGTCCAGGGTCCGCTACACCGGCTACTGCCTGGTCGCGGTCGAGGTGACCCCCGCCGCCGCGGGCCGGCCCGCCCGGATGGAGGTGCGCTCGCTGACCGAGGACGGCACGGCCGTGGACCGGGTCACCGTGCAGCGCGGCTGACCCGGCCGGCACCCGGCCCGGTCTGAGTACGGCTACTCAGGCGGCCGGCGGCGGCGCTCCGCGAGCATGGAGGTGTCACTTCGCCGCGGGACACGGGGGAACAGCCATGCTCAGCACGATCGCCGCCGCCCTGGTACCCGTCCTCGGCCGGCTGTCCGTCACCTCCGAGACGGCCGGCCCGGTCACCCCGGGCAGCATCGTCGCGGCCAACCACAGCTCCCTGGCCGACCCGGGAGTGGTGCTGGCCGCACTGCGCCGGCTCGGCGCCGAACCGGTGGTCATGGCCGCCGCCGGGCTGTGGCGGGTACCGGTGCTCGGCAGGGTGCTGCGGTCCGGCGGGCACATCCCCGTCCACCGCGGCACCGCCCGGGCGGCCGAGGCCCTCGACGCGGCCGCGGCGGCGCTGGCGGCCGGCCGGGTCGTCCTCATCTACGGCGAGGGCGGCCTGCCGAAGCACCGGGACTCCCGCGACGCGGAACCGCGCGCCTTCCGCACCGGCCTCGCCCGGCTCGCGGCGGCGACCGGCGCCCCGGTGGTGCCGCTCGGCCAGTGCGGCGCCCGCCGCCTCAGCTCGGGCAGCACCGCCAAACAGCTCGCCGGCTTCGCCACCGCCCCCCTGCGCCGCCCCGCCCTGCACGTCCACCTCGGCACCCCGCTCCACCTGCCCGGCGACATCCCCGAGGCCACCGCCGCCGCCCACCGGGCCGTCACCGCCGCCTGGCGCATGGCGGCGCGGCACTGCGGCCGCCGGAGGTGACGGGGTGTCGGTGCGGCGTGAGACCGTACGGGGCCTGGGTATTCCACGCAGCGAACGGGTGATCGGGGAGGCGATTGTGAGCGGGGAACCGACCATCGACTGGGAGCCGCAGTACCGGGGCGCCTCCTCGAATCTCCAGGTCGCCGAGTGCTACGAGCGGTTCGTCGCCACGTCCGACCCGGGGTGGCTGGCCGCCCTGAAGGAGCTGGCCCGGGCCGAGGGCGCGCAGGTGGGGGACCTGCACGCGCTGGCGTCGGCCCACCTGCTCGCGGGGCGGCCGGCGGAGGCCGTCCCGCTGCTGGAGTTCCTGGCGTTCCTGGAGCCGGACGATCCGGCCGTGCGGTACGACCTGGCCGGAGCCTACGTCCGGATCGGCAGCGTGGACCGGGCGGGGCGGGAGCTGGAGCGGATCCTCGCGGACCGGCCCGGATGGGCCCCGGCCGTTCTTCAACTCGCCGAGGTCCGGGCCTGGTTGCGGTGGCACGAGGACGCCGTGCACCTCCTGCGGCAGCAGGCCGAGGTGCTCTTCTCGCTGACCGCCGACGGGGCCGGCGGCCCGACCGGCCACCTCGCCCTCGGCAAGGTGCTGTACCAGCTGGCCGCGGTCCCGCGCAGCGGCGTCGACTGGCCGGACGTCGTGGGCGCCCTGGAGCGGGCGCACCACCTCGACGACGGCAACGAGCAGGGGCTGGAACTCCTGGCGGCGGCAGCTCACCACGCGGGCGCCGAGGCGCGGTGGCACGCGGCGCTGCTGGCGCTGGAACGGGTCGCGCCCGGATCCGAGCACCTCGATCACTGGCGTTCGGCCCCGCCCGCCGCGCCGCCGAATCCGGACCGGCTGCTCGCGATCGCCGCCTCCGAAACCGAGGACGCCCACGGCGCCCTCCGCGACCTCCGGGCGCAGTACCGGACGGCTCCGAACAACCCGGACGTCCAGCGCTGTCTGGCACAGGTGGAGGTCGGCATCGGAAACGTGGCCGAGGCACTGTGGCTGGCCGAGGGCCTCGCCGCCACCGAGGGGCTCGACTGCTACGGGCACGGCGCCCTGATGGTGGTCTACGGGATCCTCGGCGACGGACGGGCACGCCGGCACCTCGCCGCGGCCCTGGAGCTCGCGCCGGACCAGGCCACGACGGCAGAACTCCTCGACCAGTACGACCAGTTGAGCGCCGGATGACGGCGGATCGAGCCCTCGGTCCGGGTGATTCCTCCGCCGGCCCGCGGACTGCGCCGGCCGGCATGGACTGGCTGGATCGGGTGGCGCGGCTGAGGCGCTGGACGAAGGGCGGCGAGCGTGCGCCGCACAAGCCGCTGCTGCTGCTCTACGCGCTCGGCGGGTACCAGCGGGACGCGGAGGGCGAACTGCGGTACAGCGCGGTCGAGGAGGAGCTGAAGCGGCTGCTCGCCGAGTACGGGCCGCCGCGTCCGACGACCCCCGCCTACCCCTTCCACCACCTGGTCAGCGACGGGGTGTGGGAGGTCCGCACCGATCAGGGGACGGGAAGCCCCGGCAGCGGGGTCGGGATCCTCCGGTCGAGCGGGGCCGCGAGCAGGCTCGCGCCCGCGCTGCGGGCGGCGCTCGGCGAGGAGCCGGCCCTGCTGGGCCGGATGGCCAGGGTGCTGCTGGACGCCCACTTCCCGTCGTCCCTGCACACCGACCTCTGCGAGGCGGTCGGCCTCGACCCGGAGCGGGCCGAGGCCGGGGCCGTGGGCGGGCCCGAGGCCGCGGCCCGGCGGCAGCGGGACCGGCGGATGCGTGAACTGATACTCACCGCCTACGAGTTCCAGTGCGCCTTCTGCGGATACGACGGCGCCCTTGGCGGGAGACCGGTCGGGCTGGAGGCCGCGCACGTGCGCTGGTGGTCGCACGGCGGGCCGGACGAAGTCGACAACGGCCTGTGCCTGTGCTCGCTGCACCACAAGCTCTTCGACAAGGGCGTCCTCGGCCTGGGCGAGGGCCGTCGCATCCTGGTCTCCGACCGCTTCGTCGGCCGCAGCGAGGCCAGTCGCCGCCATGTGCTCGCGCTGTCCGGACGGCCGGTCATCGGCCCGCAGCCGGGCCGTCCGCCGGTCGCGGACCGGCACCGGGAGTGGCATGCGGACCAGGTGTTCCACGGCGTTCCGCGCCAACCCGTGGAGTCGGGGGCCTTGGCCTAGACAAGAGCGGATCCGAGGTTCCGGCCCGCCGAAGGGTCGAGGGTGCTGCGCGTCGCACCGACGGGCACCCTGCTGATCGGAGCCTCGGTTGCCCGGGGCTCGTCGCCCATGGCCATGGGCAGCAACCAACGGCCCGTTCAGTGGATCGGCATGCCTCCGTGCGGACTGTTGACCACCATGAGATCCACTTCGCCGTACACGGGGTCGCGGACGAGTCCCACGCGGTCGGCACTCCTTCAAGATCGGAATCCCTGATGCCAGTGAACCTGAGCGGGTGATGTCGGGGGAGCGGTGAGTGTGCCGGTGCCCCGGACTGTTCCGCGGGCGGCTGCTGCGTCAAGATGAGCGTATGGCCGAGAGTGAAGCGGATCTGCTGGCGTTGCTGCGAAAGCTCGATGATCCGGCGTGGCTGGAGTGGCCGCAGCGCTACAGCCGTCGCGAGACCGCGGTTCACTTCGGTGCTCTGGTGGCTCGGCTCGAAGGCGACTTCGCGGTTCCCTGCCCGGCCGAGCAGGACGCCCAGGACTCCAGCGAGTACGGACGCGTCGTCGTTCCCGGGGACGCGACTGTCTGCGGAACCCGGATCGTCGTCTGCGTCAGCAAGTTCGGCTCACTGGCTCTGGTCTGCGCCGAAAACCCGGGCGTCTTCCTCGGAACGGAGGAAGCCCAGGTCGAGGGCGAGTTGGACGGCGCGGACCTCGCCAAGGTCACCCGGGCGCTGGTCGAACTCGGCTATGTCGTGGTTGCCGAGGAACTACTGGAGAGCGACTACGACGGGCCGAGCCGACTGCCCTCGTACATTCAGCGGCCCACCTGGTCGGATCGTTTCTTCGGCTACTTCTGACGACCACGTCGACAGGGCCGGTCCGGCACCCGTCGGGCGACCGTCGACCACCTCCGGCCGGTACCACCGTCGAAGCGATTCACAGCCCGGAACCGGACAAGCCCGGGAAGAGCCGCCCGAGGTGGTAGCGCAGGACGGCGGTCGCCTGGTCCGCCGTCCGCTGGTCGAGCAGGACGCTGAGGCCCAGGCCGGCGGAGACGGCGAGCAGGACGACGGCCTCGTGGCGCGCGTCCAGGCCGGGTTCGGCGGCTCCGGCCTGCTGGGCGGCGGTCAGCTGGGCGGTGAGGAAGGCTTCCATCTCGTCGGGCGCGGCGAGGAACTGGGGCCCGCCGAGCGCCGGATCGGTGACGGAGAGCACCGCGTACTCGGTGTGGATGAGGTGGAAGGCCCGGCTCTCCTCGTCGGTGGGGACGGCTTCGAGCAGGACGGCTTCGATGATGCCGCGCGGGTCGGCGGCGCCGCTCGCGCGGACGCGCCGCTGGACCCGTTCGCCCATGCGGGCCGTCAGCCGGGTCATGGCGGCGAGCAGCAACTGCTCCTTGGTGTCGAAGTAGTACTGCACGAGGCGCACCGAGACGCCCGCCTCGACCGCCACTGAACGCATGGTGACGGAGTGCAGGCCGCTGCTCGCCGCCGAGCGGAGCAGCGCGTCGATGATGTGGGCCCGCCGTTCCTCGTGATCCACCAGCTTCGGCATTGGGTTCCTTCCGGATATTTTTGTGGTACAACCATACCATCAAACAGGGGAGGGATCATGACCAGGACCAGCGTCGGACACTTCGTCAGCGAGGCCGCCCGGGCGAAGTTCCTTGCGGCGTACGACCGGGCGATGGAGCTGTGGCCCGGCCCGCGCCAGGAACTCGACGTCGAGACCGGGTACGGCAGCGTCCACGTCCACCGCTACGGCGCCACGACCGGCGAACCCATCGTGCTGCTGCACGGCCACGCCGGACACCCGTCCAACTGGTGCCCGCAGATCGCGGCGCTGGGCGAACACCACCCCGTCTACGCCATCGACACCCTGGACGACCCCGGCCGCAGCGTGCAGCGCGCCGTCGCGGCCGGGTCGCAGGAGAACGCGGCCTGGCTGGGAGAGGTCCTGACCGGCCTCGGCCTGGAACGGGTCCACCTGGTCGGCGTGTCGTACGGCGGCTGGCTGGCGCTCAACCAGGCGATCCACGCGCCCGAGCGGCTGGCCTCGATCACGCCGCTCGACCCGGGCGGGATCGAGAAGGTCCCCGCCCGGTTCTACGCCCACATGATCGGCGGCCTGTTCGGGATGCTCGCCCCGCGCCCGCTGCGCCCGGCGGTCGGCCGACTGCTCGCCAACCCCGCGCTCAGCGCGCCGCGCGAGATGATCACCCCGCTGATGCTCGCCATGCGGAGCTACAAGCCGGGCAGCCGCCCGCCGGCCCGGCCGTTCACGGACGAGGAGCTGGCGTCGATCGAGCTGCCGGTGCTGGTCCTGGTGGGCAGGCGCAGTGCGCTGCTGCGGCCGCGCCAGGTGGTGGAGCGGGTCACGAGGCTGGTGCCGGGCGTGCGGGCGGAGATCCTGGAACGCGCCGGGCACGGGCTCAACCTGGAGCGGCCGGAGGCGGTCAACGAACGGCTGCTGAGCTTCATCGGCGCCGTCGGGCGGTAGCTCGGGAAGGCCCGAAGGGCCCTCGCGTGGAGCGGAGGGCCCTTCGGGTTTCCGTGCGGTGTGTCAGGAGAACAGGCGGGCGTCGTTGTTCGCGGCGCTGTTGAGCGAGCCCGCGTACCCCGATCCGAAGGCCACCCAGAGGCCGTCGCTGATCCTGCTGACCCACACCGTGTGGTCGGTGTTGTTCACGATGGAGGCGGCGTTGTTGTACATCGTCACCCCGTAGCCGGAGCCGTTCGCGTAGCGGGCGAACGTGTAGTTGTGCAGGTCGAGGTTCTGGTTCGGCGAGAAGTTGTCGAACGATCCCCAGCCGACTCCCGGTGAGTTGTAGTACAGGCAGACGCTGCCGTTGGGGCAAGCCTCCACCCCGCCCGGCCCTGCGGCGTAGGCGCTCCCGGTGGCCATGGCCACCGCGCCGGCCGTCATCGTGGCCACGGCCGCGATCGCGGCCGTGCGCCGTCCGATCTTGATGCGCATTCCGTACTCCCGTCCCAGTCGACAGTGCAGGAAGGCCGGGCGGGCCGAGTCCCGTGCGGACCACTGCCCCCGAGGCCTCGAACAGGCTGGCACGGGGGCCCCGTTCGCGCTACGGTTGCGCGCGGTTCCGCTTGTGAACAGATCTGGAGGGCGCCGGCTCGGGCTCAGGCGGCTTCGGCCCGGCTCGCCGCGGCGGCCTCCGGCCGCGCGAGCCGGATCAGCCGGGCGGTGACATCCGGCCGCCTGGAGAAGTGACGTACGGCCCGCTCGGGTGACGCGAGGGTCATGCGCGTCCGCCCGTCGACGCCGATCACGTGGGTCCGGCCGTCCGAGTCGGTGAGCCCTCAGGCCGCGACCCACCCGTCAGCGTCCTCGCCGCACACCTGGACGACGGCGAACAGTCGGGACGCGGTGTCGATCACGAGCCCGCGCAACTCCTGGTCGAAGGTCAGGCCGACCGGCGGGCGGGCCGTGGCCGAGTGGGATCTCATTGCCTGCATCGAGAAGGACATCTGAGAGGAAGCGCGCATGGCATCTCTCAACCGGCAGAATTCCATTTACAGTTCCGAGTCGGCCAACTGCATCTACCTTGTCGTAGCCCCCGAAGGCGGCATCAAGCTCCGTGAGAGCGATGACCCCGACACCGTCCTCACCGCCTCGCCCGGCGCGCTCGGCGCGTTCCTGTGCGGCGTCAAGGCGGGGGAGTTCGACCACCTGACGACGTGACCTGTGCGGTGTGCATCTCTCGGCCCGTGCCCCAGGCGTCCTGGGGCGCGGGCCGCCGTCATCTCCCGGTACGCGTGGGAAGTCGGCCGGGTCGACTTCTCACGCACACGCAGCAAACTGCCTCTCATGCTCCAGCTGCAGATCGTGATCACGTAGCGAGACCGCATCGCGGGCAGTCCGCCATGTGATCGGTCGGGTCAGCGGATCACGTCCGAAAGATCCAGTTGCTCCATGCGGTCCAGGCACCGGCCGATCTCGATGCCGAGATCGTCGGCGCTCAGGGGAAACTCCTCGGGCCCTGTGGACAGCAGTTCCGCGATGTTCCCCGCATCGTCCTCGACGGAGACGCCGGCCAGCATGTCCGTGCCACTGGCCCTGAACCTGATGGACAGCTCGAAGACCACTGTGAGGTTGCCCGCCAGCCCGAGCACGTGGCCATCGGTGTAGGAGGCATCGTCCGGGGCGTCCGAGTACTGCCAGAGCGGCCCCAACGACTCACGCCCGCGTGCCGCACCGGCCGGTGCGCGTTCCTCCCAGGCCTGGGCCAGCCGTTTCAGCCTGAAGTGGGCATCTCGAAGGGCCACTGCCAGTGCGACGGCACCCTGCCCCGTGTCATCCATCACGTTCCGCTCCCCGCCCGGCACTGTTGGCCGAGTCTTCGACAGCCCGCCTCGCGCCCCCACGGTTCTGTCTGCTGGGCGCTTCCGGAGGTGGAGACGACCACCGTTGATCATCGTCGGTTGTGTGGACAGACGAAGATCAGCCGGTGGCCGTGGGCGACAGCGTAGACCCCGCCCGGTGGCAGCACGTCTTCGAGGGCCTGATGAGCCGGGTGGCGGGCCGGTTCTCCCGAGTGGAACCGCGCCGCCGTGCACGGGCGTTCGTGCTGGGCCTGCTCGCGGACCTGCCAAGGAAGAACTGCTGGACGAGTTGAAGATCAAGATCTGCAGCTGGAGTACTGACTCGCGGCTGCTCCGGACAGCACTGTCAGGATCCGTGAGAGCGATCACCCCGACACCGTCCTCACCGCTTCGTCCGGCGCGCTCGGCGCGCTCCTGTGCGGCGTGAGGGTTGGGGAGTTCGACCACCTGACGACGTGACCTGTGCGGTGTGCATCTCTCGGCCCGTGTCCCCAGGCGTCCTGGGGACACGGGCCGCCATCGTGATCCCGGTGTGCGTGAGAAGTCGGCCGGGTCGACTTCTCACGCACATCCTTGGGGTGAGACCGGTCGGTCAGGCGGCCGACCGCACTGCCATGGCTGTCCGGGCCTCGTCGTAGCGCTGCAGGACCAGGCGGGCGACGGACGGGTGGGCGCCCAGCGGGCGCTGGTCCAGGTGGCCGTCGTGGCGGCGGCGCGGCGGGCGAAGTGGCCGGGGGAGAGGAGGTGGCTCGCGAGGGCGATCTCGGGGTGGTCGGCCCGCCGGAGGTCGGCGACGGCCTGCCGCGGGGTCGGGGCGGCGGCCGACAGATGCGACGGGGTGACCGGGCGGCCGAGGTGGGCGGCCAGCATTTCCGCCATCCGGGTGGTGTCGGCGAGGGCCGTGGGGTCGGAGGAGCCGGCGCCGGCCAGTACCACGGGGGCGTGCGGTGGGGCGCCGGCTTCGGCAAGGCGGTCGGCGAGGGCCTCGGCGAGCAGCGGGTGCGGCCCGAGGGCGCCGGCGAGGTGGGTGGGCGGGAGACCGGCGGCGGAGAGGGCTGCGGGCAGGTCGACCCGCAGGTGGTAGCCCGCGCCCAGGAACAGCGGCGCCAGGGCCGGTCGCGAGTCAGCGAGTTGGGAGAGAACCTCGGGGAGGGATGGCCGGGCGAAGTCCAGGAAGCAGCAGCGGACCGGATGTTCGGGCCGCAACGAGCGAACTGCCCACAGCAGCGCACGAATCGAGGTGACAGTCGCCGGATCGCGGCTGCCGTGCGCGACGGCGAGCAGTATCAGCCCGCCGCCAGCCGGTAGCCGCGCTTGGGGACGGTCCGGATCAGCCCCGCGTGCGACCCGAACGCTGCCCGCAGCTGGCCGACCGCCGCTTCCACCGCGTGTTCGTCGGCGCCCGGTTCGAGCCAGGCGGCGCGCAGGAGTTCGGCGCGACTGAGCACCCGGCCGGGCCGCTCGGCGAGTGCCCGCAGGACGGCGGCGCCGCGCGGGCTGAGCCGGTGGCTCTCGCCGTCGACCAGGGCGGCGTTCCCCTGGAGAGCCAACAGGTGCCCGGACAGCGGGACTTCCCGCCGGGATCGGCCTGGCAGGGTGTACTCCAGCAGTCGTACCAGAGTGCCGAGCCGTCCGCGTTCCTCGCCTTCCGGCAGCCCTTCCTGGCCGGCGGCAACGGGGACGCGGCGTACACGGGGTTCCTGGTGGCGTACGCGGGCTGCTCGGCGCTGACCTGGGCGGTCTGGCTCCGGTGGCGGTGGCGGTGGCGGTGGGGGTGACGGGGCGGGGCGCAGGGCGATGGGCTGTTGGTATGACGGTCGGGATGGCCGGGCGAGCGGGCGAGCCGCCGGGCGGTTAGCGTCGGCCGCAACACGTTCTCGGACCGGGAGGTTGCAGTGCAGCGGTGGATGATCCTGACGGTACTCACCTCGGCGCTCACCGGACTCACCGGCGCCGCCGTACCCGCCCTGGCCGACGATCCGACACAGACCCCCGACACCGCGGCCACCAGCGTCACCATCGGCGACGCCAAGATCGACCCCAGGCTCCCCGGCCGGATCCGGGTGGATGTCGACTACCTCTGCACCGTCGCCGACGACGCCCGCTCGCTCACCGTCACGGCGGAGCAGAAGGACCCGGAGGACACCTCGTCGATCGCCTTCGGCTCCAGCCGGACGGCGGAGACGGACGTGATCTGCGACGGGACACCGCAGAAACGGCAGATCGTCGTCCAGTCCAAGACCACCAACTGGCTCCCGGACGTCGACGCCGTCCTCACCGCCACCGTCTCCAACATCGGCGCCACCCCGTCGGCCGCCGCCGACGCCAAGCGGGTCAAGCTGGCCACCACCGCCTGATGCGGTCGCCCGTCCGGGCCGCCGCCCTCCTGCTGCTCGCAGCCGGCCCCCTACTGACCAGCTGCATCAGCTCGTTCGTCGTACCGGGGCCGGAGGAGACCACCAGCCCGGTTGTGGCGCCGTCCGCGCCGTCGTCTCCGGCCCCGTCGCCCACCCCCTTCACGGGAACGGTGACGATCCGCGACTTCTCCTTCGAACCCGACAACTTCACCGTCAGCCCGGGCATGGTAGTGACCGTGACCAACACCGGCACCACCACCCACACCCTCACCGCCCAGGACGGCACCTTCGACACCGGCCCCATCGCCCCGGGCGCCGGCGCCACCCTGACTGCCCCGAGCGAACCGGGCGCCTACTCGTACCTCTGCACCTTCCACCACTTCATGCGCGGGATCCTGACCGTGGCGTGAGGGGCGATTGCCCTACGCTCGTGCCCTGCACACGGGGAGGGCACGAGGGATGGCGGACCACACGGCGAAAACGGCGAACACGGTGAACGGCCCGGTGCACGGGACGGTCGTGCAGGCCGGGAGCATCGGGGCTGTCTACGTGGGCGGGAATCAGCCCCCGGCGGTGCCGGACGGGGCCGACGAGTGGGTGCGGGCCGCTACGGACTCGCGCGTCTGGAAGCACGTCCGCGAGGGCACGGACCCTGAGCCGTATCAGCGGGTGGTCATCGCGGCCGTGGGCGAGCTGGCCCGGCTGCGGGACGCGACGATGCTCGCCGAAGACCCCTGGCAGGACCCCGGGATCGCGGAACGGTTCACGAAGCGAGTCGGCTGGCTGCTCGGCGAGGAGTCGCTGAAGCTCTACCCGGCCGAGGCCGCGCTGCTGGCCGTGCTCCCGTTCCTCTACCGGGTCCGTTCGCTGAGGCTGGCGATGGCGCGGTCCGCTGTCGGCCCGACCGACCTCGCGCCGTCACCCGAGCCCAATGCCGACCGATCGGCCTACGAGCAGTTCATCGAGTCCTACGACCTACTCGTGGGCCGCACCCGAACCCGCCCCGCCTCCGCCGCACCGCTCGGCTGGTGGCTCTTCCACCGCTGGCTCGACCAGCACGAGGACCTTGCCGACCCCGACGGCGTCCAGGAGATCCTCGACCAGCTGCCGGCGCTCGCCGAACTTGAGGAGACCTTCTCCCTCAAGCGCGTCTGCGCCCTGCTGCACGGCCTGCGCCGGGGCCCCGACGTCGGCAACCGCGACTACCTCGCCGGCCTGAGCGCGGACAACCACTTGCGGGCCCCCGGCGAACAGCACGTCCGGGAGCCACGGTTGGCCCTGCTGCTCGCGCTGGCGTACGGGACGGCGATCGAGATGACCGCCCTCCCGGAGATCGTGGCTGAGCACCTCGGTATCCCGGACGAGGTCGACCTCGCCGACCTGCGCCGGACACTCGAACTGGCGGTCTGGGGCGGCTCCTACGACCTTCCCGTCCTGCGTGCGGAGTGCCACCACGAGGCGGTGGTCGAGGGCCTGCGCGAGTACACGGCCAGGGCCGACGAACTCCTCCACGCCGTCCGCCGCATCCTCCCGTCGCACCCACTCCCTACCCGGCTCACTTCGGACGAAGCCGCCCCCGCCGCTGGCGCCTTCACGGGCTGGGCGCGCTTCCGCATGGACGAACGCCGGGTCCGCAGCCTGCTGATGGGGGTCGAGCTCTACCGCGACCGGGACCTGGCCGTCCGCGAGCTCTACCAGAACGCCCTCGACGCCTGCCGGTACCGCCGCGCCCGGACGGAGTACCTGGACCGGACCAATCCCATCGCGACCTTCACGTATGACGGTCGAATCGAGTTCCGCCAAGGCGTGGACGAGGACGGCCGCGCCTACCTGGAGTGCCAGGACAACGGCGTGGGAATGGGCGAGGAGGAGTTGCGGGGAGTCTTCTCCAACGCCGGTGCCCGCTTCGCCGAGCAGTTGGACTTCAAGCTCGAACGTGCCGAGTGGCGCAAGGTGGATCCGCCCGTCGAGCTGTATCCCAACAGCCGCTTCGGCATCGGCGTGCTGAGCTACTTCATGCTCGCCGACGAGATCCGGGTGACCACGTGTCGCCTGGACGCCTCCGGCCGGTTGGGCCCTCAGCTTGAGGTCTCCATCTATGGTCCGAGTCACCTCTTCCGCATCGCCGAGCAGCAGGATCGAGGCCGCGAGCCGGGCACCACCGTACGGCTGTTTCTACGGGACGACATCGAGACGGCGGAGTCGTGGTCATGCCTGGACGTTCTCGAACGCCTCCTGGCCGTCGCGGAGTTCACCACCTTGGTGGTCCACGGCGACGATCGGGAATCCGCGTGGGAGCCCGGTGTGCTGAAAGCGCGGCAGGCGCCGCCGGGTGAGACCTTCGGTTTTAACGCCTGGGGCCGGACGACGCCCTGGGCCGAAGCGCCGGAAGGCGCGCAGGTGATGTGGTGCGAGCGCGGCGGGGCCCTGTTGGTGGACGGCCTGGTGGTCGAGCCGGAGTTTGTTCGCGGGGTCATCTCGCCCGGCGGTCTGTCAGGGGTGGTGGTGAACCTCGCAGGACGGTTCTCGCCTGGCAAACTGTCGGTGGACCGCCGCCGAATCATCAGCGACCCGGCGGCGACTGTGAGGGAACTGCTGGAAGGAGCGGTAGCCGAGTTTGTGAGTGGCGACTCGGCCGTTCTGAGCATGGACTGGATCCACCGTGTGACGGAGGGAAGCTGTCAGCTCGCGGATCTGGTGGCCACGGAGGCCATTCGGCAGGGGCGGCGGTTCGAATTTTTCGGACTCGAATGTGAAACCAGCCGCACAGGCTGTTTCTGGGCCGATGAAGAAATCATCACGCGGCTCCAGAGTCATGGGGAATCCCTTGGTAGGAAGGTGACCGGTGGAAGCCTGCCTGATCACATCCTGCTCTGGCGGATGATGGCCCACGGACTGGATCGATGGGTCCCGGAACTCGCCTTTCTCTGCCCGGAGCTGCTCACACCTCAGGCGACTCGTCCGGCGATGCCGTCCGACATCGAGGTGTTGGCGCCGGTGATTCATGCCGTTGGCTTTAGGGCATGGGACTTGGAGCGCCAGGGTGAGGAATGGCTTCTGAAGCTCGCCTCGCATCTCGGTGTCACGCCGGACCGTGCTCGGTCCCGTGCTGCTGGGCTAGGTGTCGGTCCCAGTCGTTCATTGGCATCCGATCTTGCGGTAGCGGATGTCAATGTCAGCCACACCACGGTGGATTGGGACGAGACCTCGGTGGGGGAAGCGGCGAGCTCCGGAAGCGAGGACCTGGATATCCGTCAGGCGGTGGACATGTGGCGGATGTTTCCCATGGCGCGGACCTTCGTCCAGATCTTCTCATTGACGCGATGGGGTGGGCGCTCGCTGCATGAAGTGATCGACCGCCTCCGAGCCCATGGCGTGGCGATCTCGATTGATGTGCCGAAACAGCTCACCAGGTTGGACGAGGAACTCCTCTCGCTCGACAGCGCGCTGCAGTGGGGCGATCTGCGAACGGGGGACCCGGTTCCGTTCGCTCGCTTGATCACCGCGGCTCGTACGCTTCAGCGGCACCCCAGGGAGATGGCCAGCCATCTGAGGAGCCGTGGGATCGTCACATCCAGTGATGACTTGCCGCCCGGGCTGACGTTGGACGACGCAGTGGCCCTTATCCGGCGCGACCACGCCTGGCCCATCGTCTGGTCGTCGGTCGGGAGTATCGGCCTGATGGACCTGTTGAATCTGTCGATGAGGACAGGGCGCTCGATGGCCCAGATCACCGAGTGGTACCAGGATTGGGGTATCACGGTTCCCGACGCCGCCGAGCTGATCCGTGCAGCCCTCGCCCGCGTCCCCATGGCCGACCCGTCCTGAGCACCGAATCCACCCGTGAACAGGGCTGCTGTGTTCCGCCTCCTTGTTCTACAGTTCTGTAGAACTAAACGAACGGTGATCGGGGACGAGCATGGACAGGTCGCTTCGGCTGCCGCAGCAGAATCGGGCGGACTTCGAGACGGAGCTGGGACGAGCACTTTCCGCTCCGCAGGTGCGGGCGGCGCTGCGGGCGGGCGGGGACGAGGCTCGGGGTGCGGAGCGCTTGCGGCGGGCGGCGCGGGAGAACGCGGAGTTCGTGCTGGCCGCGGCGGCGCCGGAGTACGAGCGGTATGCGGCGTTGCGGGCGGACGCCGATGCGGTGGCGCGGCTGCCGGTGGCGGCGCCTCCCCGGGAGCGGGCGTCGGGGTGGTGGGGGGTGCTGGGGGTGGTCGTGCCGATCATCGCGGTGACGGCGGCGGTGATCTTCCTGCTGCTGGGCCTCGTGCTGGGGCTGGTGGAGGACCTGGAGGTGCTGGCGCACGCGCTGGTGGAGGCCGGGTGGGTGTCGGCCGGGGTGGCCGCGGCGAGTCTGCTGGTGGGCGGGCTGGGGCTGCTGGGGGCGGCCCGGGCGAGGGGCGCGGAGGCCGGGGAGGCGGCGGACGGGCCGGGGGAACTGGTGCTGGCGCGGGATGCCTGGCGGTCGGCGCTGGCGGAGCGCGGGCTGGTGCCGTACCTGGTGGCGCAGGCGAACGCGGAGACCGGTCGGCGGCGCTGATCAGGCCCGGTCGAGTCTCGTCGAGCGGGCGGCCTCGACCAGGAGCTGGGCGGCGTCCTGGGGGATGGCGAGGCGGCGGGCGATCCAGGGGGCGGGGCGGCCGGCCCGGGCGAGCATCCAGGCGGAGTACAGGTGGCCGAGCTGGGGTGCGTTCTCGGCGAGCAGCAGGGGGCGGACGGCCTCCATCGGGAAGCCTTCGAGGGCGCGGGCGCTGTACTCGCGGCCGTTGGGGCCGGGTGGGGGCAGCGGGAGCGGGCGGCGGAGGTCGATCCAGCGGCTGAGCAGTACCGCGCCGACGACCAGCAGGCCGGTGCCGGAGGCGCCGATCAGGATGCCGCCGATGACGGGGCGGTCCTCCTCCTCGGTCATGCCGAGGGCGATCTCCTCCAGGACGAGCAGGCCGAGCACGGTGAGCAGTACCGCGGCCTCGGCGGGGCGCGGGTGGGTCCGGGACGTCGTCATGCGGAACCTCTTCCTCGGCGGGGCGGCCGGGGGTTTCGGGCGGGCGCGGCGATTCACCTTCCGTACAACGGCGGTGGGCGGCCCGGGGCACGCGTCACGGCTCAGGCGGTGAAATCGCGGATCATCATTGACGGACCGTCAAGTACGCGATGCGGGCGGCAGGTTGGCCGCGGCAGGTCGGCCGTCCTGCGGAGGTCGGGACCGCGCCTCCTTCCGGTCGGGAGCGCCTGGGTGGCGTGTTCGTCGACGGGGCGAGGGGCCCGGCTGCGGGCGGGCTTCGGGCCAGCATAGCCCGGGCATGTCACCTTCGACAGGCTTGTCGAAGGTGCGGAACCCGGGCTGCCGGTGGGCATGTCGAGGGGTGGCGGCCCGGCTACTTTGAGTGCGGAGCTCCGCTTCCGCGGTCGGGGCCGCAGGGGTGGGGAGGCCGGGGCCGGTGGGGCTCGCAGGCCGGTTCGACACTTCCAACTCGGCCGCGAGGAAGAGTACTTGCTCCGCCTGCCCCCTGCATGGCCGAGCGCCCACCCGCGCGCCCGGGTGTGATGGCCGGGGCGTGCGGGTGGGCGCTGGGGCGGGGCGCTCGCAGGTGGGGCGGCTGGACGGCTGGGCGGCTGGGCGTTCGGGCGCGGGGAGGCGCGTCGTCAGCGGGCCAGCAGGGGGAGCGGGGCGCCGGTGCGGGCGGGCAGTTCGAGGCGGGTGAGCAGGGCGGAGGGCGAGACCTCGATCACCCGGCAGCCGGCCCGGTGGCGGCAGTGGCGGGCGACGGAGCCGTGCCGCAGGCGGTCCAGGCGGCGGCGGGTGGCGGCGCCGAGGACGAGCAGGTCCTCCGGGCCGGTGACGGCGCCGATCAGGGCGGGGCCGGGTTCGGCGTTGACCACCAGCGGGTGGATGACCAGGCCGGACGGGTAGCCGCCGTAGGCCTGTTCGAAGGCGATGTCGAGGCGCCGGCGGGCGGCGTGCTCCAGCTCGGAGGGCGGGCGCCGGCCGTCCCGCTCGATCGCGGTCCAGGCGGCGACGGGCACCAGCGTCGCTTCGTGCCGGGCGGCTTCGCCGACGGCGTGGTAGAGGGCGGCCAGACTGCTCAGTGACCCGCTCAGGCCGACGATCACTCGGGTGGTCCCGGTCATGGCCGTTCGCCTCCGTCTCTCCGGCGGCTCTCTCCATCGGGCTCCGCCGGTTCGGCACTCCTTGCTTCGGATGAATCAAGTGAACCCCGGAACGGACTCCTCCGTACCGCCGCTGACACCACCATGACGCAGGTCGCACACATCTTGACGGCCTTCTGACAGGGCGCGTCGGCGGTGGTGCGGCGGGGCCCTCCGGCCGGTGTCTCCCGGCACGTTCGGCCGGTGTCGTCCGGCCGGTGTCTCCCGGCACGTCCGGCCGATGTCTCCCGCCGGTGTCTCAGCCCAGCCCCGGGACGAACTGGATCAGCAGGTCGATCGCCTTGATGCCGAGGAACGGCAGCACCAGCCCGCCCAGTCCGTACACCCGCAGGTTGCGCCGGAGCAGGTCGGTCGCGGAGGCCGGCTGGTAGCGCACGCCGCGCAGGGCGAGCGGGATCAGGGCGACGATGATCAGGGCGTTGAAGATGATCGCGGAGGCGATCGCCGAGGTGGGGCTGTGCAGTTCCATGATGTTGAGGTGGTGCAGTCCGGGGTAGGCGTTCGCGAACATCGCGGGGATGATCGCGAAGAACTAGGCCACGTCGTTGGTGATCGAGAAGGTGGTCAACGCGCCTCGGGTGATGAGGAGTTGCTTGCCCACCCGGATGATGTCGATCAGCTTCGCCGGATTGGAGTCGAGGTCGACCATGTTGCCGGCCTCCTTGGCGGCCGGGGTGCCGGAGTTCATCGCGACGCCGACGTCGGCCTGGGCGAGGGCGGGGGCGTCGTTGGTGCCGTCGCCGGTCATCGCGACCATGTTCCCGGCGGCCTGCTCGCGCCGCAGGTGGGCGAGCTTGTCCTCCGGGGTGGCCTCGGCGAGGAAGTCGTCCACCCCGGCCTCGTCGGCGATGGCGCGTGCGGTCAGCGGGTTGTCCCCGGTGACCATGACCGTGCGGATGCCCATCCGCCGCAGCTCGGCGAAGCGTTCGGCGATGCCCTCCTTCACCACGTCCTTGAGCTCGACGACGCCCAACGCCCGTGCGCCGTGCCGGTCGTGGACGGCGACCAGCAGCGGGGTGCCGCCGGACCCGGCGATCCGGTCCACCAGCGGCTCGGCCTCCATCGGCAGCCGTCCGCCGGAGTCCACCACCCAGCGGGCGACGGCGCTCGCGGCGCCCTTGCGGATCAGGCAGGTGGTGCCGTCCGACCAGGTGAGGTCCACGCCGCTCATCCGGCTGTGCGCGGTGAACGGCACGGGCCGCTGTTCGCCGAGTTCGCCGGGGGAGCGCGGCGGCACCCAGTACTGGCGGTTGGTCAGTTCGACCAGTGACCGCCCCTCCGGCGTCCCGTCCGCGACGGAGGCCAACTGGGCGGCCTCGGCGAGCTGTTCGGTGGTCGCGCCGGGCAACGGGTGCAGGGCGACGGCCCGGCGGTTGCCGTGGGTGATGGTGCCGGTCTTGTCGAGCAGCAGCACGTCCACGTCCCCGGCGGCCTCCACCGCCCGGCCGGAGAGCGCGACCACGTTGCGCTGCACCAGCCGGTCCATGCCGGCGATGCCGATGGCGGAGAGCAGGGCGCCGATGGTGGTCGGGATGAGGGCGACCATCAACGCGACCAGCACGATGGTGGTTTGCGGCGCGTGGGCGTAGATGGCCATCGGCTGGAGCGACACGACGGAGAGCAGGAAGACGATGGTCAGCGAGGCCAGCAGGATGTTGAGCGCGACCTCGTTCGGCGTCTTCTGCCGGTCGGCGCCCTCGACCAGGGCGATCATCCGGTCCACGAAGCTCTGCCCGGGCCGCGAGGTGACCCGGACGACCAGGTGGTCGGAGAGGACCTTCGTCCCGCCGGTGACGCCGGTGCGGTCGCCGCCGGACTCCCGGATCACCGGCGCGGACTCCCCGGTGATCGCGGACTCGTCGACGGCGGCGACGCCTTCGACCACCTCGCCGTCCCGCGGGATCACCTCGCCGGCCGGCACGAGGACGATGTCGTGCAGCAGCAACTGCTCGGCGGGAACGGCCTCGTGGCGCAGGTCGCGGGTGCCGACCCGCCAGTGCAGGAGCCGTCGCGCCGTGGTGGTGGACCGGGCGCGGCGCAGCGATTCGGCCTGCGCCTTGCCGCGGCTCTCCGCGACGGCCTCGGCCAGGTTGGCGAACAGCACGGTCAGCCAGAGCCAGAAGGAGATCACCCAGGCGAAGACGCTCGGGTGGAGGACGGCGCTGACGGTGGTGAGCGCGGAGCCGCACTCGACCACCAGCATCACCGGGTTGCGCGTCATGGTGCGCGGGTGGAGCTTGCGGACGGCGGCGGGCAGTGCCTCGGCCAGCTGGCGGCGGGTGATCAGCCGGCGGCGGACGCCCGGCGAGGTGGGCCGGTGGCCGGGCGGCGGCCCGGGCGCACGGTCCGGGCGCCGGAACAGGTTCTGCTGGTCGGTGGTGTCCGGGGTGGTGAGGGCCGAACGGCGCATCGTCTCGGGGACCTTCCGGGCCGCCCGGTCGGGTGGGGCGGCGGTTCGGTGGGGCTGCGGGGACGGCGGACAGCCCACCACCGGAGCACCGGGGGACATGCCGGCCTTGACGAGGCCTTGGCGGCGCGGCGGCCGTCCTTGACAGACTCCTGACACCGCGGACGGGCCGCCGCAGGGCCACTGTCAGGAGGGCGTCAAGGACCGGGCCCGGGACGTACGTCATGCGTCAAGGACGGGTGCGGTCGGTGTGCGGAGGGTCTCCACTGGAGGTGTCCGGCCGTACGGGCCGCCGCTGGAAGGGACCTGCCATGACCACTGTCACCGCCGTCATCGACGTCGACGAGCCGCTGGAGCGGACGGTCCGCCCGGTGCCCGTCGCCTGGCGCCGGGACCGCCCCGAGCCGCCGGAACCGGCCCCGGCGGCCGACCGGGAACGCACCCGTCCGGCGCACTGCCGGTTCGCGATGCACTACGAGGACTGACACCCGGACCGATACCCGCCGGAGCATCCCGCCGCCCACGCGCCCGCCCACAGGAGTAGCCGCCATGACCCAGCTCGCCGCCCGGCCCGTCACCGCCCCCGCCCCCGTCACCGCCCCCGCCTCCGTCACCACCTCCGCCGACGCGCTCGGCGGCCCCTGGCCGGCCTCGGCGCGGCCCGGCCGGGGAGGCGAGGTGCTGGTCGGCGGCGTGGGACTGGCGGAGGCCGCCGAGCGGTTCGGCACCCCGCTGTACGTGCTGGACGAGGCCGAGGTCCGGGGCCGGGCCCGGGCCTACCGGCGGGCGCTGCCGCACGCCGAGGTGCTGTACGCGGCCAAGGCCTTCCTGTGCAGCGCGATGGCCGACTGGGTGGAGCAGGAGGGGCTGGGGCTGGACGTCTGCTCGTCGGGCGAGCTCTGGCTGGCCGTCTCGGCCGGCTTCCCGGCGCAGCGGATCCTGCTGCACGGCAACGCCAAGTCCCCGGAGGAGCTGCGGCTGGCGCGCCGGCTGCGGGTCGGGCGGATCGTGATCGACGGCCCGGCGGAGATCGCCCGGCTGGCCGCGCTGGTGGCGGCCGACACACCGCAGAAGGTGCTGGTCCGGGTGGTTCCCGGGATCGCCGCCGGGCACCACGCGGCGGTGCGCACCGGGGTCGGCGGGCAGAAGTTCGGTTTCCCGATCGAGGGCGGTGACGCGGCGGACGCCGTCTCCCGGGTGCTCGACCAGCCGGGCCTCGAACTGGCGGGACTGCACTGCCACCTGGGCTCGCAGATCACCTCGGTCGACCCGTACCTGCTCGCGGTGGACGCGCTGGTGCGGCTGCTCGCCGAGGTGCGGGAGCGGCACGGCGTGGAGCTGCCGGAGCTGGACCTCGGCGGCGGCCACGGCATCCGCTACCTGGCGGGTGACGAGGCGCTGGACCTCCCCGAGTTCGCGGTGCGGGTGACCGACCGGCTGGCGGTGCGCTGCGCGGAGGCCGGACTGGAGGTGCCCCGGCTGATCGTCGAACCCGGTCGCGCCGTGGCCGGTCCGGCCGCGGTGGCCGTGTACCGGGTGCTGTCCGTCAAGCACTCGGCCGACGGCCGCTGCTTCGTCGCGGTGGACGGCGGCATGAGCGACAACCCGCGCCCGGCGCTGTACGGATCGCCGTACGCGGTGCGGCTGGTCGGCCGCCGCTCGGAGGCGGGGGAGGCGAGGGTGGACGTGGTGGGCCGTCACTGCGAGGCCGGGGACGTGCTGGTGCGGGACGCGGCGCTGCCCGCAGACCTGCGCCCGGGCGACCTGTTGGCGATGCCGGCGGCCGGTGCGTACCAGCTGTCGATGGCGTCCGGCTACAACCTGGTCGGCCGCCCGGCCGTGGTGGCGGTGAAGGACGGCCGGGCGCGGCTGCTGATCCGGCGGGAGACGGTCGAGGACTTCCGTCTGCGCGAGGTCGGCCGCTGACGGCTGAAGGCTGAAGGCTGAAGGCTGAAGTCGGACGGCTGACGGCTGACGGCGGACGGCGGTTGCGCGGGAAGTCGGCCCGGCCGACCTTCCCGCGCCGAAAAAGCAGGTGGGAGGCCGTGTCCGCCGTTGATAGGGTCCCGCCCCGTGACGAACTGGCGAGAGATCCATGAGAACGACTGCGCACTCCCCCCGGGGCGCGGGCTGGACGACCTGACCGCGGAGCTGGCGGAGGCTCTGGGGAGCCCGGACCCCGAGATCAGGGACGGTTACCCGTACGCGGTGCTGGACACCTGGATACGGAGCGGGGTGATCGACCGCGAGCGGTGTCTGGCGCTCGGCGACCTGATGGCGGGGCGCTTCACCGATCCGCGGATCGAGGCGCGGACCTTCGCCCCGCTCGTCCTGAGGATGATCGTGAACCAGGGCGGCACCAGGCCCGGGTGGCTCGACGCGTTCGCCGCCTGGTACCGCGCGGAGGCCGACCTGCGGGGCCGTGACGACACGCTCGGCTGGCTGCACGCGGTGGCGCACGGCGCGGACCTGCTGGGGGCCTTCGGTCTGCGGCCCGAGGTCGACCCCGGACCGCTGCTCGTGCTCGCCGCCGAGCGCCTGCTCGCCCCGACGGAGTACCTGTTCGCGGAGCGGGAGGACGACCGGCTCGCCAAGGCCGTGGCCCTCGTCCTCACCCGCCCCGACCTGACGCTGGAGCGGTCGACCGCCTGGCTGGCACCGATCGCCGAGGCCCTCGCCCCGCACGAGTACGGGCCGATGCCGGTCTGGGCCTCCAACACCGTCCGCACCCTGCGGGCCCTGTACCTGCTGGCGGACCTCGGGGTCTGCGCGGAGCGCGGCGGCCGCCCCGTCCCGCTCGCCCACGGCGAGGTGGTCAAGGCCCGGGTGGCCGAGGTGCTGCGCCTGTCGCCCCGATAAGCCGGGGACGGGATCCCGACCCGGTCCACGGTGCGCCGAGCGTCCCCCAATGTGAGGGAACAGGACCGCTTCTGTCGGTTTGTCATCCCTGACGCCTGAGGTAATTGATGCGAACTCGACCATTTGTGGCGGGCCGCTGTTAGGCTGCGCGACTGAATACGAACTCTCCACGATGTAAAAGGACTTGGAAGAGAGGGTGAAGGATCGCTCCTTCGCCGCCGCCGCCGACGCCCGAGGAGCCATGTGAGACCCGAAGACGTCCCCCTGCTGTTCCAGGAGTTGGCCCGCGAGTTCGCCGACGTCACCGACATGTCGGTGGCGGCGACCGGTTCCCTCGCCCGCGGCGACCACCGCACCGGGCCGGGCGGAGACGTCGTCTCCAACCTCGACCTGGTCCACGTCGTGGCCGAGGACGCGGACGTGCCGGAAGTCCGTGACCTGGTGGGACGGAGGATGCGGCGGATCTCCGACACCTTCCGGATCGAGACGACGTCCGTCATCGCCAGGCTCCCGGCGTTCCGGCTGGCCGGCCACGCCCACTACCGGATCAGCATGAGGCCCGAGTGGTTCTGCGACGGCCTCGCACTCGGCCCGGAGGGCTTCGACCTGCCGGGCCGCGACGACGGCGACCCGCACGGGGCACTGGCCTGGATGATGCAGCCCGTCCCCTACTACCTGGCGAAGGCGACGGCCCTGGACCCGACGACCAACCTCGCCAAGGCCCGCAGGGCCGCGACGCGGCTGGCCGACCGGTTCGATCTCAAGGAGGTGCGCGACGGCCTCGACAACCTCCCGCACGCCCTGCGCGCCCTGATCGCCGAGCGCGGCATCACCCCGCTCGAATCCACCGCGCGCTACCTCGCCACCCCCACCCACCCCGCCGTCGCGCAGCTCGTCCGCGACGCGGTCTTCGTCGAGAGCATGGGCCTGTCGTCCGCCGACTCGATGGTCGTCCTGCTGCCGTCCGCCCCGAACTGACCACCACCGGAGAGCACCCCATGTCCACCCGGCAGCACGTGGAGATCCTGCCCCCGCACCCCTTGCGGGCCGGCTACGACAGGTCCTTGGAACGCGGGTCGATAGCCGACGACTTCCAACGGCGCCTGGAGCCCGCCAACTTCAACCCGGGCTACCTCGGCGCCCTGACCGAGCGGGTCGAACTGGCCCTGGGCCGGGACCCGTCGGACGAGACCATGCGCTGGCGCCTGGCGTTCCTGCTGCTCCAGAACAACGCCACCGCGGCCGCCGTCGAACGGGCCGAGGACCTGCTCGCCGGAGCCGTCCTCCCGCAGAGCCGGCGGCTGGCCCACCTGGTGGCCGGGATCCGGAGCCGGGCCGACCGGCCGCGCACCGGACGTGGCGTCCGGCGGGTCAACTGGTCGATCAACAACCGCTGTCCGATGTCCTGCCAGGGCTGCTACAACCCGTTCGCCGCGGAGCAGATCGACCTGGCCCAGGCGGACCGGATCATCGCGAAGCTGGCCGCGCACGGGACCACCGACCTGGTGCTGGCGGGCGGCGACCCGCTGCTGTGGCCGCCGATCTTCGACGTGGTCGACCACGCGATCGCCGCCGGCCTCAAGGTCGGCCTCGACACCACCGGATACACGCTCACCGCCGAGAAGCTCGACCGCCTCCGCGGCCTGTCCTCGCTGCGGCTGCCGCTGGACGCCGTCACCGCGGACGTGCAGCGGGCGTTCCGCCGCAGCCCGGACGCCGACCTCCTCCGGGCGCTGCTGGAATCCCTCGCCCTGTGCGACGCCGAGGGCTTCGACCGGGTGCGGGTGCACACCGTGGCGAGTGCCGAGAACCTCCACCAACTGCCGGAGCTCGCAGACGAGATCATGTCCCACCCTTCGGTCGCCCAGTGGGTGATCTTCCAGTGGTGGGGCCGGCGGGCGTCGCCGGCCACGGTCCGCAGGCTCGGGGTGGCGGTCGAGGACGTCCGCGCGGTCGTGGACGGGATCCGGCGCGACCACCCCGGCCGGGAGGTCCACCTCGCGGAGAGCAGCGAGCGGGAGCTGCTGAACTGGATGATCCAGTCGAGCGGGCAGGTCGTCACCTTCGGGTCGGGCGCGGAGGAGGAGTTCATCCTGGGCAACCTCCTGACCGACGAGGTCGAGGAGATCCTGACCCACCCGATCCTGGACTTCGAGGCCATGTCCCGCGGGATCCCGGTCACCCCGGGAACGCGCTTCCCCGGCGCCGACGGGGGCGCCCCGTCGGCGGACGATCGGACCTGACCCCTCGCCGGCAGGTACCGGGTGCTGCGCGGTGCCCGCCGGCGGCGATCGGATCAGGCGGCGAGCAGGTACCAGCCCCCGAGGCCGCTGCACATGCTCGCGTTGTAGGTGCCCGCGCGGAAGCCGGCCGGAACGGGCTGGTAGGGGCACATGTACTCGCCGACGCGGGCCAGTTGCTGGTACCACGAGCCGATGTTGCCGCAGCCGGAGTTCATGTGGCCGGTGAGCACGTAGCCGGGCGGGATCGGCGAACCCGCGCAGGTGTACTGGCCGTCGCGGGGCAGCTCCAAGTACCAGTAGTCGATGCCGCTGCAGCCGGTGGCGTTGTGGAGGGTGATCACGTAGCCGGGGGGAATCGGAGAGGTGGCGCAGGTCCAGATGCCGTTCTGCACGGGCTGGATGTACCAGGCGCCGGCCTTGTTGCACCCGCTCGGCTGGCGCTGGGTGATCACGTAGCCGTCCGGTACGGGCGTGCCGGGACAGACCCACCCGGGGGAGGCCTGGGCGGCGGCGACCGGTGCCGCCGCCGGTGCCGCACCGGCCGTGCCGGCGGCCGTGCCGGTGAGGACGGCCACCAGCAGGGTGACAACCCCCACCGCGGCGGCGAGCCGGCCCCGGACTGCCGCCGTCCATGAACGACCGGGCACGTGGCGATACTTGATGTTCACTACTCACCAGTCCAATCGACGGGTCCGCGAAGCGCCGCGCGATGGCCGTACGGCGCCGTGCCGCGGAGCTGGACCGACCCTAGTCGGACGAACGGTGGGACCGGTCGACACTGGGCGAATACATGACAAACCTGGCCGGAAACCGACCCGGGACTCTCCCGCCGGGTCGAGTCACCCGCTGATAACGGAACGGTTGCGGAGCCCGCCGTTCCCCTCGCCAGGGCTTGACGGCACGGGGAGGGCGGGCGTTTGCTGTGTCCGCTCGTTCGAACCTGTTTGGTTCTGGTCTGTTTTGTGTGTTTGAACGTTCAAACCGACCCGAGCTGCCCCCGCCTCATCTGCCACACCCACCACCCCCTGCGCATCACAGCCTTCCGGCGCCACCCCACCGAGAGGAATGCAATGTCACACCTTTCTCGTCGCGACCTTCTCCGCGCCTCCGGAGCCGGCCTGCTGGCCGTCGCCGCCGGCGGCACCCTCGCGGCCTGCGGCGGCGGCTCCGGCTCGGGAGGCGCCGCCGGCGGGGACGCCGACACCGGCACGATCACCGTCTGGTCCTGGGCCACCGCCGCCGACGCCCTGCGCGGCATCGTCCCGGCCTTCGAGAAGGACAACCCGGGGATCAAGGTCGACGTCCAGGACATCGGCGAGCCGGCCATCTGGGACAAGATCACCGTCGGCCTGGCGGCCGGCGGCCAGGGACTCGGCGACGTCCTCCACATCGGCTGCGACTACCTGCCCGGCTACCAGGAGAAGTTCCCCGGCGGCCTGGCCGACCTCTCCGCGCTCGGCGCCGACGCCCACAAGGACAAGTTCGCCAAGGGCCTGTGGCCGGTCGTCACCGGCAAGGACGGCCACGCCTACGCGCTGCCCTGGGAGGTCAACGCGCTGGGCTTCTTCTACCGCAAGGACTACTTCGACAAGGCGGGCATCGACCCCGAGACCTTCGCCACCTGGGACGACCTGCTCGCCGTCGCCGACCGCTTCAAGGCCGCCAACCCCGGCGTCGCGCTGATCGGCGTCAACCGGGCCGCCAACCCCACCCCCGACCTGGACTTCCTCCAGGGCCTGATGCAGCTCCAGGGCGCCTTCTACTTCGACCTCCAGGGCAAGATCACCGTCGGCTCGGAGCCGGCCGTGCGCGCCCTGACCATCATCAAGCGGCTGGACGAGGCCGGGCTGATCGGTGACACCCCCGGCGTCCAGAGCTGGCCGCCGGTGATGAAGAGCGGCAAGCTCGCGGTGGCCGCGATGCCCACCTGGGTCGCGCACTACCTGGAGAAGAAGTTCCCCGACCAGAGCGGCAACTGGCGCCTCACCAAGCCCCCGGCGGTCACCCCCGGCGGCAAGCGCACCGCGCTGGTCAACTCCACCCACCTGGCCGTCGCCGCCTCCAGCCCGCGCCGCCGCGCCGCCTGGAAGTTCGTCGAGTACGCGCTCACCCGCACGGCCTCGGTCAACACGATGTTCAACGCGGGCGGCGTCTTCCCGGCCCTCACCGAGGCCTACGCCGACCCGATGTACGCCGCGCCCAGCGCCTTCTACGGCGGCCAGGCGGTGCTCAAGACCTTCACCGACCTCGCCACCGAGGGCGGCGACCCCACCAACTACTCCGGCGACTACGCCCGGGCCCTCAAGCTCGTCAGCGACGCCCAGACCAAGGTGCTCCTCAAGGGCGCCGACCCGGCCGCCGTCCTCCAGGACGCCGCCAAGCAGCTCGCCCAGCAGACGGGGCGCGGTATCGCATGAGCGCCGCCAGCCCGACCTCCGCCGCCCTCACCGGGAAGGCCGGGCGGAGCCGGCGGCGGCGCACCGCCCTGCCGTACCTGCTGCTCGCCCCGGCCCTGCTCACCTTCGGCGTGTTCAAGGCCTACCCGATCATCGAGTCGCTGTGGCTCTCCTTCACCACCGGCGCCGGCACCGCGACCCGCAACGCCGGCATCGCCAACTACCGGCGGCTGCTGGACGATCCGCTGTTCTGGACGGCCCTGCGCAACACCGGCGAGATCCTCGTCGTCCAGGTCCCGCTGATGCTCGGACTGGCCCTGCTGATGGCCGTCGGCATCAACTCCGCCGTGGTGCGCTGGCGCACGGTGTGGCGGCTCGGCGTCTTCATGCCCTCGGTCACCGGCCTGGTCGCCACCGGCGTGATGTTCGCCTACCTGCTCAAGTCCGACGACGGTGCGGTCAACTGGGTGCTGAACGCCGTCGGCCTGCCCTCCGTCGACTGGCTGGGCCAGCCGGTCTGGGCCCGGATGGCCGTCGTGGTGGTGCTCACCTGGCACTACACCGGCTACAACGCCGTCATCTACCTCGCCGGACTCCAGTCCATCCCGAAGGAGTTGTACGAGGCCGCGATGGTCGACGGCGCCGGCCCGATCCGCCGCTTCACCTCGATCACCGTCCCCGCGCTGCGTCCGGTGCTGCTGTTCACGGTCGTGCTCTCGACCATCGGCACGCTCCAGCTCTTCGACGAGCCGTACGTGCTGACCGGCGGCGGGCCGGACAACGCCACCCTGACCGTCTCCATGTACCTGTACCAGAACGGCTTCCGGTACTTCGACTTCGGCTACGCCTCCGCCATCGCCTACGCGCTCACCCTGATCGTGTCGGTGCTCGGCGCCCTCCAGATGCGCCTGATGGGAGAGCGCGACAAGTGACCTCCAAGACCACCACCCCCCAGAACACGACGCCCCGGACCACGATGCCCGGGAGCACGACGCCCGAGGGCGCGACAGCCCGGAGCGCTACGCCCGGGAGCACGACCCCCAGGAGGGCGAACCCCCTCAACAAGCTGCGCGGCTGGCCGCTCACCTTTTTCCTGGCCGGCATCACCGGGCTGTCGATCGCCCCCTTCTACTGGCTGGTGGTCTCCGCCACCCGCAAGGACACCGAGGTCTTCGACTGGCCGCCCAAGCTGCTGCCCGGCGGGAGCCTCGGCGAGAACCTGAGCCACCTGCAGCAGAAGATCGGCCTGCTCCGGGTGATCGGGAACTCCGTGCTGGTGGCGGGGGTCCAGACGCTGGGCGCCCTCGTCGTGGCGCTGCTCGCGGGCTACGCCTTCGCCAAGTTCCGCTTCCGCGGCCGCACCCTGCTGTTCGCACTGCTGCTGTCCACCCTCGTGGTGCCCGAACAGGTCACGCTGGTACCGCTGTTCAAGATGATGACGGACTTCGGCCTGCTGGACACCTACCAGGCGCTGATCCTGCCCGGGCTGTGCGTGCCGTTCGCCATCTTCCTGATGCGGCAGTCGCTGAGCAGCCTGCCGGACGAACTCCTGGACGCCGCCCGGGTCGACGGCGCGGGCGAGATCCGGGTGCTGTTCAGCGTGGTGGTGCCGGTCATGCGGCCGGTGCTGGCGGCGCTGTCGATCTTCCTCTTCCTGGGGTCCTGGAACCAGTTCGTCTGGCCGCTGATCGCCCTGCGCAGCCCCGAGATGCACACCCTGCCGGTCGCCCTGGCGACGCTGCACGGCAACAAGTCCAACACCGACTACGGCGCCATCCTCTCCGGCACCGCGCTGTCCACCCTGCCGATGATGGTCCTCTTCCTGGTCCTCCAGCGGCAGTTCATCTCCGGCCTGCTGGCCGGCGCCACGAAGGGCTGACCATGACCGAGAGCACGATCGAGAGCAGGAACGAGAGCGCGACCGCGAGCGCCACCGCGACCGCGACCGGGAGCACGGGCGGGACGACGACCGGCGCCGACGACGTCTGGGAGCCGCACGCCCCCACCGCCGCCGGCGGCCTGCGCCGGCTGTACGCCGACGGGCTGGACCTGCGGGTGAGCGGCACGGGTACGGCCCGGGGCATCGCCGACGGGGTGGTGGAGGTGACCGCCGAGGGCGCGGGCGAGGTGCGGATCGAGTGGCGCGTACCCTGCGTGGACGCCACCGCCCTGTGGACCCCCGAGCCGCGCGGCACCGGCCGGCTGCCCGCCGCCTGGAGCGCCCCGCGCCGCACCTCGCTGGCCAACGGCGCGCCGATCGCCGCGCTGGTCGGCACCGGGGACGTCGCCCTGTGCGCCTTCGCCGCCGGGCGTCCGGACGTGTTGACCGGGGCCGGAGTGGTCGAGGAGACCGGCGAGTTCAGGTTCTGGGCCCAGGCCACCGACCGGCTCACCGTCCGGATCGACACCTCCCGCCGGCACTTCGGGCGCGCCCTGGCCGACCTCGCCGCCTGGTGGGGCGAGGGCCGCACGGCCGACATCCCGGAGGCCGCCCGCCGCCCCGCGTACTCCACCTGGTACTCGATGCACCAGGACATCACCCCCCAGGGCGTCGAGACCCAGGCCGCGCTCGGCAAGGAGCTGGGCCTGGACGTGATCATCGTGGACGACGGCTGGATGACCGCCGACCGCACCCGCGGCTACGCCCACTGCGGCGACTGGGAGCCGGTCTCGCTGCCCGACACCGCCGCCCACGTGCGGCGGGTGCACGACCTCGGCGTGCGCTACATGCTCTGGTACGCGCTGCCGTTCATCGGCAAGGACAGCGCCGCGTACCGGGAGATCGGTCACCTCGCGCTGGCCGACGCCGCCCACATGGGCGCGATCGTCGCCGACCCGCGCCACCCCGAGGTCCGGGCCTTCCTCATCGACCGGCTCGCCCGGGCCGTCGAGGAGTGGGGCATGGACGGCCTCAAGGTGGACTTCGTCGACTGGTTCGCCCGCGCCGCCGAGAGCGACGACGCCCCGCCGGCCCGCCCCGGCGCGGACTGCGCGACCGTCGACGAGGGCGTGGAGCGGCTGCTCGCCGGGATCCGCGGCCGGATCACCGCCGCCGACCCGGAGGCGATGATCGAGCACCGCCAGCCGTACGTCAGCCCCGGCCTGTGGCCGTACGCGACCATGATCCGCGCCACCGACTGCCCGCTCAGCCCGCAGGAGAACCGGCAGCGGACCGTCGACGTGCGGCTCGCGGCCGGGCCCGTCCCCGTCCACGCCGACATGCTGATGTGGCACCAGGGCGAGCCGCCGGAGCAGGTCGCCTGCCACCTGATCAACGTGCTGTTCTCGGTGCCGCAGGTCTCCGTCGACCTCGCCGCGCAGAGCGAGGCCCAGCGCGAGGCCATCGCCTTCTGGCTCGGCGTCTTCCGCGAGCACACCGCCACCCTCCAGCTCGGCGAACTGCTCCCGGCCCGCCCGGACCTCGGCTACCCGATGGTCACCGCGCGCGGTGCCGGCACCGTGGCGGTGGCCCGCTACGCCGCACTGCCGGTGGACGTCTCCGGCGGGGACTGGAACACCCTGCTGGTCGCCAACGCCGACGCCGACCCGGACGTCCGGCTCACCGGCGGCCGCGGGCAGGTGGCGGTGACGGTGCAGGACGCCCGGGGGCGTATCGTCCGGCAGGGCGAGGTCGAGCTGGACCGGGCGGACGCGATCGTGGTGCCGCGCGGCGGACTGCTGACCCTGCGCCGGGCCTGACCCCGCGCCGGTCCTGACCGTGCGCCGGGCCCGACCCCGCGTCGGGCCCCGGTCCCGCGCAGGGCCCGACCCGCTCGGGGCGGCGGACCGGCGCCGGCCCCGTCGTCCCGAGCCCCGACCACCCCTGGAGGACCGCATGCCCGAGGGACCGCACCGGCCGCGCCGTGGCGCCGCCACGATCGAGGAGGTCGCCCGGGCGGCCGGGGTCTCCCGGCAGACCGTCTCCAACACGCTGAACGCGCCGCAGCGGGTCCGCCCGGAGACCCTGGAGCGGGTGAACGCCGCTATCCGCGAACTCGGCTACCAGCCCGACCAGTCGGCCCGCTCGCTGCGCAGCGGTGCCCGCCGCACCATCGGCTACCTCGCCCCGGTGGACGACCCGCTCGACCCGAACCCGTTGATGGCCGGCTTCCTGGAGGCCCTGGTCGACGCGGCCGGGGCGGCCGGGCAGCGGGTGCTGCTGTTCCGGCCGGGGCAGGGCACGGCCGACCCGGCGGCGGCGATCGACGAACTGGTGGCGGCCCGCCAGGTGGACGGACTGGTGCTGGCCGACGTGCTGCACGAGGACGTCCGGATCGCCCATGCGGCCCGGCTCGGCGTCCCGTTCGTCAGCTTCGGACGGACCGGGCCCGGGCAGCCGCAGCACTGGGTGGACATCGGCAACGAGGCGGCGATGGCCGAGGTGGTGCGGCACCTCGCGGCGCTCGGCCACCGCCGGATCGGCTACCTCGGGGCCGCCGAGGAGCTGCCCTGGATGGCGGCGCGTCGGGCCGGGTTCCTGGCCGAGGCCGACCGGCTCGGCCTGTCCGCGGTGGCGACGGGCGTTGATCGGGCCGGGGCCGTTGACGGGGCCGGAGGAGAGGCCGAGGGCTCCGTGACGGCCTCCGTACGGGCGCTGCTGCGCGGGCCTGACCGGCCGACCGCCGTCGCGGCCGGCAGCGACCTGCTGGCCCTGGACGTGTACGAGGCGGTCCGGGCGGAGGGGCTGGTGATCGGGCCCGGCGGGGTGGCGGTCACCGGGTTCCACGACACGCCGCTCTGCCGGCACCTCCATCCCGGGCTGACCTCGGTGCGGCTGCCGCTGCGGGCGATCGCCACGGCGCTGGTCGGCCGGCTGCTGGACCAGGTGCGCGGGCGGGCGGTGCCGGGCGAGGGGCTGGAACTGCCCACCGAGCTGGTGGTGCGGGGGAGTTCGGGCCGCTCCGGCGGGGCGGAGCGATCCGGCTGGTCGGGCTGGTTCGGCGAGCCGGGGCGGTCGGGTGAGCCAGGGCGGTCGGGGAGGTCGGGACGATCGGGTGAGCCGGGCCGGTCGGGCCGGTCGGGGCGGTCTGGCTAGCCGGGCCGGTTCGTGTGGTCCGCCGTCGCCGCCACGATCAGCTCGCCGACCATGCCCGCGGCGGCCGCCCGCTGCTCGGCGGGCAGGGCGTCGTCGGTGACCAGGACGTCCAGCTGGTCCAGGTCGGCGAAGGTGGCCAGGCCGACCGCGTTCCACTTGGTGTGGTCCGCGACCACGACCACCCGGCGGGCCGACCGGAGGAAGGCGCGGTTGGTCTCCGCCTCGGCGAGGTTCGGGGTGGTCAGCCCGGCCTCGGGGGAGAGCCCGTGGCAGCCCAGGATCAGCAGGTTGACGTGCAGGGAGCGGATCGCCCGGTCGGCCACCGGCCCGACCAGCGCGTCCGAGGGGGTCCGCACGCCGCCGGTGCGGATCACCGTGGCGCTGGCCGGCGTGCCGTCCTCGGCGGGCTGTTCCAGCAGCTCGGCGATCCGCAGCGAGTTGGTCACCACGGTCAGGCCCTCGACCGCGCGCAGGTGCCGGGCGACCGCGAAGGTGGTCGTCCCGCCGGCCAGTCCGAC
Source organism: Kitasatospora sp. NPDC058048 (assembly GCF_042885555.1). Lineage (NCBI taxonomy): Bacteria > Bacillati > Actinomycetota > Actinomycetes > Kitasatosporales > Streptomycetaceae > Kitasatospora > Kitasatospora sp. NPDC058048. The sequence continues at coordinate 156,764 of NZ_JBHVRT010000009.1, read as the reverse complement.
CGCCGAACCCGGCGGGACGAGCGCGGCGGCGGCCCGGGCGATCGCCTCCTTGGCGGGCAGCTCCCAGTGCGCCTTGGTCTCGAACCCGGGCTCGCCGGTGGCCGGCGCCTCGACCCGGACGGCGCCGCCGTGCACCTTGTGGACCAGGCCCCGGCGCGCCAGCGCGTCCAGGTCGCGCCGGACCGTCATGTCGGAGACCCCGAGGTCGCGGACCAGCTCGGTGACCCGGACCCCGCCGCGCTCGCGGATCTGCTCCAGGATCAGCACGCGGCGCTGTCCGGCGAGCGGTTGGGCGCTGTCAGCCATCGGGAGGCCTCCTTCGAGCACGTCGGTCGCGTGCCCATGGTGGATAATGTTTGAGATTGTAGCTTTCTGTTGATTTACCCATGTCCAATGGCTTCACTCGGAGGAAGAAGGGCCATGCCCGGTACGTCCCTGACCCAGCCCACCGTCAGGACAGTGACCACCCTCGCGGACGGTCGGCAGCTGATCTACTACGACGGCGGAACCGCCGCCCCCCGGACCGCGGTGGACGAACGGCCGCTCGACCCGCAGGCCCCCGGTTCCGAGGTCCGGCTGGACCCGGCCACCGGCGACTGGGTCACCATCGCGGCCCACCGCCAGGCGCGCACCTACCGGCCGCCGGCCGAGGAGTGCCCGCTCTGCCCGTCCCGCGACGGGCGGCTCAGCGAGATCCCGGCCGAGGACTACCAGGTGGCCGTCTTCGAGAACCGCTTCCCCTCGCTGGCCGGCCCGCCCGCGGAGCCCGTCCGGGCGGCCGGGGGCCTGTGGACCAGTGGCCCCGGCGCCGGGCGCTGCGAGGTGGTCTGCTTCACCGCCGACCACGAGGCCTCCTTCGCCGACCTCACCCCCGAGCGTGCCCGGCTGGTCCTGGACGCCTGGACCGACCGCACCGCCGAACTCTCCGCCCTGCCCGGCGTGCGGCAGGTCTACTGCTTCGAGAACCGGGGCGCCGAGATCGGCGTCACCCTCGCCCACCCGCACGGCCAGGTCTACGCCCTGCCCTTCACCGCCCCGCGCACCGCCCGGATGGCCACCCGCGCCGCCGAACACCGCGCCGCCACCGGCCGCAACCTCTTCGAGGACCTGCTCGCCGCCGAACGCGCCCACGGCGACCGCGTCGTGCTCGCCGGGACGCACTGGACGGCCTTCGTCCCCTTCGCCGCCCGCTGGCCGTACGAGGTCCATCTCCACCCGCACCGCCGGGTGCCCGACCTGACCGCGCTGGACGCCGAACAGCGGGACGAATTCCCCGCCCTGTACCTGGAGTTGCTGCGCCGCTTCGACCGGCTCTTCGGCACCGGCCGGACCCCGTACATCTCCGCCTGGCACCAGGCCCCGGCCGGACAGCGGGACGAACTCGCCCTGCACCTAGAGCTGTTCACCATCCGCCGCACCGCCGACAAGCTCAAGTACCTGGCCGGGGTGGAATCCGGCATGGACGCCTTCGTCAACGACGTCACCCCCGAGGACGCGGCCCGCCGGCTGCGGGAGGTCGCCGCATGAACACCTTCGAGCAGCTGTACGGCCGCCCCTCCGAGGGGGAGTGGGCCGCCCCCGGCCGGGTCAACCTGATCGGCGAACACACCGACTACAACCTCGGGTTCGTCCTCCCCATCGCCCTGCCGCGGACCGTCCGCGCCCAGGCCGCCCGGCGGGAGGACGGGCTGCTGCGGCTCTGGTCCGCCCAGGGCGGTGACCTCGTGACGCTGAAGGTGGACGACCTCGCCCCCGGCTCGGTGCCCGGCTGGGCCGGCTACCCGGCCGGGGTGGTGTGGGCGCTGCGCGAGGCCGGCCACCGGGTCGGCGGGCTCGACCTCCGACTGGACAGCGACGTGCCCGGCGGCGCCGGGCTCTCCTCCTCGGCCGCCCTGGAGTGCGTCGTCGCCGCCGTCTGCAACGACCTGTACGGGCTGGGCCTGGCGGGCCCGGAGCTGGCGGTGCTGGCGCAGCGGGCCGAGAACGCCTTCGTCGGCGTGCCCTGCGGAATCATGGACCAGATGGCCTCGATGTGCTGCCGCCCCGGAGTCGCCCTGTTCCTCGACAGCCGCGATCTGACGATGCGTCAGGTGCCCGTCGACCTCGCGGGCGCGGGCCTCGCCCTGCTCGTCCTGGACACCCGGGTGAAGCACGACCTCGGCGACGGCGCGTACGCCGCGCTGCGGGCCGGCTGCGAACGCGCCGCCGCCCTGCTCGGGCTGCCCGCGCTCCGCTCGCTCCGGCCGGCCGGGCTGGCCGACGCGCTCGCCCGGCTCCCCGAGGACCTGGTTCCCCTGGTGCGCCACGTGGTCACCGAGAACGCCCGGGTGGAGGCCGCCGTCGCCCGTCTGGACGCCGGCGACCTCGCCGCGCTCGGCCCGATCCTCACCGCCGGGCACGCCTCGCTGCGCGACGACTACCGGGTCTCCTGCCCGGAGACCGACCTCGCCGTCGACGCGGCCCTGGCCGCCGGCGCCCACGGCGCGCGGATGACCGGCGGCGGTTTCGGCGGCTCGGTCATCGCCCTGGTGGACACGGACACCGCCGAGCGCGTCGCCGCCGAGGTCACCGCCGCTTTCCGCGAAGCCGGGTACGCCGAGCCGCGCACCCTCACCGCCGTCCCGGCGGAGGGGGCGCGCCGGCTCCGCTGAACCGCTCCGCCGGGCGGGGGCCCGAGGACAGGCCCTACGCCCGGTGGGCGGCCGGGCGCTCCGGGGAGGCCTCCGCGAGCGCTCGGGTGACCGCCTCGACCCCGGCCCGCAGCCCGTACACCGGGGTGGCCGGCTGCTGGCGCCAGGACTCGTCGATCCCGCCCGCGTCCACGGTGTCGAAGCCCAACGCGTCGACCAGCTCCCGCACCACCCGCTTGGCCGCCTCGTCGTCCGACGCGACCGGCACGGCGAGCCGCTCCGGGTCCCCGGCCGGGCGCGGGCGCTCCAGCAGGTCCTGGGCGTAGGTGCCGTTGAACACCTTCACCACCCGGTGCCCGAGGTGCTGCTCCGTCCACCGGCTCTCGGTGAGCCCGCCGTCCTCGATCGCGTCGATCCGGCCGTCGCGCTCCTTCGGGTAGTAGTTGCCGGTGTCGATCACCGCGACGCCCTCGGCGGCGCCGTCCAGCAGCCCGGAGGGCAGGTCCGGCACGCTCTTCAGCGGCACCGTCACCACCACGACCTGCGCGCCCCGGGCGGCCTCGGAGACCGTCACCGCCGTCGCGCCGGTCTCCTCGACCAGTGCCTTGAGCGTCTCCGGGCCACGGGAGTTGGCCACCGATACCTCGTGCCCCAGCGACGTCAGCCGTCGCGTCAGGTTGCCGCCGATGTTGCCCGCGCCGATGATGCCGATCTTCATGGGAAGTCCCTCTTCGCGAGTGCCGTATTTGGACCGTCGCCCTGGCCCAACCGTCCGGTGATCGCGCCGATTCCCGGTTCGCAGGGTGGTTTTCCGGGACCCACGGTCGAGGCGGGCCTGGTGCCGGCCCGGCACCCGTCGCGAAGGTGAACGGCATGAGTCACCCTTCCTCCGACGCCGCCGTTCTTTCCGGCGCCACCGTCCCCTCCGATGCCGCCGCTCCCTCCGATGCCACGGTCCTCGGCGATGCCACGGTCCTCGTCACCGGCGGCACCAGCGGCATGGGCCTCGCCACCGCCCGTCACCTCCTCGCCACCGGCGCCCGGGTCGTCGTCACCGGCCGCGACGACGCGCGGCTCGCCCGCGCCGCGGCACGCCTCGACGCCGGCGACCGGCTGCTCACCGTCCGCGCCGACGCCTCCGTGGCGGCCGACCTCGCCCGGCTGGCCGACACCGTGCGGGAGCGGTACGGCCGGCTCGACGGGGTCTTCGCCAACGCCGGCGTGGCCGGCTTCCAGCCGGTGGACGAGGTGACGGAGGCCGAGTTCGACCGGATCGTCGCCGTCAACCTCAAGGGCGTGTTCCTCACCGTCCAGCACGCGCTGCCGCTGCTGGACGCCGCCGGCGGCGGATCCGTCGTCCTCAACGCCTCCTGGACCCCGCACCGCGGCCTGCCCGGCGCCGCCGTCTACGCCGCCACCAAGGCCGCCGTCCTCAGCCTCGCCCGCACCCTCGGCAGCGAACTGGCCGGCCGCGGCATCCGGGTCAACTCGGTCAGCCCCGGCTACATCGTCACCGAGATGTTCCACGCGGCCGTCCCGGACCCGGCCGACCACGAGCCGATCCGCGGCCACGTCCCGCTCGGCCGGCTGGGCACCGCCGAGGACGTCGCGCAGACGGTCGCCTTCCTGCTCTCCGACCGCTCCTCGTACATCACCGGGCAGGACATCGTGATCGACGGCGGGCTCGTCCCGGCCTTCCCCTCCCTGACCGGCTGACCGCCCAGGCCCCGCCCCGGCTGACCGCACCGCCTGACCGCCCAGGCCCCGCCCAGGCCCCGCCGTGCCTGGTCCTGACAGGGCCAGGCACGGCGGCACCCGTCCGGGTGACAATCCATGACGTGAACCCGAGCAGCGCCCTGAGCGAATTCCTCCGCACCCGCCGCGCCGGCCTGCGGCCCGAGGACGTCGACCTCCCCGACTACGGCGGCCGCCGCCGCGTCGCCGGGCTGCGCCGCGAGGAGCTCGCCCACCTCGCCGGAGTCAGCGTCGACTACTACACCCGCCTCGAACAGGGCCGCGTCGGCAACCCCTCGGACGCCGTCCTCGACGCCGTCGCCCGCGCCCTGCGGCTGGCCCCCGACGAGTCCGGCCACCTGCACCGCCTCGCCCGGCCCGCGGCCCGCCCCCGCCGCCCCGTCGAGCGCCAGCGGCCCCGCCCCTCGCTGCTGCGCCTGCTGGAGCAGCTCCCGCACACCCCGGCCCTGGTGATGGGCCACCGGATGGACGTCCTGGCCTGGAACCACGCCGCCGTCGCGCTCCTCGGCGACTACGGCGCCCTGCCGGCCGAGGAACGCAACATCGCCCGGATCACCTTCCTCGACCCGGCCTCCCGCGAGCTCTACGCCGACTGGGCCGCGTGCGCCCGGGAGAACGTCGCCTTCCTCCACCTGGAGGCCGGCCGCCGCCCCGACGACCCGCTGCTCGCCGAGCTGATCGGCCAACTCTGCCTGGGCAGCGAAGAGTTCCAGCGGATGTGGGCCGACCACCCGGTCGCCGACAAGACCTCGGGCCGCAAGGCCTTCCGCCACCCCCTGGCCGGCACGCTGGACCTCGTGTACGACACCCTGCGGCCGGCCGACGACCCCGGCCAGGCGCTGGTGACCTACACCGCCGACCCGGGCTCGGCGTCGGACGACGGGCTGCGGCTGCTGCTGTCCTGGGCGGCCTCGGGCTGAGGTTCCCCCGCCACTTCGAGCAGGTTCTCCCTGGCCAGGACGGTCGACGGATGGTCCGGCCCGAGGACGCGGTCGAGGTCCGCCGCCGCCCGGCGGAGCATCTCCAGCCCTCGCTCCACGTCTCCGGCGTGCAGGTACATGACCGCGAGATTGTTGCGGGACGTGAGGGTGTCCGGGTGGTCGCCGCCGAGGACGCGCCGGCGGTCGGCGAGGACCTGCTCCTGGAGGCCGACGGCGTCCTCGACCCGTCCGGCCTCCAGGTAGGTGGCGGCCAGGTTGTTGCGGGACGTGAGGGTGTCGGGGTGGTCCGCGCCCAGCTCGTGCCGGCGGTCGGCGAGGACCTGCTCCTGGAGACCGATGGCGTCCTCGATGCGTCCGGCCTCCGAGTAGGTGGCGGCCAGGTTGTTGCGGGCCATCAGGACGGTGGGGTGGTCACTGCCGTGGAGGCGTTGGAGGTCGGCGAGGACCTGCTCCTGGAGACTCATCGCCTCGTCGGTGCGTCCGGCCTCCCAGCACGACTGCGCGAGGTTCCCGAGGGCCGCGAGAGTGTCGGGATGGTCGCCTCCCAGGACGCGCTCGCTCGTGGTGGCGAGATGCGTCCAGTACTGGATGCCGGTGGCGTACAGGCCCGCCTCCACGAGGCTCGCGCCGCAGCGGAACAGCAGCAGGTGCATCCCCAGCGGCCGCTGGATCAGGCCGGTGGGCCCGTGCCGGGTGAGCACGTCGGTGTTGGCCCGCAGCGTCGCGGCCAAACCCTGCACGCCGTAGTCCGCGGTCGGCCACAGTTCGAGAAGGGCCTCGGCGACCACGATGCCCGCCCGCGTCGAGTCGGGAGCCGTGTCGAGGGTGGCACGGGCGGTGAGCGCATGGAGGGTCACCTCCCGGTGGGAGGTCTCGGTGAGAGTGACGAGGCTGTAGTTGTGCAGCAGCGCGAGCGCCTCCATCGCGTCGTCGGCCGTGACCGGCGTGCCGCGGACCCTGCCGAGATGCTCCAGCACCGGCCCGGTGCCCCACAGCTCCTGCGGATGCCCGGCCGGGTCCAGCAGCGCCGCCAACCGGAGGACCGGCCCGGCGAGCCCGACCGGCTCCTCCTGCTGCGCCGCGTCGAGGGCCAGCAGCAGCGCCGCCGCGACCGGCCCCCGGTAGCCGTCGGCACCGGAGCGGGCCGGCAGCACGGCGTCCAGGCTGCGCGAGCGGTCGCGGAAGAGCTCCAGGTACCGGCCGCAGCCGCGCCGGGTGTTGACCATGCAGGCGGCCGCGTGGGCCAGCGCCAGCGGCAGGTGGCCCAGCGCCTCGGCGAGCTCCTCCGCTTGCTCGTCGAGGAAGCGGGCGCACTTGGCCCGCTCCAGCCGCTCGCCGAGGTAGGCGGCGGACTCGGCGGGGGAGTACGTGGTGACGTCCACGAGGGTCCGGTCGCCGCCCGTACTGGCCGCTCCCCGGTGGCGGGTGGTCGCGATGACCCGTCCGCGCCCGCCCCGGCTGGTGACGGGCCAGAGCTCCTCGGGCGTGTGCTCGGTGGTGTTGTCGAGGACGACCAGCCAGCCCCGCTCGGTGGCGGCCAGCCAGGCGAGGAAGCGCTCGGCGTCCTGCTCGGCCGCCTCGCCGCTCGCCCCGGGCACCCGGAGCTGCACGGCGGCCCGGGCGTACAGCTCGGTCACCGCGGAGGGCTCGGCCGCGTCGGCCCACAGCACCAGGTCGGTGCCCGCCTCGACGGCCGCGCGCGCGTAGTGCGCCGCGAGCTGCGACTTGCCGACGCCGCCACCGCCCGCCAGCACCTGGCTCAGCACGACCGTCCCGTACTCCCCGCGGGCCTCGTCGATGGCCCGCCGCAGCTCCGCCCGGGGCTGGAAGGCCGTCGCCCTGGGCGGGATCCGCCCGATCACCACCGGCCACCGCACCTCGGCGGCCGGCGCGGCGTACTGGTGGACGGTCAGCTCGCGCGCCTGGAAGGTGCTGCCGTTGACCGTGCTGTTCTCGATGCCGTTGCGGACCTGCCACCCCTGCTGCACCTGCTCGCCCCCACCGCCCCGCGTGTCGTGGCCTCCATTATGGGAGCCGGAAACGGCGCTGCCGTGCCGCCCCGGGGACGTGCGGGCCCGCACCCGTTCGCACGGTGCGGGGCCCCCCCCGGGGCAGCCCCGTGACTACGCGGTAAAGTGCGGGCACACCCTGTACTCAACCCCCGTGTTGGAG